>CACMTO010000001.1 GCA_902616645.1 uncultured Pelagibacteraceae bacterium
AATTAAAAGATTGTGGCTTAAATACTACGAATACTTTAAAGCCAGATTTTAGTTGGGCTTCTACAAATATCAGTAAAATTATAAACTTTTATAAGCTTGATAAATATATTCTATTATTTCCTTTTTGTTCACCACATCTACAAATAAAAAAATGGCCTTATTACAATAATCTTATTGAATTAATTTTAGAAAAATATGGTAGCGAATATAAAGTTGTAATTGCTCCCGGTCCATCCGAAATTAATGATGCAAAAAATATTAATGCATTAACGTTATTAGATGATGGAAAAGCGCTTGATATATCTCAACTTACATCTTTAATAAAGGGTAGTTCTTTTGTTGTTGCTAATGACACTGGTCCAGCACATATAACTGCTCACACAAAAACTAAGGGCCTTACGTTGTTTGGTAAGCACACATCTGCCTATAAAGTTAGTATTGAGAGAGATAACTTTAAAGTTATTGAGGTAAATGATTTAAATAACTTGAGTGCAAAAAAAGTTTTTGAAAGATTAGTAAATTTTTTATAAAAATTTTTTATATTGTTCTATTGTACGATACCAATTAAATTTAGCAGAAAATTCTTTAGCGTTTTTTCCAAATTCTAAATATTTTTTATTTTCTATCATTAATTTTAAAGATGAATAGATGGCATCGAGATCATTTCCATCACATATTAATCCAGTTTTTTGATCAATGATTGCATCTGATGCACCCCCATCTTTGCCACCTAAAGAGGGAATACCATACTGAGCAGCCTCAATATATGCTATTCCAAAACCTTCGACAGAAGAACCATGAATAATTGATGGCATTACAAAAATATTTGACTTAGCCAATAAAGCATTTTTTAAATCATTAGATATATCTTTAAAAAACATTACTTGAGAACTTAACTTTAGTTCATGAACTAATCTTTTTAAATTTTTTTCCTCGTCACCATAGCCTATGCATATATAAACTATATCGGGAAATAGTTGTTTTAAATTTCTTAAAGCCATTATTACTTTTTCATGATTTTTTCTTTTGTCAAATCTGGAAACTGTAATAAGTCTAGGATTTTTTAATTTTAGAAGGTTTTCTACTTTATCAAGAGAAACTTTATTTGATTCTTCTAAAGGACTTACTCCAGGATTAATAACAACAATTTTCTCGTGATTAACACCTCTTTCAACTGCTAATTTTTTTGTATACTCAGAATTTGATATTACTTTCTCAACATCATTTAAAATTTTTAATATTCTTTTATTTGTTGAACTTCCTTTGGAATGCATAATTTCTTTTCCATGAATTAAGCAATATCTTTTTTTATTAGTTTTTATTAATTCCAGACTTTTCCAATGATCAGCAATAATTCCTTTTACTTTGTTTTCTCTCAAAAATTCGTTAACCAATTGAGCTTTTCTTATTTTTCTTAAAAATTTTATTCCACCCACTCGCTCGATAGAAAAATTCATTTTATTGTCGAACTCTTTATGGTTTTCCTGGTAATCCGCAAAGACTTTAACCATAAAATTTTTTGATAATTCCTGAGTGAAACCCCACATTAAATTTTGCATACCACCAAGTTCTGGTGGAAAAGATCTAGTTACAATCAGGTACATTAATTATTCTTCCACTTAATACCACAGCCGGCACTTGGGACTTGATTTTTAGGGCCTTTACCAGTTTCAGCAATCTGTTTCATTGCTTTTAGCAAGTCACTTTCACCATCTCTTACAGGAATTAAATTTTTAAGTTCTCTTAACCTACCTCTATATTGTAGCTCTAGATGGTCGTTATAGCCAAAAAAATCAGGAGTACAAACAGCATTATAAGTTTTTGCGATTTTTTGTGACTCATCACTAAGATATGGAAAGCTGAATTGATGTCTTTTTGCAAAAATAATCATGTTTTCAAATGAGTCTTCAGGATAGTTCTCAGCATCATTTGCACATATAGCTACTGAGTTAATACCTAAATTTTTTAATTTTTTACAATCTTCAACAATGTCTTTTGTAACTGCTTTTACATATGGACAGTGATTGCATATGAACATAATCAATGTTCCCTTCTCACCTTTTATATCATTTAGAGAAATTATTTTATTTTCTGTTGATTTAAGTTGAAAGTCGTGAGCCTTTTGGCCGAAATCACATATTGGAGTTTGTATTGGCATAATGTAATAATATATAAATTATGTTTTACGATTTAAAAGATAAAAAACCAAAAAACTCTGGCGAAAATTGGGTAGCACCTAATGCAGTTGTGATAGGTGATGTAACTTTAGAAAAGAACTCCAGCATTTGGTTTAATGCAACTTTAAGAGGAGATATTGAAAATATTTACATTGGTGAGGGATCAAACGTTCAAGATGGATGTGTCTTACATACAGATCCAGGTTGCCCTTTAAAAGTTGGTAAAGATGTAACAGTTGGACACTTAGTTATGCTGCATGGCTGTACGATAGGGGACAATAGCTTGATTGGAATTGGAGCGGTGATTCTTAATAATGCTAAGATTGGAAAAAACTGTATTATTGGCGCTAAAGCTTTAATTACTGAGAATAAGGAAATACCGGATAATTCTTTGGTAATTGGTTCGCCAGGTAAAGTTGTAAGAGAAGTTACTGAAGAGGAAAAAAAAGCAGTTTGGGAAAATACAAAACACTATCAAGACAACTGGAAAAAATATTCTAAATCAGTATTTTAAATTATGAAGAAAATATTACTTTTGGCTTTATTTGTTTCTTTACCAAATATAACTGTAGCTAACGAAAGATTTATTCCATTAGAATTATTTACAGGTGGAAAGATTAGAAGCGATACAGAAATAAAATTTACACAAGCAGACCTGATTTTTGGCGAGAAAAAAAGAAAAAAAATTATAGGCCCTCAAGATTGGAAAAATCCTTTTACAAAAGAAATCATTAAAGTTTATAAAAGAACTCAAAAAAATAGAGAAGGTAGAATTAGAAAAACACAATTATTTACAGTTACTAATGATGGTCAGTGTATGGGAAGAGTATATGACCAAAGAAGATCAGGAACTAAGTATATTAAAAACGGATGTAAATTTCCTTTGGGATTTTGGAAAAAGGGTGAAACAAGATCATTTTCTGTAACAGATAGTGGAAGATCCAGAACAGTAGAATTAAAAATACTTAGTTTAGGTAAAAAACCAACAAGTTGTGTTAAATACAATTGGAAAATGTTTGATGCCACTAATGGTAAAAAATTAGCAGATAATGATTATAAGTTTTGTAATAAAAAAGCCATGACAAGCTTATTAATAAGAAAAATTAAAAATTAAGGAACTAACCAAGCATTTTTATTAGTTTCTAAATCAAACTTTGCTCTACGATGTCCTTTTGCAGCAAGATATAGCCACTCAATAGATTTAATTTTACATTTAATAACAGTAAAGTTTTTAAAACCTTCTTCACTTTGTTCCATTGTGTAATCAAAATTCTCTAGCTTAGATATCATGCCAGATGTTGGATTTTCTGATGCAGTCCCTGGAGGGCTATCAGTTAAATAACAACGTCTACTTATATGTTGAGTTTTTTTCCAAGATTCTTCTGTTGTAGAATTTTGATTATTAATTTCACATTCTACTTTTACTCTTAATTGTATCTTTTCATCTTTGTCGTAGAAAACTAAAGACGCATTATTATTCTTTTGAAGAATATCTACTTTTGGTGATCTTAAATCAGTATGAAACTGTAATAGATTATTAGTTCTATCTGATTTACGTAAAACCACAATTCTACCATCTACTTCATCTTGATGAGAACAGATAAAGACAGGTATTCTAAAAGGTGAACTTCTATTGGTAACCGCATCATCTAGCATAGACCAATATTTATTTTGAATTTCCTCTAGGTTTTCATAGTATGCTGGTTGCATACCTTACTTCCTAAATCTTTTTATTAAGCTTGAAGTATCCCAACGATTTCCACCCAAACCTTGAACTTCTCCATAAAATTTATCCACAAGTTCTGTTACAGGTAACAATGAACCATTGTTTTTAGCTTCATCCATTGCAATTTTTAAATCTTTTCTCATCCAATCAACTGCAAACCCAAAATC
Organism: uncultured Pelagibacteraceae bacterium; assembly: GCA_902616645.1. GTDB lineage: Bacteria > Pseudomonadota > Alphaproteobacteria > Pelagibacterales > Pelagibacteraceae > Pelagibacter. The sequence goes on from CACMTO010000001.1 coordinate 4,071, forward strand.
AAATTTATCATCAATCATTGTTTTGTATCTATTTTCCATTTGCCAAGATTGAGCAGCCCCTTTTGAAATAACTTCGATAACATCTTCCATGTTAAGTCCTGCTTTCATTCCAAAATTAATTCCTTCTGATAGTCCTTGAACTAATCCAGCTATACAAATTTGATTAACCATCTTAGCCAATTGTCCACAACCAGCTTTACCAAGTAATTTCATTTTTTTGCTGTAGCAATCAATTTTATCTTTAGCTTTATCAAAGTCAGCTTGATCACCACCGATCATAACTGTTAATGCGCCATTCTCTGCACCAGCTTGGCCACCCGATACAGGAGCATCTAATGCACCGAATCCATTTTTTTTTGCATATTCATAAATTTCTCTAGCAATCGTTGCTGATGCTGTAGTGTTATCTATATAGACTGAACCTTTTTTAATTGTTTTAAATACACCTTTTTCACCAAATGTTACTTCTCTTAAGTCATTGTCATTTCCAACACAGGTAAAAATATATTCTGCATCATTTGCAGCATCTGCTGGAGTTTCTGCCATTTTACCTTTGTATTCTTTTATCCATTTTTCTGCTTTCGATTTTGTTCTGTTAAAAACAGTTACATTGTGACCACCTTTTGATATATAACCAGCCATTGGATAACCCATGACACCAAGACCTATGAAAGCAACATTACAACTCATAATTTTCAAATATGTTTAAAAGTTTAAGTTTAAAAGTAATTATATTTGGATTTATTTTTACATTTTTTTCAAGTTTTGGACAGAGTTTTTTTCTTGGTTTATTTAATTCAAGTATAAGAGAAACACTTTCTATCACTCATGGACAATTTGGCTCAATATATGCTTCAGCAACATTATTAAGTAGTTTTTTATTAATTTGGGTTGGAAAAAAAATAGATGATATAAATATTTTTAAATTTGCATTTTATGTTAGTTTACTTTTAGCTTTTTCATGTTTTTTCTTCTCAAAAATATCAACAATATTTTTTCTATTTATAGCAGTGTTTTTAATGAGGTTTTCCGGCCAAGGATTAATGTCCCATACTGCAACCACAACCATTTCAAGATATTTTACTAGATCTAGAGGTAAAGCTTTAAGTGCTAGTTGGTTCGGTTTATCTACGGCTGAGTTTATTTTACCTATACTAATTGTTTATCTTTTATCGATTACAGCCTGGCAAAATATATGGTTATTTATTTCTTTATTAATTGTAATTTTTTTACCTTTTGTATCTTACACATTAATAAAAAATTTAAATTTTGATTCAAGAGAAGAAGTCAATGAAAATAAATTTGAAGAAAAAAAAATTAAGTACTGGACCAGGAATGAAGTTTTAAAAGATTATAGATTCTATGTTATTTGTTTAAATATGCTTGCTATGCCGTGGATTGCAACTGGTGTTTTTGTTTATCAATCATACATAACAGAATCAAAAGGATGGGGTGAATTTGTAATAGCACAATCATTTATGGCTTATTCTGTTTTATCAGTTTTAACTTTGCTAGGCTCTGGTTTTTTAGTTGACAAATTTACAAGTAGAAAATTACTTTTTTTTATGAATATCCCATTATTGATTTCAATGCTTGTTTTATTTTACTTAAACATTTCAATATCTGCCTACTTATTTTTAGGCTTAATAGGTATATCTAATGGATTAGCGAACGTTCTTGGATCATCAACTTGGGCGGAAATTTATGGTGTGAAATACATAGGTTCTATAAAAGCCTTAACCACAGCCCTGATGGTTTTTTCTACAGCTTTTGGAACAGCGTTATTCGGCTTATTAATAGATAATGGTTTTTCTATTGAGCAAATTGCATTTATATCCTTAGTTTATATTTTAATATCTTTATCCCTTCTATTTTTGGTAAGAAATAAGCTTAATCCAAAATATATCTAAATATTTTCTTGATTTTTAAATATTCGATGTGTAGATACTCCGCATGGCTAGAATAACTGTGGAAGATTGTATAGATAAAGTTGAAAGTCCCTATGAGTTAGTACTTGTTGCTAAAGAAAGAGCTACTCAATTAAATTCTGGAATAGAGCCAAGTATAGATAAAGATAACGATAAAAATACAGTTATTGCTTTAAGAGAAATAGCTGAAGAAAACATCAAAGTTCAAGATTTAACGGAGAGTGCTATTTATAAATTAAGGAAACATGTCGAACAAGTTGATGATGGAATTGAAGATGATGAGGAAGTTGGTGATGATTTTGAAAGTTTGTATAGAGGAGAAATTTCAAAAAGTGGTGTTCCAATATTACCATCAAAAAGAGCAAGAAAAGCACCAGAGAAAATTCAAGTTTCCAAAGATGACCTTGCTGAGCTCTCACAAACTTCTCAACCAGACGTAGATACATCAGAGACTGAAACAATCGAGTCAGAAGAGGATATTTCTCTTGATCAGGTTTCAGAAGCTGAAGATAAGATATCAGAACCAAGCGTCGAAGAAAAAGAGGATAATAATTAACTAAACTCTTTAAGAATTTTTTCTCTGTGTTCGTCTAAATCAGGTATATCACCTCGAGACTCTTCATCTTTATAAGTTGACATTTTAATTGGATTTCCTGCAAGTTTAAAATCTCCAATTACTTTATGGTATGCACTCACAATCATATTTCTTGCATTTACCTGTGGATTTTCAACAGCTTCCTTTATATTGAAAATTGGTCCACAAGGAAGTTTTTCTTTTTCCATAATTTTGACCCATTCAAAAGTTTTCTTTAAAATTAATTTTTTTTCCAAAATTATTTTAAGTTCATCTATGTTATTTGCTCTTGATGAATTATCAGAAAATTTTGGATCACTACTTACTTCTGATATTTCTAAAATATTACATAGTTTTTCAAATAATTTATTATTGCCTGCAGCTATAATGATATAACTATCAGAGGTTTTGAAAGCTTCAAATGGAGCTATTGAAGGATGACGAGATCCCATAGGTTTTGGTATTTCATTTTTTGCCAAATATCTTGCTATAGCATTTTCTAAAATTGCTATTTGACAATCTAACATTGAAACATCTATGTACATTCCTTTACCTGTTTTTTGTCTGTCATACAGAGCTGCGTTAACTCCAATAGCAGTAAATAAACCTGCAGTTATATCTCCTATTGATGTCCCTACTCTTGTTGGCTCAGAGTTTGGTTGACCAGTCACACTCATCAACCCACCCATTCCTTGGACTACCATGTCATATGCTGGTAGCTCTTTTAATGGACCAGTCTGGCCAAATCCAGATGCAGATGCATAAATTAATTTAGGATACTTCTTACTAACTTCATTCCATCCATAACCCCATTTTTCGAGAGTACCTGGTTTAAAATTTTCAACTAAGATGTCTGCTTTAGACAAAATCTTATCAAAAATTTTTTTATCCTCATCTTTTTTTAAATTTAGTGCAATACTTTCTTTACCTCTATTTAAGGACATAAAATACGCTGAGTAATCTTTAATAAATGGACCAAATTTTCTAGAGTCGTCCCCAATTTCTGGTGCTTCAATCTTTATTACTCTTGCCCCTAGGTCAGACAATATCATAGTACAGTAAGGACCCACCAATACTCTTGTTAAATCAACAACTAGAAGGTTTTTTAAAGGTCCATCCATAATAAATACTTCAATAAAGTTATTTTTGTCGGCTTGACTCTTATTAATAAGTTCACTTTAATTGAATTATTAAAAATAACAATAGAGGTAAATAATAATGTTAAAAAAAATATCATTATACTTAACTTCATTAGTTTTTGTTTTCACAACTATTGGCTCTGCTTATGCTGTAACATTAAAAGCTAGTCACCAATGGCCAGGAACTCCAAGAGCTGATGGATCATTCGACCCACGTCACGAGATGGTTCAAATTATCGCTGACGAGGTTAAAAAAGCAAATGTTGGAATAGATATAAGAATTTATCCAGCTAAATCACTTTACAAACCTAAAGAACAATGGAAACCAATGACCACTGGTCAATTAGATATTTCTGCATTCCCATTAGCTTATGCATCAAAGTTCCATCCAGAATTTGACGCAACTCTAATGCCTGGGACAGTAAAAAATCATGACCACGCATTAAGATTTAACAAAGGTCCAATGATGACTGAAATTAAAAAAATCATTAATGATGCTGGTGTTGTAGTTTTATCTGATGCATGGTTAGGTGGTGGTTTTGCTTCAAAAACAAAATGTATTAAAAATCCTAGCGACGCAAAAGGTCAAGTTATGAGAGCTGCTGGAAAAGCATTTAACCAAATGTTAGAAGCAGCAGGCGCAGGTATACAAAGTATGCCATCATCTGAAATTTACACAGGTTTACAAACCGGTGTATTAACAGGTGCTAATACTAGTTCAGGAAGTTTTGTAAGTTACAAAATTTACGAACAAGTTTCATGTGCAACTCCTCCAGGAAAATTTGGTTTATGGTTTATGTATGAGCCAATTCTAATGTCTAAAAAATCTTTTGATGCTTTGAATTCTAAGCAACAAAAAGCTTTAATGAAAGCTGGTAAAGTTGCTGAGAAATACATGACAGCGCAAGTAGAAAACTTAGATAAAAAGTTTGAAGATGCTTATAAAGCTGCTGGTGTAAAATTAGTATACATGGACGCAAAAGACCACGCTGCATGGGTAGAGATTGCGAAAAAATCTTCTCATAAAGCATTTGCTGATAAAGTTCCAGGTGGCGATAAGCTGATGGAAATGGCTTTAGCAGTTAAATAAAATAATATATAAAGAACCCCTATTTATTCTTATTAAATAGGGGTTTTTTTTATGAAAAAGAAATATCTTCAATTTTGTGATCTAATGGCTAAAGCTTGTGGTGCTTTCGCTGTGCTGGCACTACTCTTGTCAATCTTAGTAATCGTTGAACTTGTTTTTGAAAGATATTTTTTTCAAAGAGCAATCACATGGCAAACAGAACTTGTTACTATGTTATTAGTCGCATCAACTTTTATAGGTAGCGTATATGTTCTAAGTGAAAAAGCTCACGTTAGTATGGAATGGATTTACGATTTTTTATCAAAAAAAAATATAATTAGATTAAAAATTTTTACATCCTCTGTAAGTTTGTTATTTTTTCTTATTCTATTTTATTTTGGATTCTTAATGTTTGAAGAAGCGTTTACCAAAAATTACTCAACAGGAACTGTCTGGGATCCTCCACTATGGATACCATATTCATCGATGATGTTAGGGGCTTTATTAATGATATTACAATACATTGCAGAAATTATAAAACTAACTGATGAAGAGGATTATAATTAAATGGATCCATTGATTATAGCTTTAATAGTTGCAGTTTTTACTTTATTGGTTCTTTTCTCAGGAATTCCAATCGCTTTTGGTTTAAGTTTTGTTTCTATAGCACTGTTAGTTACCTTTGAGGGTTTTCAAATGCTTGATGTTTTTGCTGAAACATTTTTTGCAGGTTTAAACTCATTTGTTTTACTATCAATACCAATGTTTATTTTAATGGGAATGGCTGTTGCTAATTCTCCTGCAGGTAAAGATTTATATACAGGATTAGATAGGTGGCTTTGGAGAGTGCCAGGAGGATTAGTAATTTCTAATATTGGAGCATGTTCAATTTTTGCCGCTTTGAGTGGATCAAGTCCTGCAACTTGTGCCGCAATTGGAACGATGGGAATACCAGAGATGAGAAAGAGGGGATATTCTGACCAAATTGCAACAGGAACTATAGCAGCAGGCGGAACCTTAGGAGTTTTAATCCCTCCTAGTATTGTTTTAATTGTTTATGGAATTGCAACAGGTACGTCAATTGGTAGATTATTTTTATGTGGTCTAGTACCTGGATTCATGTTGGCAGGTATGTTTGCAATTTGGGCTCTTATACATAGTTATTTCATAGATAAAGATGCAGCAAAAGCTTTAAGAAATAGAGTAAGACCAACGCTAAAAGAAAAAATTGAAGTACTGCCGAGAATCCTCCCTTTCTTGGCAATTATTGCTGGAGTTTTGTATGTACTTTATGGAGGAGTTGCAACACCTTCAGAAGCATCTGGAGTTGGAGCGTTCTTAGTTTTTGTATTAATTGCTGTTGTATATAAAATTTATCAGCCAAAAAAGATTTGGAATATAGTAAAAGTTTCAATGAAAGAAAGTGTGATGATAATGTTTATCATTGCTGCATCTTATCTTTTTGCTTTCACCCTTTCACAACTTTATGTAACTCAATCTTTGGCGCAAAGCATGGTTGAACTAAGTTCAAACAAGTGGGTCGTATTTATTCTCATTAATATATTCCTTTTAATAGCTGGTTTCTTTTTACCTCCAGTTGCAGTTATTGTAATGACCTCAGCTATATTATTACCAGTTATTACGACCTTAGGTTTTGACCCATACTGGTTTGCAATTGTATTTACAATTAATATGGAGATTGGTTTGATTACACCACCAGTTGGATTAAATCTTTATATTATAAAAGGAATTACCCCAGACGTAAGTTTGTCAGAAATTCTAAAAGGATCTATTCCATTTATGATAATTATGGCTTTAGCTATAGTAATTTTATGTATCTTTCCTGAGATTGTTACATGGTTACCTGATAAAATAATGGGTAAAGATCTTGGATACTAAAAAAGAAATAAATAGAAAAATATCAGTTGCTCCAATGATGGATTGCACTGACAGACATGATCGTTTCTTTTTAAGACTGATGAGCAAAAATGTAATGCTTTATACCGAAATGGTTGCTACGAAATCAGCAATCCACGGTGATAGGAAAAAAATTTTATCTTACAGTACTGAAGAAAAACCTCTTGCATTACAGGTCGGCGGTTCCAATAAAGATGAGTTAGCAGAAGTTTCTAAAATAGGGGAGGACATGGGTTATGACGAGATAAATATCAACCTTGGATGTCCAAGTAAAAAAGTTCAAAAAAATAAATTTGGCGCATGCTTAATGAAGGAACCTGAATTAGTTGCTGAGTGTATACACTCAATGGTAAGTGCTTGTAAAATTCCAGTAACTGCCAAAACTCGTATTGGTTTTGACGATGTAGAAGATTTTGATTATCTGAATGATTTTATTAGACAGATGAAAGATGCAGGAGCGAATACTTTTATTTTGCATGCTAGAAAAGCAATGTTAAGTGGATTATCCCCAAAACAAAATTTGAATATTCCAAAGTTGAATTACAACATGGTTTACAAAATCAAAAAAGAAAATCCCGGTTTAGAAATTATAATTAATGGTGGTATAACAAAAGTGAATGAAATAAAAAATCACTTAAATCATTGTGATGGTGTAATGATTGGTAGATCTATTTATCAAAATCCATATTCTCTTGTGGAAATCGAAAAAGAAATTTTTAATGTAAATAATAGTCCTACAAGAGAACAAGTTGTTCAAAAACTTTTAGAATATTTAGATAAAGAAGTTAAAGCAGGCACCAAAGTTAATCACATAATGAGACATACTGTTGGACTATATCATGGCCAGGTTGGATCTAAAGAATGGAAAAGGTATCTAAGTGATAATATGATGGCAAGAGACTCTGATTTTCAAAAAGCAAAACATATTATGACTATTGTTCAAAATAATGAAAAGGCTAATCAAATTAGCTGATTATGGAAATCTTAAATTTCAGTGAATTAATAAATCTTTTAGTTGTTTTGGGTATTGCTGCGGCTGTAGCTGGATTTATGGCAGGCTTACTTGGTGTTGGCGGAGGTATAATTATGGTTCCCGCTTTATATTATGCTTTTACAGTTCTTGATTTTGATATTGTTACTAGAATGCATCTATCAGTAGGCACTTCTTTAGCAATAATAATACCTACATCTATAATATCTACAAAAACTCATATGGAATATGATGCAGTTGATTTTAAAATGGTCAGATCTTTTGGAATTTTCATTTTATTAGGTGTCATTGCTGGAACTTTTCTGGCAGTTAGTTTGAAAACTCCTGCACTTGTATTATTTTTTGCAATTTTTGCTTTTATGGTTGGTCTTTTTTTTATTTTTTTAAGAGAGAAGCTTGTAGATAATCCAAAGAAAATATCAAATTTAGTCAAGAATATATCTGGAGTATTAATTGGATTTATTTCTATACCATTAGGTATAGGGGGAGGATCACTCATGGTACCTTTTATGAGAACTTTTGGTTACGATATACGAAAATCTATTGGCACCGCTGCAGCTGTAGGGTTTTTAATTGCATTAACTGGCACAATAACAATGATATCAGGTGGAAAAATTATTAATAACGTTAATACACCATTTAGCATTGGTTATATAAATCTACTTGGTTTTATTGTATTCGTTCCAGTAACAATGATAATGGCAAGACTTGGGGCAAAAGCTGTATATAGAATTGATAAAAAGTTATTGAGTAAGATTTTTGGAATTTTTTTAATAGTTGTATCTATTAGATCATTTTTAGAGTATCTATCAATTAATTAAGTCTAAGATTGATTATTTGTACCCCATTTTATTTTATTCCAAATTCTTTCATGAAAATAATAAAAAAAAAGTGGGATTATTGATCCTAACCCTAAAATTCCCGCAACCTTAAAAGAGCCTGTAAAAATATATCCAAATATCATCCAATATATAAATATTAAAAGTCTCCAAGAAAATGTTTTTGCAACAGATCTCAATTTCCTGTCAGCCATTTAATATTTTTAATTTTATGATTAGGAAGTCCATAGTTAAAAGAGAGTGGGGTGGCTTCAGTCTCCCTCTACCACCCTATATATCTTTTAACCGATTCTATTAAATTAACAAAACGCGTAATAATTGAAAAAAATTTAATTTTATGGAAGAGGTTCGGGCTCTATTACATCGGATATCTCAATTTTAGAAACAACGTAGGTGTTTAAAATAACAGGATCATTATAAATAATATTATTATTTTTGTTAGAATTTTTTTCAGATAATTGATATTCAAATTCTTTTGTAATCTTATTTACTAATTTATTTCCAGAATAAGCCAAAGATGTTTGAGATATACTACCTGTTTTAATAGCAGTTAAAGACGGTCCTAAGAATGCGGATCCAGGGATAGAACAATTTGAGAGCATAATTTGTATTGCTATTAAAAAGATAAATCTAATCATAAATAATCCAGGGGTTTAATATATGATTCTTGATAATTTAAATTTTTAACTTCAAGAAACTCACAGACTAATTGTCTACACGTAAAAATTGAATTCAGAATTTTAGTTACGTAATTTGAATATTTTGATGAAAAAGAAATTCTAAAACTCAATTTAAACACTTCCCTTATTTTTAAATATTTAAAAGTTGGTAATTTTAATTATGAGCCCTATTATTGATAAAAAATCTAAAAAAGTGGCTAAGACAAAAATAAAAAAACTAATTCCTAAAAATTTTAAACTAAGCAATTTAAATTTTGATACTTCAAAAGTTATTCAAACAGCGAAAAATAAGATTGGAAAATTCTATGATAATGTAAAAAAAGAAAGAGAAAATGAAAGAAAAAAATTAGAGAAAAAAAGAAAATTGGATGAAAAAAAAGAGGCCCAAAGACAAAAAAAACAAGAACAAAAAGAAAGAATAAATAAAATTAAAGAGGAAAAACGTCAAATATTAGCTCAAAAAAAATTACTTATAGATAATGAAAAGCAAGTTAGAAAAAATGAGGATAAAAGAAAAAAAATTGAGGCAAAAAGAATTAAAATTGAACAGCAAAAGATTAAAGATGAGGAAGCAAAAAAATTAAGGGAAGATGCAAGAAGATTAAAAGAGGAAGAACTTCGAATGAAAATTCAAGAAAGACAAAGAATTAGAGAAGAAAAAATTAAAATAAAAGAGGAAGCTATAAAGGCAAAGGAATTACAAAAACAAAAATTAAGGGAAGAAAAAGAGCTAGAAAGACAAGAAAACAATAGAATAAAGGAAATAGAAAGAAAGAAAAGATTAGATGAAGAGCAAAAAATTAGAGAAGCAGCTAGAAAATTAAAATACGAAGAAGAAAAACTAAGGGAAACTGAAAATAGATTAAGACAGTTAGAAATTGATAGACAACAAGAAATCCAGAAACAACTACTTAAAGAGCAAGCAGAGCAAAAAGCTAAAGAGGATGAGTTAAAATTAAAAGAAGAAAAAATCAAGGAAGCTGAAAGAGACAAACTAGCAAAAGAAAAGGAACAAAGAGAACGCGAGGAACAAAATAGACAAGAGGAGGAAAATAGAAAAAGAATTGAAGAAGAAAAAGAGATAGCTCTAAAACAAAAAATCGAAGAGGAAGAAAGAATAAGAGAAGAAAACAGAAGAATAAAAGAATGGGAAGAAAAATTTGATGAAGAACAAAGGAAAAAAGAGCAAGAATTAATAGAAAAATTTTATGGAGACGAAATTAATGAACAAGAATTAAATAACCAAGAAAACGCATCGACTGAAAATCTCAGTGACAAGAATAAATAAATTAAGTAATAATAACCTTGACAGTTCCTAACTCTTCTATTTTACCAAGATAAGAACCTTTTCTTTTAATCTGAGCTACACCCACAGTAGAACCTGTAAATACCCAAAAATCTTTATTTAAATTTATTTTATCCCTTTTTAAATTGTTAAGAACAAACTTTAGTGAATTTAAAGGATTGATGTAAACAGTATTTGTATTTCCTTTAACAATGTAGTTTATTTTTTTATTTGATATACTAGTTTTTAGGTTTCCAATATTAATTTTTTTAAATTTTTTTTTCGATCCAACTAAGAATTTTATATTAGCACCAAAGTCACTACATAAATCTCCCAAAGAAGATATTCCTTTTTTTCTTTGACGATATCCAACTACCTCGATACACGGAGCCATATGCGATATAAATTTTGAAATATTATAATGTGAAATTAATTTTTTTGATTTGAAAAAAGATTTTTTAATTAAATAACAAACTTCTAACTCAATTCCTAAAGTATATTTATTAATCTTAACTTTTTTTCCACTTTTAATTAAATTTCTATCAAAAATCGACGCATAAAAAGGTTTTTTTTCTTTCAATTTTTTTAAAACTGGTATGGCAGTCCCTCCAGCTTTATATCCAACAATAGGCTCATTTATTTTATTTTCACATAGTTTTTTAAATTTTTCAGCTTCTGAGAGTTTTTTAGTAAATCTATTAGGTAACGGTGCAACAACTTTATTTTTTAAAAAAGCTTCGACAATCCGATTAACATTTTTTTCCAATATAGTTTGTTTCATAAATTTTTTTTAGGTATGAAAATATAATTATTGTTTAAATCATAATCTTCTATTTTTGAAGTGTCTTTTAGCATATCATTTTCGAGAAAAAATGAATTATATCCTAATGAGTTAATATATTTAATTGAGTCTGAAACTTTCTTTTGAGTATGTTTTTCCTCAATTTCAACTAAAAGTTTAGGCTTATTTTTCTCAATAGTTTTTTTTGCACCATCTATAACTTCTAACTCATGACCCTCAACATCAATTTTTATAAATGATATTTCATTATTTAAGTTTAAATCATCAATTTTTTTTGAATTAATTTTAAAATTTTCACAATTATTCATAATATTTTTTTCGTGAATTGTAGCTCTACCCATTTCATAATATTCCTCATAATTTTTTTTATTAATCTTATTATTCCTAATTGGAACTCTTAATATAAAAGTTTTGTTTTCATTGCTTAAAGCAAAGTTATATAAAACCATATTTTTAATTATTTTTTTTAAATTTTTATCGATATCATCAAAGATAACTGGGTTTGGTTCAAATGAGTGTACAGTTTTAGAGTATTTCGACATTTCATAAGAATAAACTCCTCTATATACACCAACATCAATACTATCAGTTCCAGGTTTAATTAAATCTTTTATTAATTTGATTTCATTCTCATCAGCGTTTTTAATTGATCTTTCAATTCTTTTTTTTAGTAAAAAAGATTTAGGTAAAAGATATTTTTTAAAAAAAAATTCAATTTCTTTATTAAATTTTAATCTCATTTTTTTTCTAATATCGACATAGGATCAATTCTTACTTGAAACCAATTTATTCTAAAATCTAGGTGAGGACCAGTCGATCTACCAGTTGATCCAACGGTACCAATGATATCTCCTTGATTAACATTATCTCCAACAGAAACTAAAACATTTTCTAAATGAGAATAAATTGTAGAAATCCCGTGACCGTGATCCATGATAATAGTTCCGCCTGTATAGTAAAGATCATCTTCTGCCATCGTCACATTTCCGGACCCAGATGATTTAACTAAGGTCCCTTTTTTTGCAGCAATATCTATTCCATAATGTGGCCATCTTGGTTTTCCATTTAAGATTCTTTGACTACCATAAACTCCACTGATTATACCCTCTACTGGCATGATAAATTTGTCTTTAAAAAAAGATAAATCAGAATTTATAGATCTTGCTTTACCAATTTTATTATTTTCTTCTTTAATTCTTTTATATACTGATTCAGGTGGGGTTACTTTATTCTCAGGTAGACCATCAATTCTTTGAATATTATACTTTCTTTTTATTACTTTTTTTAAAAAAGTTTTTTTTTCATCATTAAAAATCTTAGTTATAGTAACATCAAATTTTCTATCTCTTCCTATTCCAAAAACAAAATATCCATCCTCAGTTACCCTTACTTTCTTTTTATCAATATATATTTTTGCTGATGGATTTGTTTTTCCAATTATATAATTACCTTGTAAAAATTTTCCCTCAAATTCAATGGCATTTAGGTTTGAGAACGAAATAATAAATAAGATAGATATTATTTTAAGAATTATTTTGCTGTCCATCCACCATCAACCAATAATGAAGTTCCTGTAATCATAGAAGCTGCATCCGATGCTAAAAATACAGCTGCAGAGGCTACATCGGATAACTCGGCAAATCTTCCAAGAGGTATATTGCCCAAAACTTCCTTCTTGAACTTTTTACTTTTTAAAAATTTTTTTGTCATTGGTGTTACAACAAATGTAGGACATACAGTGTTGACTCTTATATTGTATTTTGCAAGGTCTATCGACATACCTTTGGTCAGACCCTCTAAACCAAACTTTGTCATATTATACACACTTCTAATTGGACCGCCAACATGACCCATTTGTGATGACATATTAATAATTGCTCCACCAATTTTTTTTCGATTATTTGATCTAATCATCTTAAGTGCACATAATTGAGCGAGATTAAAAGTAGCAATAGTATTAATTTTTACTAAATATTCCATATTTTTAGTTTTAACTTTGGTAAAGTGTTCAGGAATATTGTTACCTGCATTATTTATTAAAATATCAATTTTAACTTCATTATTTATAATTTCTTTAATCTGATTATAATTTGTAATATCACACACATAAGACTTACATTTTACTCTCATTTTTTTTATAACTTTTGAAACCTGATCAAGATCTTTTTTAGTTCTACTAATTATAATTAGATTTGCTCCCGCCTCAGCGAGTGCTATTGCACAAGCACGACCAATACCTTTGCCTGCACCAGTAACAACAGCAGTCTTATTTTTTAGATTATATTTTTTTAAAAACATTAGAGAATTAATATTTTAATATCAGTGTAAATCAACTCAATAGCAACAATTAAAATAGCTAATAAACCTGCCCAGGCTATCCATTTATATTTTTTAATCCAATCAGATATTAAAGTAGCTGCTGTAGCCATAAGTATTATTGATAAAACTAAACCAAAAATTAAAAGTTTGTAATGATCACCAGCAGCTCCAGCAACGCCCAAAACATTGTCTAAACTCATTGTAAAATCAGCTAGGAGAATTGTCCAAATAGCTCCTAAAAAACTAGCCTCCTTAACTTTAACTTTTTTCTCCTCATTTAAATTCTTAATAACATCCACATAAAGTTTATAAACTATATATAGTAGTAATATTCCACCAATTAGTCTTAAACCAGTTATTTGCAAGAGATAGGCAGTCAATAAAGTTAAAATTATTCTTAAGATGATAGCGCCTGTTATACCCCAAAAAATAATTTTTTTTCTTTTATCTTCAGGAAATTGGGACGCAATCATTCCGATAATAATTGCATTGTCACCTGCTAGTACTAAATCAATTAATACAATTTGAGAGAATATGATTATTTGTTCAGTCATTAAAGATTATCATTCAAAATCATATCAGAAGCTTTCTCAGCGATCATTATGGTTGGTGCATTTGTGTTTCCTGACGTAATATTTGGCATTATTGAAGCATCAACAACTCTTAGATTTTCTACGCCATATACTTTTAATTTATCGCATACTACGGAATTTTCATCTTGTCCCATTTTGCAAGTTCCCACTGGATGAAAAATAGTCTGTGAGTAGTCACTCCCTGCTTTAACTAATTCTTCGTCATCTTTAATATGTATTCCAGGCCTATATTCCTCTGGCTTATATTTTTTAAAAGTTTTAGTTTCTAACATTATTTTTCTTACTAGCTTTAGTCCTTGAGCTGCAACATATCTGTCATCATCAGTAGACAAGTAATTCATTTTTATTTTAGGATTGTCTTTAATGTTGTTACTCACTATTTTTATCTCACCTCTACTAGTAGGTCTAATATTTGCTACTGTTGGAGTAATACCATGAAAATCATGTAACTTTGTAGCTCCTAGAATATCTGTACTTATAGGTTGCACATGAAATTGTAAATTTGGTGTTTCTCTTGAGTCATCACTTTTTGCAAAACCACATACCTGGCTTGCTCCCATTGTCATTGGTCCACTCTGATTAAAAATATATTCTAATCCAATAAGAAAGTTTCCAAAAAAACTATTTATTTTTTTATTTAAAGACTCTAAATTTTTTACTTTATAAACTGGTCTAAACATTAAGTGATCTTGTAAATTTTTTCCAACACCTTTTAAATCACTAATAATATTTATTCCAAAATTTTTAAGTATTTCACTATTTCCAATACCAGAAACTTGTAATAAGTGTGGAGATCCAATAGAACCTGCTGATAAAATTATTTCTTTATTTACTTTAGCTTCGATAGATTTATTTTTATTAAAATAACTTACACTAACGGCTTTTTTTCCATCAAAATTTATTTTTTGTACGTGAGCGTTTGTAGTTACTTTTAAATTTGGTCTTTTTTTTACGGGGTTTAGATAGCCTTTTGCTGCGCTACATCTCAGTTTTAATCCTTTATTACTATGACTAGTAGTAAATTGAAAATATCCTACACCAAAATTATCTCCAGTATTAAAATCATCAACTTTGGGTATACCCTTTTCCTCGGCAGCATTTATAAATTCTTCAAGCATTTTTAATTTTATTTTTTTGTTTGCAACCATTATCGGCCCACTATCATTATGAAACTTACTTTTGCCTAGTTCATTATTTTCTGATTTGATAAAATAAGGTAAAACATCATCCCAACCCCATCCACTGTTACCCTGTTGTCGCCAATTGTCATAATCATTGCTTTGACCTCTTATCCAAAGAAGCCCATTAATTGATGAACTTCCACCTAATGTTTTGCCTCTAGGATATCTTATTGACCTATTATTCATTGTTTCATCTTTTTCTGTATGAAAACACCAGTCAACTTTTGGATTATGCATTGTTTTATAATATCCAACAGGAATATGTATCCATGGATAATTATCTTTTCCTCCGGCCTCTAAAAGTAAAACTTTGTTTTTAGGATTTTCTGAAAGTCTGTTAGCTAATACACAACCTGCAGAACCAGCTCCAATTATTATAAAATCAAAATTTTCCATCATTAGTTGAATTAATTTTTTAAAAATTGTTATTTAATGTTCTTTATACCATATATATCAATTGTCACTTGTGTCAGCTTTATTTTTCTGATTGTATAAACACATTATAATTAACTAACTAAAGGGAAAATAATGAAAAAAATCATTTCAATGTTATTTGCAACGATTTTAGCACTAGGATTTGTATCCAATGCTAATGCTGCAAAAACACTAAAATGTCAGACTGTCCTTAATACTAAAGCAGATGAGGTAAAAATGTTAAAGGACTTTACTGATACTGTAACAGAATTGACAAGCGGATCGTTAAAATTTGAAATTCTACCTGCAGGCGCAGTTGTAGGAGTTAAAGAAACTTTAGACGCAGTTGATAAAGGATTAATTGATTGTGGATTCGCATGGACACACTATTGGTCAGGTGATCACCCAGCTGCAATGTTATTTGGTTCACCAGTAGCTGGTGGTGGAGTTGGTATTGACAACTTAGCGTTCCTATCATGGTTTCAATATGGTGGTGGTAAGGAATTATACGATCAACTTTGGAAAGAAATGGGAAGAGACATCAAAGGATTTATGTTACAACCAGTTGGGCCAGAAGCTTTAGGATGGTTTCCAAAACCAATTAAAGATATGGCTGACTTTAGAAAATATAAATTTAGAACTCCTCCAGGAATTCCAGGACAAACTTATAAAGACATTGGTATAGCATCTGTTGCTATGGGTGGTGGTGATATTCTACCAGCTTTAGAGGCAGGGACTATCGATGCTGCTGAATGGTGTTGCCCAAAACCAGATTTAACATTTGGTTTCCAAAAAGTATTAAAGCACTACTACCTACAAGGTTTACACCAAGTAGTAGTAAATGCTGACTTTTATATTACTGGGAAAACTTATAAAGCTATGAGTGATCACGAGAAGAAGTCTCTCGAAGTTGCTGCTAATGCTTCATTAGCAAAATCTTTAAGCTACAGAATCTATGAAAACGGTAAAGCTTTACAAGAGCTAACAACTAAACATGGGGTTAAATTAGAAGATACACCTTCTGACTACTTCACAGAATATATGGCTGCAGCAAAAGCTACATTGAATAAAAATGCTGAAAAAAATGCTTTTTTCAAAAAAGTTTATAATTCAATGAAAGATTTTGCTGATGTTGCTGTTCCTTTCTGGAGTGGTGCTCAAATGTCTAATGCGAAGCTAGGAATGGCTCACGCAGCAACATTAAAATAATCAGTAATTATTCTTGATTTTATTAGAGCGGACTTTACAGTCCGCTCTAATTTTTTTTTACTAAAAATTTATGAAAAATGAGCCATCAAAAATAAATCTTACAGATGAGGGTATTGCTTCAAGGCTGGGTGGTTCAGAAAAAATGCCTGAAGATATGCCACTATGGATGGCAAATTCTATAATAAAAATTGATCGTTTTAGTAAATGGATTGGTAGTATTGTTTGTTGGATATTAATGCCTTTAATTTTTGCTATGACTTACGAAGTTCTAGCTAGAAAGTTATTTTTAGCACCTACAATATGGGCCTATGATATAAGTCGTTTTCTTTATGGCGCATTGTTTATGCTAGGGGCTGGTTACGCATTATCTAAAGGAGTTCATATCAGGGCTGATTTTTTATACAGAAATTTTAAAACAAAAACACAGGGACTTATAGATTTTTGGTTATATATACTTTTTTATTTTCCAGGCTTAATTGTTTTTTTGTATATGACAATTGGATTTGTCGAAGAGTCTATTAGAAGAGGTGAAAGAGGTATGGATACAACATGGATGCCTTTTATGTGGCCAATAAAATCTTGTTTATTAATTGGTATTATATTTCTACTTGTTCAAGGTTTTTCAGAATTATTAAAAAGTTATTGGGCAGCCAAAAAAGGTGAATGGCCAGGGGAAAAAAAATAAAAAATGATTGCTGAATTAATAGATCCAGCCATATTAGGTTTTATCCTGGTTGGTGTAATGCTTTTTGCAATATTTGTAGGATTTCCAATCTCATTTACTTTAATATTTCTAGGATTTGTATTTGGTTATTTAGGTTTTGGAAAATTGGTTTTCTACTTAATGACACTCCAATTTTCAATGGTTATGACAGAGCAAACTCTCGCTGCTGTTCCTCTCTTCGTGTTTATGGGAATTATGATGGAGCAAGCAGGTTTAATGGAAAGATTATTTTCAGCTTTTCAATTGATGTTGTCTAAAGTTAGAGGCTCTTTATATTATGCAGTTTTATTTGTTTCAGTAATTTTTGCTGCAGCCACAGGAATAGTTGGAGCATCAGTAACTATACTTGGAATAATGGCAGCAAAATCAATGAATAGATCGGGTTATGACGTTAAACTTGCAGCTGGTACAATTACTGCTGGTGGTACATTAGGTATTTTAATCCCTCCAAGTATTATGCTTGTTGTGATGGGTCCAATAATGGAAATACCAGTTATAGACTTATTTGCGGCAGCTATTTTACCTGGAATTCTTCTTGCTAGTCTTTATGCCGCCTATACCACAATTAGATGTATGATTAATCCAAAGTTAGGCCCTGTATTAACTGAGGATATGAGGGCCACAAGCATGAAAGATGTTTGGATAGAGTTTTTTCTTGGATTAGTTCCTCCCGCAGCTTTAGTATTTGCCGCATTAGGAAGTATTTTATTTGGTTTTGCTACTCCGACAGAAGCTGCAGGTTGTGGAGCAATGGGAGCATTACTTTTATCATTGGCTTACAAAAAATTAACACTATCAAAACTCCAAGAGGCTTTAGTTAAAACTTTAGAAATTACTGCTCTAATTATGGTTTTAGTTGCAGCTTCAAATTTTTTCGGTGCTGTTTTTGCTAGATTAGGAACTCCCACATTATTAACAGAATTTTTACTAGGATTGGAGATGAATAAATATCTTATTTTGGCAATGATCATGGTAATGATTTTTTTACTTGGTTGGCCATTAGAGTGGGTGCCAATTGTTATGATTATTATCCCAATAATATTACCATTAGTTGAAGCATTAGGATTTAATTTAACCTGGTTTGCAATATTGGTTGCTGTAAATCTTCAAACCGCCTGGCTCTCTCCTCCAGTCGCTTTATCAGCATATTTTCTTAAAGGTGTTGTGCCAGAGTGGGACTTAAAAGATATCTATTATGGAATGATGCAATTTATGGTGTTACAGGTAATAGGATTAATTTTGATTGTTATTTTTCCCAAGATTGCACTTTGGTTACCAACTCTCTTGTATGGACAGTAGAAAATTAAAGACTTATATTGTCTAAGTGAGTCAATTTAAATCAAAAAAAACACTTATTAATTGGGATTTAGTCTCTGTAAATCCTAATGATAAAAATTGGAATTGGAAAGATTTGTTTTGTTTCTGGGGTGTGAATATTCAAAGTGTAATTGGATTTTCATTAATCGCCTCTTTATATTTAGTTTACGGACTTAATACTTACGTTGTATTCTTTGGAACAATTTTAGGAAGTATTTTAGTCTACTTTTTTTCCAATTTGATCAGTGCCCCATCACAAAAATTTGGATTACCATTTGTTGTATTATTAAGATCTTCATTGGGAGTTTATGGTGCAAAATATTTTGGACTGTTAAGATTTTTAGTTGGAGTATTTATGTTTGGAATTCAAACATATTTTTTATCGAAAGCTTTTAGTTATTTAATCAGAATTCTTATATTTAATATAGAACCATCAATTTTAGATGCTGAAATTTTTCTTTTTTTCTTATTAGGTCTGAATATTATCGACTGGGTATCGATTATTTTTACTATAGTTATTCAAACTTTTTTATTCAGTTCTGGAATGGCTTTTAATAAAAAATTAATAAAATTTTCAGCGTTGACTGTTTATCTTGGAATTCTTTTATTCTTTTTCTCAATTTTTTTGAGTGATGTAAAACTATATTCAAAGGCTTTTTTAGTTTCCTTAAGTATTGAGAGTTTTTTTAATAAAAGTAGCATTGTTCCTTTAATTAGCGTTATGGGTACTATATTTGCTTACTTTTCAATTATAATTTTAACTTTAGGTGACTTTACACGTTATGTTAAAAATGAAAGCGAATTAAAAAAAGGGAACTTAAGTTTAATCTTAAATTTGATAATTTTTTCCTTCTTAGCTTTGTTTATTGTAATAGGGATTGATACTTTAATAAAACAAAATACAGAAAATTTACCCAAGATATTAACAAATCCAACAGATATAATCGGAGTTTTAGACAATATTCTTTTAACTAATTTAGCCTTAGTATTTATAATAATTGCTTCAGCCTCAACAAACTTGATTGCTAATTTTATACCCTCACAATATACGCTTATTAATTTTGCCCCTTCTTCTTTAACATTAAGAAGCTCAAGTTATATAATTGCAATATTAGGTTTTGTTGTAGGTGTCTTCTGGCTTACTTATTTAAGTCAAATAGGGATATTGTCCTTTATAGATACTTTTGGTGCTTTTTTTGGACCACTTTTTGGAATTATGGTTGCTGATTTTTATTTAATAAAAAAAGGAAAACTTCAAAATAAAGATATTTATTCTCTGGAAAGAGATGGATCTTACTATTATTCAGGTGGATGGCATGTGAAAGGCGTATATTCTTTACTCATAGGTTTTATTTTTTCAGCATCTACTATTTGGAATTCTAATTTAATGTTTTTGCAATCTTTTTCATGGATAATAGGGGCATTTATTACAGCATTGATATATTCTTTATTATCTAAAAGATAATTATATGAACAAAATTAATTTTGATTTTAAGGATAAAACCGCAATCATTACTGGAGGAGCACAAGGATTTGGATTTGATATAGCAAAACGATTTCTTCTATCAGGTGCTAAAGTAATAATTTGGGATATTGATACAAAAATGATCAATAATGCTGTGGAAAAATTGAATAACCAAAATTTAAGTTCAAATACTATCGATGTCTCAAACTATCAAGAAGTAGAAAATTGCACTATGGAAATTGTAAAAAATTCAAAAATTGACATTTTAATAAACAACGCCGGAATAACTGGCCCCACAGCAACTTTATGGGAATATGATATTGAAAAATGGAAAAAGGTTGTGGATATTAATTTACTAGGGACTTTCAATTGTTGTAGGGCAATAGTTCCAAATATGATAAAAAATAATTATGGCCGGATTGTTAATGTGGCTTCTGTAGCTGGCAAAGATGGTAATGCAAACGCGAGTGCTTATAGTGTTGGTAAAGCAGGTGTAATTGGACTAACAAAATCTCTAGGAAAAGAGCTGGCTGATAAAAATATTGCGGTTAACGCCGTTACTCCTGCAGGTGCCAAAACAAGAATTTTAGATCAAATGACGAAAGAGCATGTTCAAAGAATGCTGTCTAAAGTACCAAGAGGTAGATTTTTAGAAGTTGAAGAATTCACATCCTTAGTATGTTGGCTTTCTTCAGAGGAAAATACTTTTTCTACAGCGGCTGTTTTTGATATTAGTGGTGGTCGATCAACCTACTAACTGCGCGTTTTTTGCACATAATACTCTACTCCTTTCGTTTTTGCCCTACTAAACTTAATATCTTTAGATAGGACAGGTGCAAAAATCATTATTGACCAATAAATTAATAAAATAAATACTGATATTGTCTTCATAAGAATTAAATAAATATAAAAATTGATTTTAGAATGTTTAAAATTTGTCAAAATAATGTATTAACAAATTTTTTATGAAACTTTTTTTTAAAATTTTAATAATTTTTTTAGCTTCAATAAATATATGCTTATCTGATAAAATTAAGGTTTTCGATTTTACTGAAACTGAACTTAACAATCTTCAAGTTAGAAAAGCTATGGGAGCAAATAATGAAACTCTGTACACAGTTGGTGGTAACGAAAATGGTACTTTTCTCAAGTCAGTTGCTGACAATGCTGCTTCAGGCCTAGGAAAAGAGATCAAAATTGACTTAAATAA
Organism: uncultured Pelagibacteraceae bacterium; assembly: GCA_902616645.1. Classification (GTDB taxonomy): domain Bacteria; phylum Pseudomonadota; class Alphaproteobacteria; order Pelagibacterales; family Pelagibacteraceae; genus Pelagibacter. The sequence goes on from CACMTO010000001.1 coordinate 25,727, forward strand.
AACACCATTCATAAATATCACATGGAAAATAGAAAAAGATTTAGTCGGTATAAAAGAAAAAACCAAAAAAGGACATGATTTTGCTGCAAGAGTTTTTGTTATAAAAAAAACAGGAGCTACACCTCTATCTAATAGGGCTATAAACTATGTATTTTCTAGTAATAATGAAGTTGGTTTAAGTTGGTCGAGCCCATTTACTAAAAAATCAGTAGATAGTGTTTTAGCCAGCACAAAAAAAAACTTCAATAAATGGGTGACCGTAAAAGCAAATGTCAAAGATGACTTTAAAAAATTTCATAATTTAGATGTAAATGAACTTGATGGCATAGCTATAATGTCAGATACAGATAATTCAAAAATGAAATCTATAGCTTATTTTCAAAATATTTACTTTTCTGCTCAATAACTAAAATTTGAGATATTTTTTTAAAACGATGTTAAATAAGGATAGAATTACCGCCACAACAACATCCTCTAAAGGACTTGCTTGAGGATAGCCAAAATTCCAAGCAATAACCATTACCAACCAAATTACAAAAATATTCATAATAAAACTTATACCTTACTTTATGTGAAATAATTAATTTTTTTGTTATAATATTATTATGCATGAAAATTTTTTTCACAAAGTTAAAGTGTATTATGAAGATACAGACTCTGGTGGAGTAGTTTATTATGCAAATTATTTAAAGTTTTTAGAGCGTGCGAGAACAGAAGCTTTATCTTCTATTGGTTATAGCAATAAGAAAGTAATAGATGAGTTTAATTCTTTGATAATAGTTAAATCTTGTAATATCGAATATAAAAAACCTGCAATTTTGGAAGATCAGTTAACAATAAGATCTTTTGTAAAATCTATTACCAAAACATCTTTTTTTATGAATCAAATAATAACAAAAGGAGAGGAGATTATTGTGGAAGCCAAAGTTCACTTAGTGTTTGTTAATCATGCTGGAAAACCTGTAAAAATTCCAGACGAAATTTACTCAAAATTTAAACCTTATTTCTGTGATACAATTAAAACTTAGCTAGTTTTTTTGCTTTTCTAAATAAGTCTACCATCATTTTATTTGAAATAAGTTTTGTATTAACATTTCTCGGACTTGGATGATAACTTGATAAAATGATTAAACCATTTGGTAGTAGTTGAGATTTACCATGTTTGAAAATATATTTTTGTTTAATATTGAATTTTTTTTTATATAATTTTATACAATTATCAAAAGCAACTTTACCTAATGTAACAATTACTTTTAGCTTTTTTAAAGATAATATTTCTTTATCAAAAAAATTAGAACAATTAGATATTTCATTACTAAGCGGTTTATCTTCCGGAGGCACACATTTGAGTATATTAGTAATATAAGTAGATCTTAATTTTAAATTATCATTTAAACTTTTTGAACATGGAGAATTTGAAATGCCCACTTCATGTAAACACTTAAAGAGAAAATCGCCTGATTTATCTCCAGTAAAAGCTCTTCCCGTTCTTGTTCCACCATGAGCGGCAGGAGCTAGTCCAATAATTGCTAATTTTGAATTTAAATTCCCAAAACCTGGAACTGGCTTTCCCCAGTAAACCTCATTCATATTTTGTTTTCTTTTTTGTTTACTTATTTTTTGAACAAATTTAACTAATCTTGGACATTTTTTACAATTAACTATTGTTTTGTTTAAACTATTCAATCTAATATCCATAAATGAAATTTTTAAGGTTCTTTTTAATAATATTTATATCTTTAACCTCTACAGTTAAAGCAGATTTAAATAAAAACTTAATTGAAAAGTTAAAAAAGGGAGAAAAAATAATATTTATCAGACATGCCTATGCTCCTGGAAGTGGTGATCCTGATAATTTCAATTTAAACGATTGTTCTACACAAAGAAATTTGAGTAATGAGGGTAGGGAGCAAGCAAAAAAAATTGGAAAATTCTTTCACAAAAATAAAATTGAAATTGAAAAAGTTATTTCTAGTGAGTGGTGTAGATGTAAAGAAACTGCAGAAATTGCTTTTAAACAATTTTCAACAAAAAATTTTTTAAACTCATTTTATAGTCCTAAATATAGAAAAAATAAAGATAGGCAAATTTATGAACTTAAAAAACATATTGATAGTTCTAAAATTAAAAAAAATTTAATTTTAGTTACTCATTATGTAGTAATTTCTGAGGTTTTAAATTATGCGTCTTCATCTGGGGAAATTGTTGTTTCTGATAAAAATTTAAATATTATAGGAAATATAAAATTTAATTATTAAAAATTATGTCCTCTAAAAGAGCAATGAAGCAAGCACAAAAACAAGCTTACGCAAAACATCGTAGCAATATTACTCACAACAAATTAGAAAATAAGAGAAAAATTTTTAATAAAAATAAGAAAAAAAACTAACTTTTGTTACTAAAGCTGTCTATTTTTTTACAATTTGAAATTTTTGAAATACCTTCTTCATTATTCAAAACTGTTTTCATGAAAACTTTTTTTTCTCCTTTTATAAAAAATATTTGAGTATAAAATTGAGGATATCCGTGTTTATGTGTAAAAATGTTATTATTTTCTAAATAAATATTTCTTACATAAGTGTTTGATTTTTTTACACTTAGATCAGTTAATCTATGTTTTCTGTAAGTCTTTTCATTATAAGTGTAATTCCTTGTCATTATCAATTCCTTCAGATTTAGTATGTATTCGTTTTTTAAAAATTCGTCTTGTTTATCGTCACACTCACTTAATATTATTATTTCAGATTTAGCTATTTTTAAATGAACTAAGAAAAAAGACAAAAAAATTAAAAAATAGATAAACTTATTTTCTTTCATATTTGTCTGCAAAAAATAGTGCTATTAAGAATAAAGCTGTCCAGCCCAAACCTAAAAGAGCTTTGAAAATACTTGTTTCTGCACTCCAAATATTCAAAAATAAAGCACCAAATATAAGGCCTAGAATAAATATACTTATTACAATAGTTGTCTTACTCATTTTTTAAATTCTTTTTAAAAAGAGAAATACCATTTTTAATTTTATATGTATAGGATTCTTCAAAACTTTCGAGTTGCCATCCAGTAAGCCGATTTTTTATAGTTTTAAGATTATTTTTTTTCCATTCATCAGTTGTATCTTCTAGTTTCCAAATATTTTTTTCTTCATTATTTCTACCACATCCGTAACAATATCCTGTTTTAGGATCTGTTTTACAAATGCTTATACAAGGCGAAATAATCATAATATATTATTATAGAGTAAAAATGATATAATTTACAACAATTGTAGTTGGACAAATTATTTCAATCATATATAAAATCTTTTACTTTGTGGGGCGATGGCGGAATTGGTAGACGCGTCGGTCTTAGGAACCGATAGAGCAATCTGTGAAGGTTCGAGTCCTTTTCGCCCTACCACTTTGAATTTATAAATTTATGAAAGTAACTATTGAAAACAAAAAAGGTCTAACTAAAGACATTAAAGTGTTTGTAGATAAAAAAACTATTAACTCTTATATGGAAGAAAAATACGATGAAATTAAAGGTAGTGTTAATCTAAAAGGATTTAGACCAGGTAAAGTCCCTAAAGATATTTTAAAAAGACAATTCGGAAAAGCTGTATTTAATGAAGTTTTGGACAAAGTATTAAAAGATACTTCTACAAAAGCTTTAGAGGAAAATAAAATTAAACCTGCGGGACAACCAAAATTAGATTTAAAAATTTTTGGAGAAAATAAAGATTTAGAATATGTTTTATCTGTAACTGAACTTCCTAAAGTTGAAATCAAATCTATAGAAAATATCAAATTTGATGATTACACAGTTAAAATAGATCCAACGGAAACTGATAAAAGGATAAGAGATATAGCAAAGAGTCAACCAAGGTTTAAAGATGCGCCTGATAAAACAAAGGCTGTTGAAAAAGACTTAGTAGTTTTTGATTATGTTGCAACAGTAGATGAAAAACCATTTAAAGGTAACGAGGGTAAAAATATTCAACTAACTTTAGGTAAAGATTTGTTTCTCAAAGGATTTGATAAACAACTAATTGGTGTAGTAAAAGGTGATAATAAAATTGTTGAAGTAAATCTTCCAGAAAATTTTCCAGAAAAAGAATTAATAAATAAAAAAGCAAAATTTAATTGTCAAATTACTGCTGTAAAGAATCCTGAAGAGGTAAAAATTGATGATGATTTAGCAAAAAATTTAGGAGCTAAAGATTTAAATGATCTTAAAAAATTAGTTTCAAAACAAATTAATGATCAATATAAAAATTCTCTAGATCGGTTGTCTAAAGATCAAATACTTAAAGAGATAGAAAAATTTAAGGTAAACGAAATACCAGAAAATTTAATTGAGGAAGAAGTTAAAATTCTTTCCCAAGGCATGAATGATGAAGATGTTAAAAAAAGTAGAAAAAATTTTGAAGAAATAGCTAGAAAAAGAATTAAGGTTGGATTAATTCTTAATGAATTTGGTGAGCAAAATAAGATTAATGTTTCACAACAAGAAATACAAAATGAGGTACAAAAACAAATAAAAATGATGCCAGGTCAAGAAAAAATGGTAATGGATTTTTATCAAAAAAATCCCTCAGCTTTGACTAGTCTAAGGGGTACAGTTTATGAAGATAAAATTCTCAAGTTGATAAAAGAAAAAGCGAAGGCTAATAAAAAAGAAATTACAAAAGATGAGGCAGAGAAAATATTAAAGAAATCTCAAAGTGATAAGATAAATAATCAAAATAAAGTGGGCGAAAATTCATCAACAAAGGTAAAAACAGAAACAAAATCGATAAAAAAATCGACTACAAAGTCTGATAAATCTAAAGCTAATAAGAAGAAAACAAAAAAAGTTAGCAAAAAGTAATCGCAAGTTGTATAAATACTACGAATCAATTTATGACGTACAAATTATCAGAGCATATGAATAATCTTGTTCCAATGGTTGTTGAGCAATCGAATAAGGGTGAAAGAGCTTATGATATTTATTCAAGATTATTGAAGGAAAGAATTATTTTTTTAACTGGTCAAATAAATGATAATGTAGCTTCTTTGGTTACGGCTCAATTATTATTTTTAGAGGCAGAGGATCCAAAAAAAGAAATTTTTTTTTATATAAATAGTCCTGGTGGTCTTGTAACTGCTGGACTTGGAATTTATGACACGATGCAATATGTAAAGCCTGATATTTCAACATTATGTATTGGTCAAGCAGCTTCAATGGGATCTTTTTTGTTATCTGCAGGAACAAAAGGAAAAAGATTTTCATTACCAAATTCAAGAATAATGGTTCATCAGCCTTCTGCTGGTTTTCAAGGACAAGCAACAGATATTGAAATACATGCGAATGAAGTTTTGTCTCTTAAGAAGAGATTAAATGAAATCTACTCAAAGCATACTGGTAAATCTGTTGATGAAATAAAATCTGCTTTAGAAAGAGATAATTTTATGACAGCTGATACAGCTAAAGAATTTGGTTTAATAGATGCTGTAGTAGAAAAAAGATCATAGAACACTACATATTGTTAAATTTTTATAAGAAACTTGATTAGTTGGAGTCATCTATAATAGAATGAATCAATTGATTCGTTTAAAAAATTATGAGTACCGATAATAAAAATATTCTTTATTGTTCTTTTTGTGGTAAAAGCCAGCATGAAGTAAGAAAATTAATTGCAGGCCCGACAGTATTTATATGTGATGAATGCGTCGAGCTTTGCATGGATATAATCAAAGAAGAAAGCAAAGATACATTTGTAAAACATCAAGATGGATTACCCTCACCTAAAGAAATTTGTTCAGTCTTAGATGATTATGTAATTGGTCAATCTCATGCGAAGAAAGTTTTATCTGTAGCAGTTCACAATCATTACAAAAGACTTAATCATGAGAGTAAAACAAGTAAAAGTGTTGAGTTAGCTAAATCAAATATCCTTTTAGTAGGTCCAACCGGATGTGGAAAAACATTATTAGCACAAACACTTGCAAGAATTTTAGATGTTCCATTTACTATGGCTGATGCAACAACTCTCACTGAAGCCGGTTATGTGGGTGAGGATGTAGAAAATATAATTTTAAAGTTGTTGCAAGCAGCTGATTACAATGTAGAAAAAGCTCAAAGAGGTATTGTTTATATTGATGAAGTTGACAAAATAAGTAGAAAGTCTGAAAATCCATCAATTACAAGAGATGTCTCTGGCGAAGGGGTTCAACAAGCTTTATTAAAAATTATGGAAGGCACGATAGCTAGTGTACCTCCTCAAGGTGGAAGAAAACATCCTCAACAAGAATTCTTACAGGTGGACACAACAAATATTTTATTTATTTGTGGTGGAGCTTTTGCAGGGCTAGATAAGATAATCTCTCAAAGAGATAAAGGTACTTCTATTGGTTTTGGAGCAGACGTAAAAAATATTCAAGACAAAAAGACAGGCGAATGGATGAAAGTTTTAGAGCCTGAAGATTTGTTGAAATATGGTTTGATACCTGAGTTTATTGGTAGATTGCCCATGATTGCAACACTTGAAGACTTAGATGAAAAATCTTTAATAAAAATTTTACAAGAGCCTAAAAATTCTTTAATCAAGCAGTATCAAGAATTATTTAAATTAGATGGCGCGAAATTAACATTCAAAGATAATGCTTTAAAAGAAATTGCTTTAAAAGCTATTAAAAAAAAGACAGGAGCAAGAGGATTAAGATCAATTTTAGAGAATATTTTACTCAAAACCATGTATGACTTACCTAGTCAAGACAATATAGATGAAGTCATCGTTGATTCTTCTGCTGCTAAGGGACACAGTCAACCTATCATTGTTCATTCAAAAAATGACAATAAATTGAAATCTAGCAAGACTACAGCGGCTTAATAGCCTTAATAAATTACAAAAAGGTATTGCAATATAAATTATAATATCCATATTCAGTTAAATGGATATTAAATTTACTTTACCACTATTACCGCTACGAGACATTGTTGTATTTCCAAGCATGGTAATTCCTTTGTTCGTAGGAAGAGATAAATCTATATCTGCTTTAAACGAGGTGATGAAAAAAGAAAAAAAAATCATTTTAGTCACACAGAAAAATTCTGAAATAGATGATCCAAAAAAAACAGATGTATTTATGTATGGTTGTGAGGGAAGTATACTTCAATTACTAAAATTACCAGATGGTACAGTAAAAGTTTTAATAGAGGGATTGAAAAGAGTCAAAATTACAGATTTTAGAGATAATGATAAGTTTATAATGTGTGATTACTCAATTCACAACGATATAGTAAATAAAGAAGATGATCTAAATTCTTTAGCTTCTACTGCTGTAAGAAGATTAGAAAAGCTAACATCTATCAATAAGAAAATTTCAAGCGAAGTAATCAACACCATTAAACAACTTAAAGAGCCATCTCAAATTGCAGACAATATTGCATCTCACGTCAACGCAACAATTTCAGAAAAACAACAAATATTCGAAACTAATGATGTGAAAAAAAGATTAAACCTAATAATAAAAATTATGGAAAATGAGACAAGTATTATTGGAGTTGAAAAAAGAATTAGAGGAAGAGTTAAAACTCAAATGGAAAAAACTCAAAGAGAGTATTATTTGAATGAACAGTTGAAAGCAATTCAAAAAGAACTTGGTGAAATAGAGGATGGTAAAGACGAAAGTACGAGTCTTAATAAAGCAATTCTAAAAGCTAAAATGCCTAAAGATATAGAAAAAAAATGCTTACAGGAACTTAAAAAATTAAAAAACATGAGCCCTATGTCAGCGGAGGCTACAGTAGTTAGAAACTATCTAGATTGGATGATAGAATTACCATGGTACAAAAAAAGTGAGGTTGATATAGATTTGACTAAAGCGTCCAATATTTTAGACAAAGACCACTTTGGATTAGAAAAAATTAAAGAGAGGATAGTAGAATTTCTTGCAGTCCAAAAGAGGATGGAAAAAATTAAAGGACCTATCTTATGTTTAGTAGGTCCACCAGGTGTGGGTAAAACTTCTTTAGGTAAATCAATTGCAAAAGCTACAAATAGGGAATTTGTAAGAATGTCTGTTGGTGGAATGAGAGATGAAGCAGAAATTAGAGGTCATAGAAGAACTTATATTGGATCTTTACCAGGAAAAATAATTCAAATGATGAAAAAAGCAGGTACTAAAAACCCTCTTATTTTATTAGATGAGATTGATAAAATTGGAAATGATTACAGAGGAGATCCGTCCTCAGCTTTATTAGAAGCATTAGACCCAGAGCAGAATACTAGTTTTAATGATCATTATCTTGAAGTTGATTACGATTTATCAGATGTAATGTTTGTTACAACTGCAAATACATTAAATATTTTACCACCACTTTTAGACAGAATGGAAGTTATTAGGCTTGCGGGATATACAGAAGATGAAAAAATAAATATTGCCAACAAGTTTTTACTTCCAAAACAAATAAAAGATAATGGAGTAAAAGAAAATGAGATGAAGTTAGATGATGATATTATAAAAGAAGTTATTAGGAACTATACTAAGGAGTCTGGTGTTAGAAACTTGGAGCGAGAAATATCAAAGATAGCGAGAAAAGTAGTAAAAAAAGTTGTGTCCGGTGAGGAAAAAGAAGTTCAAATAGATAAAAAAAAATTACCAGATTTTCTTGGAGTACCAAAATACAAGTTTGGTGAACTTGAATTCGAAGATAGAGTTGGAATTGTTACTGGGTTAGCTTGGACAGAATATGGAGGAGAAATATTAAAGATTGAAACAGTAACTATGCCGGGTAAAGGCAAAATGCAAATCACAGGAAAACTTGGAGATGTAATGCAAGAGTCTGTCAAAGCTGCAAAATCATTTGTAAGATCAAAGTGTCTTGAGTACGGTATTATACCACCTTTATTTGAAAAAAAAGACTTTCACATTCATGTTCCTGAAGGTGCAACCCCTAAAGATGGACCTTCAGCAGGTATAGGTATGGTTACTTCTATAGTTTCATCTATCACAAATATACCAGTAAGAAGAGATATTGCTATGACTGGTGAAGTCACTTTAACTGGACAAGTTCTGCCAATTGGTGGTTTGAAAGAAAAATTATTAGCTGCTCACAGAGCCGGAATTAAAGAAGTTTTAATCCCCAAGGAAAATGAAAAAGATTTAGTCGATATGCCAAAAAAAATAATAGATGAAATAAAGATTACTCCAGTAGAATTTGCTGATGATGTTTTAAAAATTGCTTTGACTAAACAACTCAAAAAAACAGAATGGGTTGAAGTAGATATTTCAAAAAAAGATGAAAAATCTCAAGCTAGTATTCAATAATAATTAATTTACATTATCTGTACCTTGATGTAATAGTAATCATCATTTTTGGGCGGTTAGCTCAGTTGGTAGAGCATCTCGTTTACACCGAGGGGGTCAAAGGTTCGAGTCCTTTACTGCCCACCAAAATGAAAAAGTGGGGGTGTAGCTCAGTTGGTTAGAGCGATCGCCTGTCACGCGATAGGTCGAGGGTTCGAGTCCCTTCACTCCCGCCACTTAATGATAATAATTCTCAATTTTTAAAATCACATAAGAAATTGGCCACAAAAAACGTGACTAATTTGCACTATTAATAAGCATAAAAATATCTATAAAAACCATCATATTAACTTAGATATTAAACTTTAATTTTATATATAAAACAACTATACTATGAATCTTTTCAGAATTTTCTTATTTAAAGATTAATACTACTAATTTTATGCTTGCGGATTTTTTAAAAGATTACTTACCAATAATTTTGTTCCTATTTATCGCTTTAGGTCTAAGTTGTGCATTTATATTATTAAATTTTATTTTATCTCCAAAAAATCCAGATCCAGAAAAACTATCTGCTTATGAATGTGGATTTGAGCCATTTCAAGACTCCAGAATGGAGTTTGATGTAAGATTTTATTTAGTAGCAATTTTATTTATTATTTTTGATCTTGAAATTGCATTTTTGTTTCCCTGGGCAATCTCATTAGGAAATATTGGAGTTCTTGGTTTTTCATCAATGATGATTTTCTTATTTATATTAACAATTGGTTTTATTTATGAATGGAAAAAGGGAGCCCTGGATTGGGAGTAAATTTATAAAATGAATAAGAAAATAGATCAAGTTCCAGAAGAGTTTAAACAATTAGCACAAGATTTCAGCAAAAATGGCTTTATTACAACTTCGTTAGATAACCTAATTAATTGGTCAAGATCAGGTTCACTTCATTGGATGACATTTGGACTCGCATGTTGTGCTGTTGAAATGATGCAAACTGCAATGCCAAGATATGATCTTGAAAGATTTGGTGCTGCACCAAGAGGATCACCAAGACAGTCAGATGTTATGATAGTTGCTGGTACATTAACTAATAAAATGGCTCCGGCTCTTAGAAAAGTTTACGATCAAATGCCAGAGCCAAGATATGTAATATCTATGGGTAGCTGTGCTAATGGAGGTGGATATTATCATTATTCGTACTCAGTAGTTAGAGGATGTGATCGGATAGTTCCTGTAGACGTTTACGTTCCAGGATGTCCTCCCTCTGCAGAGTCATTATTATATGGAATAATGCAGCTACAAAAAAAAATTAGAAATAAAGGATCTTTAACAAGGTAAAATGACAAAATTAGACGACTTAGAAAAAAAAATTAATTCAGAGCTAACCACCAAGATAAAAAAATCTGAAATTAAACATAACCAAATATATATTGAAATTGATAAAGAAGACTTAATTGATGTAACGTTATTTATAAAAACAAACAAAGATACAAAGTTTAGGCAACTTATTGATATTACTGTAGTAGATTATCCTGAACAAACGCAAAGATTTAAGATTGTTTACCTTTTTTTGAGTCACGAATTTAACCAAAGATTGATACTTACATATTTCATTAATGAAAATGAACTTATATCATCTTTAACTTCAATATTTCCTGCTGCAAATTGGATGGAAAGAGAAGTTTTTGATATGTACGGTGTAAATTTTAAAGATCACCCTGACCTAAGAAGAATCCTTACAGATTATGGTTTTGAAGGTCATCCTTTGAGGAAAGACTTTCCTTTAACTGGTCATTCAGAGGTAAGATATAGCGAAGAACAAAAAAAAGTAATTAATGAACCTGTAAAACTAGAACAGAATTATCGTAATTTTGATTATGAAAGCCCATGGGAGGGAACAAAATATATCAAAGAACAAACTCAAGCAAATGACGAAAAAAATTAAAAACTTAAATTTAAATTTTGGCCCTCAACATCCTGCTGCTCATGGCGTGTTAAGACTAATTTTGGAATTAGATGGTGAGGTGGTCGAAAAAGCTGACCCACATATCGGCTTGCTGCATAGAGGAACTGAGAAATTAATAGAAAATAAAACTTACATGCAAGCAGTTCCATATTTTGATCGTCTTGATTATGTGGCACCAATGAATCAAGAACATGCTTTTGCATTGGCGATAGAAAAAATACTTAATATCGAGGTTCCTATCAGGGCTCAATTTATAAGAGTTATGTTCTGTGAAATAGGAAGGATTTTAAGTCATATTTTAAACGTTACAACTCAAGCTTTGGATGTGGGTGCATTAACACCATCTTTATGGGGGTTTGAAGAGAGAGAAACTTTAATGACTTTTTATGAGAGAGCTTCAGGTTCAAGACTGCATGCGAATTATTTTAGAGCTGGAGGTGTCCATCAAGATCTTCCTGCAGGTTTAGAAAATGATATTGGAAAATTTTGTGAAAATTTTCCTAAAATAATTAATGATTTAGAAAATTTACTTACTGATAACAGAATATTTAAACAAAGAAATGTAGATATCGGAATAGTAACTAAAGAGGACGCCTTAGATTATTCCTTTAGTGGTGTAATGATAAGAGGCTCAGGTGTGCCCTGGGATCTTAGAAAATCTCAACCATATGATTGTTATGAACAATTAGAATTCAAAGTCCCAGTTGGAAAAAATGGTGACTGTTATGATCGTTATTTGTGCAGAATTGAAGAAATGAAAGAAAGTGTCTCGATAATTAAACAATGCTTAGCAAAAATGGAAAAAGGTCCAATAAAAACTTATGATGGAAAAATATCCCCACCATCAAAAAAAGAAATTAAACAATCTATGGAGGCTTTAATTCACCATTTTAAATTATTTACTGAAGGATACCGGGTACCAAAAGATGAAATTTATACAGCTGTGGAGGCGCCAAAAGGAGAATTCGGAGTTTATCTTATTTCAGATGGTTCAAGCAAACCTTACAAATGTAAAATTAGGGCCCCTGGTTTTTCACATTTACAATCAATGGATTATTTAATTAAAGGCCATATGTTAGCTGATGTCCCAGCAGTTTTAGGATCTTTAGATATTGTTTTTGGTGAGGTAGATAGATGAGTTTAAAAAGACCGGCTAAAGAACAACCAGAAAATTTTGAATTTAATTCTTCTTCATTAGAAGCAGCTAATAACATAATTTCAAAATATCCAAAAGGAAGACAACAAAGTGCAGTCATGGCATTGCTATATATTGCACAAAAACAAAATAATAATTGGATACCGTTAGCAGCTATGAAATACATAGCGAAATTTTTAGATATGCCTTATATAAAAGTTTATGAAGTTGCAACTTTTTACTCTATGTATAATTTATCACCAGTTGGAAAATATTTTGTTCAAGTTTGTACCACAACCCCCTGTATGATTAGAGGTGCTAATAAGTTAGTTGAAGCATGTAAAGAAAAAATTTCTGAAAATGAGTCAGAGTTATCAAATGATAAAAATTGTTCATGGATGGAAGTTGAATGTTTAGGTGCCTGTGTAAATGCACCTATGATGCAAATTAATGATGATTATTATGAAGACCTTGATAAAGAAAAAACTTTAAAAATTTTAGATCAGATTCTAAAAGGTGAAACTCCAAAACCAGGTTCTTATAGAGGAAGATTAAACAATGCGCCTGAAAATAATAGAAAAACACTTATGGATATAAAAAATGCTTAAAGATCAAGATAGAATATTTCAAAATTTATATAATGATTTAGGATCTGATCTTATTTCATCCCAAAAAAGAGGTGACTGGGTAAATACAAAAGAATTAACAAATAAAGGTAGAGATTGGATAATTAACGAAATAAAAGACTCACAACTAAGAGGAAGAGGAGGCGCTGGTTTCCCAACTGGATTAAAATGGTCTTTTGCTCCTAAAGAGGTTGGTTCAAGACCACATTATTTAGTTGTTAACGCAGACGAGTCTGAACCGGGAACTTGTAAAGATAGAGATATATTAAGATTTGAACCTCATAAACTTATTGAGGGATGTTTAATTGCTTCTTACGCTGTTCAAGCTCATGTTTGTTATATTTATATTAGAGGAGAATATTTTGTAGATGGACAAAAACTTCAGGCCGCAATCGATGAGGCATATGAGAAAAAATTAATTGGTAAAAATGCAGCTGGAACCGGTTGGGATTTAGATATTTATATTCATTATGGTGCTGGAGCATATATTTGTGGTGAAGAGACTGCTTTACTTGAGAGTATAGAAGGAAATAAAGGTCAACCAAGATTGAAACCACCATTTCCTGCACTGATAGGTCTTTATGGATGTCCTACTATAATTAATAATGTTGAAACATTAGCTGTCGTACCAACAATTCTAAGAAAAGGTGGAAAATGGTTTTCTTCTTTAGGTAGAGAAAAAAATACAGGTACTAAAATTTTTTGTATCTCAGGTAATGTAAATAACCCCTGTAATGTAGAAGAGGAAATGAGCATACCTTTGAAAGAATTAATTGAAGTTCATGCTGGAGGTGTAATTGGAGGCTGGGAAAACCTACAAGCTGTTATACCAGGTGGTTCATCAATGCCATTAATACCAAAAGAAAAATGTGAAACATTAACAATGGATTTTGATTCTTTAATGGCTGAAAAAAGTGGATTAGGAACTGCAGGAATAGTTGTAATTAATAAAGATCAAGACATAATTAAATGTATGGCTAGGATAGCTAGGTTTTATAAACATGAGAGTTGTGGTCAATGCACACCATGTAGAGAAGGATCGGGCTGGATGTGGAGAATGCTTGAAAGAATGGCAAGAGGAGAAGCATCTAAAGATGAAATAGAAATGTTAGGCGATGTAACAAAACAAATAGAAGGTCATACAATCTGTGCATTTGGGGAAGGATCTTCATGGCCTGTCCAAGGTTTATTGAGACATTTCAAGGATGAAATAAAAAAAAGAAACAACTTTGATCCGGTTATAAAGGAGAATAAAGAAATACCTTATCTCGTAGATCAACACTTATTAGATAAAAATGCTTAAATTAAAAGTTAATGATATTGAAGTTGAAGTTGAAGAAGGATTAACTGTTCTTCAGGCTTGTGAAAAAGCAGGAGCAGAAATTCCACGTTTTTGTTACCATGAAAAATTATCAATTGCTGGTAATTGTAGGATGTGTTTAGTTGAAATGGAAAAATCACCAAAACCAATTGCTTCATGTGCTATGCCTGCAGCAGATGGAATGGTTATAAAAACTAATACTCCAAAAATAGAAAAATCGAGAAAAGGTGTTATGGAGTTTTTATTAGCAAATCATCCTTTAGATTGTCCTGTCTGTGATCAAGGAGGAGAATGTGATCTTCAGGACCAATCGATGTTTTATGGTATAGATAAATCTAGATTTAAAGAGAATAAAAGAGCAGTGCCTGATAAAAATATGGGGCCACTTATAAAAACTCAAATGACAAGATGTATTCATTGTACTAGATGTATTAGATTTGCCACTGAGGTCGCGGGAGTGCCTGAGTTAGGAGCTATTGGTAGAGGTGAAGATATGCAAATCACGACTTATCTTGAGCAATCAGTAAAATCTGAATTATCAGGAAATGTTATTGATCTTTGTCCAGTAGGTGCATTAACTTCAAAACCTTATGTTTTTGAAGCTAGACCATGGGAACTTAAAAAGACTGAAACTATTGATGTAATGGATGCAGTTGGTTCCAACATTAGAGTAGATACTTATGACTGGGAAGTGAAAAGAGTGCTGCCAATAATCAATGAGGATATTAATGAAGAATGGATTTCTGATAAAACTAGATACGCATGCGATGGACTATTAAACCAAAGACTTGATACACCATATATTAAATACAATAATAAATTCGAAAAGGCTTCTTGGTCTGAAGTTTATAAAATCATTAAATCTAAAATAGAGAATGTAGATAAAGATAAAATATGTGGTTTTGTTGGAGACTTAACAAATATGGAAACGAGTTTTATTTTCAAAGAATTTTTTGAGAGAACAATTAATACAAAAAAATATGATTTTAGATCTGCAAAAAGTGTAATTGATAATTCAAAAAGAGAAAATTATCTGTTTAATTCATCAATAAATGGAATTGAAGATGCAGACCTAATTTTGTTAGTAGGTGTAAATCCAAGATTTGAAGCGACAATGGTGAATGCAAGAATACGAAAAGCGTTTAAAAACAATAACTGCAAGATTATTTCCTTAAATGACGTAGGAGATTTGACTTATGATTATCAGGCTTTGGATGGTAAGACACAAACTATTAAGAATATATTTGATGAAGACAATGCATTATCTAAAGAAATTATTAATTCAAAAAAACCGATGATTATATTCGGAGAATCTTTTTTTAAAATTAAGTCATCGAGTTATTTATTTAATAAATTAGAAAAATTTTTTAAAGAAAAAAAAAAATTTTCAGATGATTGGAATCCTTTGAATGTACTATCGGCAGATGCATCAACTGTTGGAAATTTAGATTTAGATATTATTGATAGAAGTAATAAGATTTTAGACGAGTTACACGAAAATAATTTTGAAATTATTTTCTTACTTGGACAGGACAATTTAGATTTTAAAAAGAAAAATGAATTTATAATTTATCAAGGAAGCCATGGTGATAAGGGTGCAGAAATTGCAGATATAATTTTACCAGGTGCTGCCTTTACTGAACAATCAGGGTACTATACTAATTTGGAAGGAAAAATTCAAAAAGCTTATAAAGCATCTTATCCTCCAGGGGATGCAAAAGAGGATTGGGAAATTATAAATGATCTAGCCGAAGTAATGAATAATAGAAAACTTTTTAATGATAAAGATGAACTAGAAAGTAGTATGTTTAACTACTTGAAGATAAAACGAGATCAGCAAACTTCATTATTGAGTGATAAAAAAAATGAATTCAATTTTGTTGATGAAATTTTAAAGGTTGAATTTAAGAATTATTATTTTTCTAATGTTATTGCTCGAGCATCAAAAACAATGCTTGAGTGTCATAACTCAAAATTAGATTTTAAAAAAACAGGCACAGAGGGTTAATTAATGGAATATTTAAATATTATTTTTCAAGAAAGTTATAAAATTTTATTTTTATTAGTTCCTGTACTAGTTTCAGTCGCTATGATTGTATGGCTGGATCGTAGAGTTTGGGCTTTTGTCCAAAAAAGACAAGGTCCAAATGTAGTAGGTCCTTTTGGTTTATTACAATCTCTAGCGGATGCACTAAAATATATTTTTAAAGAAATAATAATTCCTGCCAGCTCAAATAAAGTAATTTTCATTCTTGCTCCGATTATAACAATGACACTAGCTCTAATAGCATGGGCTGTAATTCCTTTTGGAGCCGAACAAGTATTAGCAGATATTAATGTTGGAATTTTATATATTTTTGCAGTCTCGTCATTAGGGGTATATGGGATAATTATGGGAGGATGGGCATCTAATTCTAAATATCCTTTTTTAGGAGCAATAAGATCTGCTGCGCAAATGGTATCTTACGAGGTATCAATCGGAATTATTATTATAAATGTTTTGCTATGTGTTGGATCATTAAACTTAAATGATATTGTTATTGCTCAAGAAGAAATTTGGTTCGTAATTCCATTATTTCCAATGTTTATTATTTTTTTTATATCATCTTTAGCAGAAACAAATAGACCTCCTTTTGATTTACCAGAAGCAGAAGCTGAATTAGTAGCAGGCTACCAGACAGAATATTCAGGTATGATGTATGCAATGTTTTGGTTAGGAGAGTACGCGAATATTTTGTTAATGTGTGCTCTTGGATCAATTCTATTTTTGGGAGGATGGTTATCACCAATTGATCTTTATCCATTTAATTTAATACCTGGTTTTCTTTGGTTAATTTTTAAGATTTTATTTTTATTCATACTTTTTGCTTTAGTAAAAGCTATTGTTCCAAGATATAGGTATGATCAATTGATGAAATTAGGTTGGAAAATATTTTTACCTTTATCTTTAACTTACGTTGTTTTAACAGCAAGCTATCTTTTCTATTTTAACCTTTTACCAACAAATTAATGAAAATAACTAGATTTCTTAAAACAATATTAATGACTGATTTTATTAGTGGATTATTTATTGCCATTAAAGAACTATTTAAATCTAAAAAAACTATTAATTATCCATTCGAGAAAGGAAAAATTAGTCCAAGATACAGAGGGGAACATGCATTAAGAAGATATCCAAATGGTGAAGAAAGGTGTATAGCTTGTAAATTGTGTGAGGCTGTTTGTCCTGCTCAAGCAATCACAATTGAGTCTTCACAAAGAGATGATGGAAGTAGAAAAACTACTCGTTATGATATTGATATGATGAAATGTATTTATTGTGGGCTTTGTGAAGAGTCTTGTCCTGTTGATGCTATAGTTCAAGGTCCAAACTTTGAATTTTCAACTGAAACTCGTGAAGAACTTTATTATACAAAAGAAAAACTCCTTGATAATGGAGATAGATGGGAAAATGTTTTAGCAGCGAATATAAAGTCAGATAACCCATACAGATAATTTATGATTGCACACGCAATATTTTTTTATTTCTTTTCTGTAATTGCAGTTGTATCTGCCATAATGGTTACTGTATCTAAAAATACAGTCCATTCAGTTTTTTTTTTAATACTCGATTTTATAAGCATCTCTTGCCTTTTTATAATGATCGGCGCGGAATTTTTAGGAATGATAATGTTGATAGTTTATGTAGGAGCAGTGGCAGTATTATTTTTATTTGTTGTCATGATGCTAAACGTTGCTCAACAAAAAAGTCAGTGGTTTGTATCAAATGCGAGTTCAGGACATATACCTGTGGGACTGCTTATTAGTGTAATAATATTTTTTGAATTGATAATTGTAATAGGTGGTTGGAAATATAAACCTGACTTATTCAATTCCGAAGATCTAAAAATATCTGAGGATATTAGTAATACCCACTCATTAGGACAGGTTTTGTATACTGATTATATTCACATATTTCAAATAAGTGGAATGATACTCCTTATTGCAATGATAGGAGCAATAGTTTTGACTTTTCGACAGAGAGAAGGTGTAAAAAAACAAAGTTATCTAAAACAAATATCAAGAGAAAGAAATGAGGGTGTAGAGGTTCTTGAAGTTACATCTAATAAAGGAGTTAAAATAGATGATTGAGATTGGAATAGGACATTATTTAACCCTAGGTGCAGTTATCTTTAGTATTGGAATAATCGGAATTTTTTTAAATAGAAAAAATATTATTGTAATTTTAATGAGTATTGAACTTATATTACTAGCAGTTAACATAAATTTAGTTTCATTTTCAATGTATTTAGGAGATTTGTCTGGTCAAGTATTTACGTTGTTTATATTGACTGTTGCTGCGGCTGAGGCTGCTATTGGTCTAGCTATTATAGTTGTTTACTTTAGAAATTCCGGAACTATTCGAGTTGAAGAGATAGATAAATTAAAAGGATAAAATGGAAGTTTTAATAATAACATTACCATTAATAGCTTCAATTATATCTGGTTTTTTTGGAAAATTTATAGGTGACAGGAACTCAGAAATTATAACAAGTTTATTGGTATCGATATCAGCTCTTTTTTCTGTAATAGTTTTTTATGACGTGATAGTTAATCAATATCAGGAAAATATTGTTATTGCGACTTGGATAAACTCAGGATCTCTTGAAGTAAATTGGTCAATAAATATAGATTCATTATCAGCTGTTATGTTAATCGTAGTTACGTCAGTATCTGCATTAGTTCACATTTATTCAATCGGATATATGTCTCATGATCCACATAAGCCTCGCTTCATGGCTTACTTATCTTTGTTTACGTTCGCAATGTTAGTGTTGGTAACATCAGATAATTTTATTCAACTATTTTTTGGTTGGGAAGGTGTAGGTCTATGCTCATATTTTTTGATTGGTTTTTGGTTTAAAAAAGACACAGCTAACAAAGCTGCAATCAAAGCTTTTTTAGTAAATAGAGTAGGTGATTTTGGTTTCGCTTTAGGAATATTTTTAATTTTTTATTTATTTGGAACTGTAAACTATTCTGAAGTTTTTGAACAAATTCCAAACATTACAGATAAAAACCTTCTTTTCTTAGGAATCACATTTAATTCGGTAGATCTAATTTGTTTGCTTTTATTTATAGGAGCGATGGGTAAATCTGCACAAATTTTACTTCACACCTGGTTACCGGACGCTATGGAGGGTCCGACTCCAGTATCGGCTTTAATTCACGCAGCTACAATGGTTACAGCTGGAGTTTTTCTAGTAGTAAGATGTTCACCAATTTACGAATACTCTGAATTTGTTCTTAATATAATAACTGTTATTGGCATGAGTACAGCATTTTTTGCTGCCTCAGTAGCCCTAGTACAAAATGATATAAAAAAGATAATCGCTTATTCTACTTGCAGTCAATTAGGTTATATGTTTTTCGCTACAGGAGTAGGAGCATATAATGTAGCAATGTTTCATTTATTTACGCACGCATTTTTTAAAGCTTTACTATTTTTAGGTTCTGGCTCAATTATTCATGCATTTAAAAATGAGCAAAATATAAATAATATGGGAGGAGTATGGAAAAAACTTCCATATACTTATTCTTTAATGATAATTGGGACTTTAGCTCTAACTGGTTTCCCATTTTTGTCAGGCTTTTACTCTAAAGATGCAATAATTGAATTTGCATATTTAAGAGGAAATACAACGGGTTATTACGCAGCTGGAATTGGTATTTTTACAGCTTTCCTCACTTCAATTTATTCCTGGAGACTAATTTTCAAAACTTTTCACGGAAATTATAATAACAAAGAAATAAAGATAGATGAAACTCATGAATCGCCATTAGTCATGTTGATACCATTAGTTTTACTCTCCTTAGGTGCAGTTTTTGCTGGCTTTTTATTCAAAGAATTATTTATTGGTTTTGAGGGGTTGAGTAATTTTTGGCGTGATTCTATTTTCTTTTTGAAACCGTTAAGCACTGATCACCCGCCACTTTGGTTTTTAATGCTTACACCAATATTAGTTATTTTATCTATTCCATTATCTTATTATTTATTTATTAAAAATAAAAAGTTGCCAGAACAAATTGCTAATATTAATCAACCGCTTTATCAATTTTTATTAAACAAGTGGTATTTTGACGAACTTTATGATGTTTTATTTGTAAAACCATCAAAAAAATTTGGTATATTTTTATGGAAGTTCTTTGATCTAAAAATAATTGATGGCTTTGGTCCCGATGGTATTTCTAACATTATCAAAAAATTTTCAGTAAAAGCTAATAAATTTCAAAGCGGATATATATATCAATATGCTTTTGTAATGTTAATTGGTTTTTCTGCATTATTAACTTTTTTAATTGTAAAATGATGAACTTTCCAATTCTTTCATCGCTAATTTTATTGCCATCTATCGGAGCATTATTTTTATTTTTTACAAAAGGTAATAAAAAAAATAATTTTACTGTAAAGTATGTTGCTTTATTTACTTCGGCTGTAAACTTTTTTTTATCAATTTATTTATGGATATTATTTGATCAAACAACTTCTGAATTTCAATTTGTTGAACAAAGAATTTGGATAAAAGATTTTATAAATTACAAAGTAGGAGTTGATGGTATTTCGATTTTATTCATTTTATTAACAACATTTATTACACCACTTTGTGTTATATCTATCAATAATTCAATTAAAGAGAGGCTCAGCGAATTTTTGATTGCTGTACTAATCATGGAGTCTTTTATGATTGGAGTCTTCTGTTCTTTAGATCTTGTAATTTTTTATTTATTTTTTGAAGCTGGCCTAATTCCAATGTTTTTAATTATTGGAATTTGGGGAGGTGCTAGAAGAGTTTACTCTGCGTTCAAATTTTTTTTATATACCTTACTTGGTTCAGTACTTATGTTGGTTGCAATCATCTCTATATATTGGTTAAATGGAACAACAGATATAGTTGAACTTTATGAATCTGGAATAGATATTAAATATCAAAACCTTTTATGGTTAGCTTTTTTTAGCTCTTTTGCAGTAAAGACTCCAATGTGGCCTGTCCATACTTGGTTGCCGGATGCCCACGTGGAAGCACCTACAGCCGGATCTGTCTTGTTGGCAGCTATTTTATTAAAAATGGCTGGTTATGGTTTTATAAGATTTTCTCTAGGATTATTCCCAGTTGCATCAGAGATTTTTACTCCATTAATTTATACACTCAGTGTTATAGCAATTATTTTTACTTCTTTTATAGCCTTAATGCAGGAGGATATGAAAAAATTAATCGCTTATTCATCCGTGGCACATATGGGGTACGTTACTTTGGGAATTTTTACAATTCAACAACAAGGTATTGAAGGTAGTATTATTCAAATGATCAGTCATGGGTTAGTTTCAGCTGCACTTTTTTTATGTGTAGGCGTTGTTTATGATAGAATGCACTCAAGATTAATAAATACCTATGGTGGTATAGTTAGTATTGTTCCTAAGTACTCAATTTTGTTTATGGTATTTACTCTTGCAGCTTTGGGCCTTCCAGGAACTAGTGGTTTTGTTGGAGAATTTTTAATTTTGATGGGAGCTTTCAAAGAAAATTTTTTGGTAGCTGTAATTGCTAGCATTGGGGTAATTATTGGAGCCGCTTACATGCTTTGGTTATATAAAAGAGTTATTTTTGGAAAATTAATTAATAATGATTTAAAGCAAATGATTGATTTAAATAAATCTGAGGTATTTATATTATCTTGTTTGGCTGTACCAACTTTATTCTTTGGATTTTATCCAGAACCATTGATTAATACGATTGAAGTATCCATTTCAGATTTAATCGATGAATATAATTTTAGATTAGCGGGTAGGCTGTAATGGAAAATTTGCAATTAGTATTGCCTGAAATATTTCTTTCATTATCTATAATGTTTTTATTAATATTAGGAGTTTTTAAAAAAAAGAGCTCAAAACTTATTCAAAACCTTTCTTTAGCTGTTTTAATTGTAACTGCTGTAATCACTTTTAACGAAACAATTGGTATAAGTGAAACACAATTATTTAATAATAGTATTATAATTGACTACTTATCATCCCTAATGAAAATAATTACTTTGTTAGCTGCTTTCTTGGTTTTAACAATTTCTTCAAATTATCTAAAAACTTTTCAAATTTTTAAAATTGAGTATCCAATTCTAATTTTAAGTTCAGTATTAGGTATGATGGTAATGATAAATTCTAACGATTTAATGGTATTTTATATGGGTTTAGAACTTCAGTCTTTATCTTTATATGTTTTAGCAACTTTTAACAGGGATCAAATTAAATCCTCTGAAGCTGGGTTAAAATATTTTGTATTAAGTGCATTATCTTCTGGATTATTATTATATGGTTGCTCTTTAATATATGGATTTACTGGATCAACTAATTTTAATATAATTGCAAATCAATTAAGTTCAAATGAATATGCTTTAACATTTGGTATTGTATTTATTTTAGTAGGATTAGCTTTCAAAATTTCTGCTGTTCCTTTTCATATGTGGGCACCAGATGTTTACGAGGGATCGCCAACCTCGGTAACATTATTCTTTACGATGGTTCCAAAGATAGCCGCATTAACAGTTTTCATTAGATTTTTATACGTACCTTTTTTAAATCTGATCGATCAATGGCAAATGATTTTAATTTTTTTATCTATTGCTTCCATGCTTTTTGGTGCTATAGCCGCTATAGGCCAAACAAACTTAAAAAGACTTGTTGCATATAGCTCTATTAGCCATGTTGGTTATGCACTAGCCGGAGTTGCGGCTGGAACTAACGATGGCATACAAAGTTCAATCGTATATATTTTTATATATGTCTTAATGAATTTGGGATTATTTTCGTGTTTATTAATGCTCAAAAGAGACGATGTTTACTTTGAAAAAATTGAAGATTTATCTGGTTTATCCAAAAATCATCCAATGTTATCATTATCATTTTTAATAATTCTGTTTTCATTAGCTGGAATTCCACCATTAGCGGGTTTTTTCGCTAAATTTTATGTTTTTAAAGCAGTAATCGAACAATCAATGTTTTTTTTAGCTATTGTTGGCTTATTATCAACAGTTGTTGCAGCTTTTTATTATTTGAGATTAATTAAAATTATGTATTTTGACGAAAAAAAAGACAAATACGACACTGACCATGGCTTTTGGTTAAAATTTTCTTTAACAGCCTCAACATTGTTAATTTTAGTATACTTCATTTTTCCAGGTGAATTATTAGACGTAGTTTCGAGAATTAACATTATTTAATGAAATTTAAGATTGTAAGACTCAAAAAAGTTAAAAGTACTAATGACACAGCTATTAGAATACTTAGAAATTCGAAACTAAATTATGGAATGATTATTGCAGAAACTCAAAGTAAAGGACGCGGACAATATGGAAGAAAATGGCTTTCTTTTAAGGGAAATTTGTTTGTTAGTTTTTTTTATAGTTTA
The DNA here is from genome assembly GCA_902616645.1 of uncultured Pelagibacteraceae bacterium. Taxonomy (GTDB): domain Bacteria; phylum Pseudomonadota; class Alphaproteobacteria; order Pelagibacterales; family Pelagibacteraceae; genus Pelagibacter. The sequence continues at coordinate 49,482 of CACMTO010000001.1, forward strand.
GAGCAAATAAATTTAACCTTATCACAGTTGACAAAGTTAAACTGCTTATTAGTAAAAAAACTAATTTCAAAATATTATAAAAAAAGAATTTTATATAAAAAACCTAATGATTTGTTGATTAAAGGAAAAAAGATATGTGGAATTTTACAAGAAACAGTAAATAAATCGAATAAGAAATTTCTTATAGTTGGAATAGGTATCAATTTGATAAAAAAACCCACAATTTGTAACTATCCAACCATTGATTTAAATGATTTAATAAACAAAAAAATTTCAAAAAAAAAAATTGAAATAGAGCTAAAAAATATTTTTGAGATGAAATTTAATAAATTGATAAATAAATGAGAAAGACTTACAAATGTATGTTCTCGGTGATATAGGAAATTCAGAAACCAAAATTTTTTTGGTAAATTCTCGATATAATATAATAAGAAATATTAATTTTCCTTCTAAAGAAGTCAATTATAAAAAATTGAAAACCAAATTTTCTTTTCTGATAAAAGATTTTAAAAAAGTTGATAAAATATTATTTTGTAGTGTGGTTCCCAAAACTTTTTACTTGATTAGAAAATTTTTAAGGTCAAAAACTAAAAAAAAATGTTACGAAATTAAAAATTTAAATTTAAATTCTTTAATTAATATAGATGTTAATTTTCAACAAGTTGGTTCTGATAGGTTGACTAATGCAATAAGTTTAGCTAATGGAAAATCGAATTATATAATTCTTGATTTTGGTACCGCAACCACTTTTGATGTTTTAATAAAAAATACTTATAAAGGCGGAATAATTGCACCAGGAATTGAAATCTCCTTAAGTACTTTGTCTGATAGAGCCACCCTGATTCCAAAAGTAAATCTAAAAAAAATTAAAAATGTTGTTGGAAAAGATACTATTAGTGCAGTAAGATCTGGTTTTTTCTGGGGTTACGCTGGTTTAATTGACAATATTGTTTATTTGATTAAGAAGGAAACTAGAAAATCCTTTAAATTAATAATCACTGGGGGTTTTTCAGATTTATTTAAAAAATCAATTAAAACCAAATTAATACAAAATAAAAATATTACTGTTAAAGGTTTAATAAAAATTTCTAAATTAATAAAATAAATGAAAGACGAACTACTTTTTTGCCCACTTGGAGGATCCGGAGAAATCGGAATGAACATGAATCTTTTTGGTTATGGTCAGCCTAGTAATCATAAATGGATCATGGTTGATATTGGAGTTACTTTTGCTGATGATACAGTTCCGGGTATTGATCTTATATATCCTGATCCAGGTTTTATCATTGAAAAAAAAGAAAATTTGCTAGCCATTGTTTTAACTCACGCTCATGAGGACCATATTGGAGCTATAGCACATTTATGGCCAAAACTTAAATGTCAAATTTTTGCAACACCGTTCACTGCAGTCTTAGTAAAAGAAAAATTTAAAGAAAAAAATATTGATATTACAAATCATCTAAAAATTGTTCAGCTAAACGGTAAAGTTTTTTTAGAGCCTTTTGAAATTGAGTACATTACTTTAACACACTCCATATTAGAACCAAATGGTTTAAGGATCAAAACACCTCTTGGAGTAGTATTACATACTGGCGACTGGAAAGTTGACCCAAACCCTCTGATAGGAGATGAAATAAATTCAAAAAGATTAAAAGAAATTGGAGAGGAAGGTGTTTTAGCAATGATTTGCGACTCAACAAATGTATTAAGTGCAGGAAGATCTGGATCAGAATTAGATGTAAGAAAAAATATGTTAAATATAATGGACAGACTTAAAAAGAAGATAATTATAACTTCTTTCGCATCAAATGTTGCAAGAATGGAAACAGCTTTTTATTGTGCAGAAAAAACAGGAAGACAAATTTCATTAGTTGGTAGATCCATGCACAGGATCTACAAAGCAGCAAGACAATGTGGATACCTAAAAGATAGTATCGAACCAGTTGATCCAAGAGAAGCAAAAAACTTTCCAAGGGAAAAAATTGTTTATTTATGTACTGGAAGTCAAGGTGAGCCAATGGGAGCTATGATGAGAATATCAAACTATATACATCCAGATGTTTTTATTGAAAAAGGTGATGCAGCGATTTTTTCCTCAAAAATAATACCAGGCAATGAAAAAAAACTTTACAAATTACACAATCAATTAGTCAAAGATGGCATAGAAGTAATAAGTGAAGAGACTGAATTTATTCATGTTTCAGGACATCCTAATCGAGAAGATTTAAAAGATATGTATCAATGGGTACAACCCAAATGTTTAATCCCGGTTCATGGAGAACATAGACACATGATTGAACATATTAATTTTGCAAAAGAAATGCAGGTACCTTATCCAGTCAAAGTAGAAAATGGTGATATCGTAAGATTTTCTTCTGACAGCGAACCTGAAGTTTACGATAAAGCACCTAGTGGTAGATTGTATTTAGATGGAAATATAAGTGTTGAGGAGGACTCACAATCAATCAAAGACAGAAAAAATTTAAGCGCAAATGGATATTTAGAAATAACAATCTTGATTACACCTAAAGGAAATATCCATAATGATCCTATTATTACTTTTCGAGGTTTGCCGATTTACGAAAAAGATGAATTTATTTATGGCTTAGTTGAAGAAATAGAAAAAACAACAAGAACATATAGGCTTGGAAACAAACAACAGGAAAGTAATCTAATAGATGCACTAAAAATCGCAAGCAGAAGATATGCAAAAGAAAAAACAGGTAAAAAACCATTTACGAATATTAATTTAGCAAAGATTTAATGAGCTTAACTGGATTAGCCATAATTTACATTATAATTTGGTGGATAGTTTTTTTCGCAATTTTACCGATTGATGTTGAAAGAAAAAAAATGATAAAAATTGATGGTGAGGATCCTGGTTCTCCAGAAAATCCAAGAATACTTAAAAAGTTCATTTATTGTACAGGAATAACAACGTTTTTATTCATTATTATTTTCTTATTAATGAAATTTGAATATTTAAATTTAAGAAATATAATCACTTAAAATGAATATTTCGAAATTATTTATTCCTATTTTAAAAAATAATCCCTCTGAAGCCAAAATTAAATCTCATCAATTAATGCTTAGAGTTGGAATGATAAAACAATCCTCTGCGGGTATATACTCTTGGCTACCTTTAGGCTTAAAGGTAATGAAAAAAATTGAACAAATTGTAAGAGAAGAACAAAATAAAATTGGTGCACAAGAAATTTTGATGCCAACAATTCAATCTAGTGAAATTTGGAAAGAAAGTGGACGTTACGAGGATTATGGTGAAGAAATGCTTAGAATTAAAGATCGACAAAACCGTGAGATGCTTTATGGACCCACCAATGAAGAACTAGTGACAGATATATTTCGTTCATCTGTAAAATCTTATAAATCACTTCCTCAACTTCTTTATCACATCCAATGGAAGTTTAGAGATGAAATTAGACCTAGATTTGGAATAATGAGATGTAGAGAATTTTTTATGAAAGATGCTTACTCTTTTGACATAAATGATGAAGAGGCCATATTTTCTTACAATAAATTTTTTCTATCCTACCTTAAAACTTTTAAAAGATTAGATCTTACAGCCATTCCAATGGCTGCAGATACAGGACCAATAGGTGGAAACTTGTCTCATGAATTTATAATTCTTGCTGAAACCGGTGAAAGCAAAATTTTTACTGACAAAAGAATTTTTGAATTGAACAGTGAAGATACAAAGTTAGAAAAGAAATCACTAGAGTCTCTTAGAAATAAATATGAAAAATTTTATGCTGTAACAGATGAAAAGTTCGATAATGGTGAATTTGAAAAAAAAGTGTCTGAAAACAATAGGTTAAAAACAAAAGGTATAGAAGTTGGACACATATTTTATTTTGGAGATAAATATTCAAAACCAATGGGGGCATCGGTTGATTTACCTGGAGGAAAAAAAGACTTTGTTAAAATGGGCTCTTACGGGATAGGAGTTTCTAGATTAGTAGGTGCTATAATTGAAGCAAAATATGACGAAAAAAATGAGGTCATGAAATGGCCAATTTCTGTTGCTCCTTATGATATTGCATTAATACCAATGATAAATAAAAATAACTCATCAGCTCTTGAAAAAGCAAATAAGATAAATATTGAGTTAGAAAAAAATAATATTGATTCAATAATTGATGATACAGATGAAAATTTTTCTTCAAAAATAAAAAAAATGAATCTCATCGGCGCACCATTTCAAATAATAATTGGCAATCAATCTGATGGAGAGTTGTTAGAATTTAAAGAAGTTGGGAAAGAAACCAAAAAAATTGACTTAACCCAAATAATTAAAATTATTAAAGAAAAAAAAGTAAAAAATTGATTTCCACATTAGAAAAAGAAATAACGTTTAGATTTTTAAAAGCTAAAAAAAAAGATGGATTTCTTAATGTTATTTCGATTTTTTCATTTATTGGAATAGGCCTCGGAGTGGCGGTACTTATTATTGTAATGTCTGTTATGAACGGATTTAGAACCGAATTAGTTAATAAAATAGTTGGATTTAACCCACATGTTACTGTAAAGCCTTACAGTGAAAAAACTAATCTAGCCAAATTCAATATCCCAGAATTGAACGCTATAAGTAAAAATTTAATTTCAAGTAATTCTGGTGAAGCTATAATAATGAACAATAAAACTTCAAAAGGTATTATATTAAGAGGTTATAGGAGCAATGACTTTCCAAAATTAAAGATTATTAATAACGACTTTTTTGTTGGAGATAAAAATAAATTAACCAATCAAAATATATCAATCAGTAAAGAATTAAGTTTTACCCTTAATGTAAATATTGGTGATAAGATCACTTTAATGTCACCATCAGGTGTTGAAACAATTATTGGAAATCTACCCAAACAAAAAACTTTTACTATTGTATCGCTTTTTGAAAGTGGTCTGATTGATTTTGATAATAGTATTGCATTTATAAATTTAAAAACATTAGAAGATTTTTTTAATTTAAGTTTACATAATCGAAATTTAGAAATTTACTTAAAAAATCCACAAAATATAGAAAAGCAAAAAAAAATTGTTCAAAAGATTTTTCCAAATGAATTTGTTTATAGCTGGTCTGACATGAATAGTTCTTTATTTTCTGCTTTAAAAGTAGAGCGAAATGTAATGTTTATCATTTTGTCTCTTATTATAATTGTTGCAGCTTTTAATATAATATCAGGTTTAACTATATTAGTTAAAAATAAAACAAAAGAAATTGCGATTTTGAAATCGATAGGTGTTTTAAATAAATCAATCGTAAAGATATTTTTTTTGGTTGGAGTGTTTATAGGAATATCTGCAACTTTGTTTGGTATATTACTTGGTGTGATTTTTTCAATTTACGTAGAAAATATAAGACAATTTTTAAGCACAATATTTAATATAAGTTTATTTCCAGAGGAAATCTATTTTTTAAGTACAATGCCTTCAGAAATAAATCCATTTTCAATTTTGATTATTTCTGCAAGTTCAATATTGATAACAATCATAGTTTCAATCTTTCCAGCTTTGAAAGCAGCCAAATTAGATCCCATAAAAGCACTGAAATATGAATAACTTTATTCAACTACAAAATATTAGCAAATCTTTTGATACTTTAAAAAGACTAAAGGTTTTGAAAAAGATATCTTTTAAATTTAAAAAAGGTAAAATTTATTCACTAATGGGACCATCCGGTTCAGGAAAATCAACACTTTTGAATTTGTTATCATTAATTGATAGACCGACCAATGGGACAATCATAATTGAAAACAAAATAATTGATTTTAACGATTCAGATAAAAATGATATTTTAAGAGCAAATAAAATTGGCATTATTTATCAACAGGATAATTTGCTTCCAGACTTTACAGCTTTAGAAAACGTATATTTAGCTAGCCTTGCAGGTGGCAATGAAAAAGACTTATCAATATTAAAAGCAAAAAATCTATTAAAAAAAGTTGGTTTGTTGAATAGATCAGATCACTATCCATCACAACTTTCTGGAGGAGAAAAACAACGCGTATCTATTGCCAGAGCACTAATAAATAATCCACAAATAATTTTAGCAGACGAACCTACGGGAAGTTTAGATTTAGAAACGGCTAAAGATGTATTTAATATCTTAAAAAAACAAATAAATTCAAATCGACTAATAGTTTTTGCAACCCATAATAGATTTTTTGCAAATAAGTCAGATTGCTTATTGGAAATAGTTAATGGTAATATAAGAATCATTAATGGCTGAGTCTGATATCAAAACTTTTAATCATTTAAAAATTCATTCACAATATTCAATATGCGAAGGTGCTGTTAAAATTGATGATTTAAGCGATTTTTCTAAAAAAAATAAAGTAAAATCTTTAGGTTTATGCGATACCTCCAATTTATGTGGAGCATTAGAATTTTCAGAAAAAATATCTAAAGTTGGGACTCAACCAATTATTGGCACACAAATAAATTTTAAATTTGGTAATACTTTAGGTTTAATTCCTTTATTTGCTTTAAATGAAAAAGGTTATAAACGAATAATTTATTTATCATCATTATCTTATTTTAACAAAGATGATTTATCCGATCCTTATTTAGATTTTGATGAATTGTTAAAAGATACAAGTGGAGTTGCAATTTTTTCTGGAACAATTTTTGGATTATTTGGAAAACTATTTGAAAAAGGTAAATTTTCAGAAATATCAAAATTATATTTAGATTTAAAACAAAAATATAGTGACCGATTTTATATTGAAATTCAAAGGCATGGTGATCAAAATGAAATTGGATTTGAAAAATTTAATCTTAATCAATCATCTGGATTAAAAATTCCGCTAATTGCAACTCATGAAGTATTTTACATAAATAAAACGACACATGAGGCTCACGATGCGTTAATTTGTATTAAGAATAAAACTTACATAAACGAGAAAAACCGAATTAAGTTAAGTAATCAACATTATTATAAAAGTAATTTAGAAATTATAGAATTATTTTCTGATTTACCTGAAGCATTAGAAAATAATTTTTATTTTCCATATAGATGTTCTTTTAAACCACAAATTTCAAAACCAATTCTACCTAATATAAGTTCAGATAAGGGCGGTGATGCTGAAGTTGTACTCAAAAATGAATCTTTAAAAGGTTTAAAAGAAAAATTTATGAATAAGCTTAATATTTCTAAAGATGATCTTTCTAAACATGAAAATTTTTTAAAGTATAAGGATAGATTAGATCATGAATTAAGTATTATAATTAAAATGAAATATGCTAGCTATTTTCTTATTGTATCTGATTATATTAAATGGGCAAAAAAAAATCATATCCCAGTTGGGCCAGGAAGAGGGTCTGGTGCTGGATCCTTAGTTGCCTGGTGTTTATCTATTACCGATGTAGACCCAATAAAATTTAATTTGATTTTTGAGAGATTTTTAAATCCTGATCGTATTTCAATGCCAGATTTCGATATAGATTTTTGTGAAGAAAAGCGTGATTTGGTATTTAAATATCTTAATCAAAAATATAAAGATAGTGTTGCTCACATAATTACTTTTGGAAAATTGAAAGCTAGAATGGTAATTAGAGATGTTGGAAGAGTTTTAGGTCTTTCATACGGTTTCGTCGATAGTATTTCAAAAATGATACCATTTGATCCATCAAGACCTCAGAACTTATCAGAGTGTATTTCTAATGAACCAAGACTTCAAAAACTTATTAATAACGATATTAGGGTAAAAAAACTTGTAGATCTATCGTTGAAACTTGAGGGTTTAAATAGAAATTTTGCAACTCATGCTGCAGGAGTTGTTATAGCAGATAGAAAACTCACAGAAGTTGTTCCTTTATACAAAGATATATCAACAAATCTATTATTACCCTCAACACAATTTGATATGTATTCTGCAGAGGACGCAGGACTTATCAAATTTGATTTTCTTGGATTAAAAACTTTAACAGTAATTAACAATACTCAAAAACTTATACAAAAAAAAATAAAAAATTTTGATATTCAAAAAATAAATTTTGAAGATCAAAAAGTCTTTGAATTATTATCCTCTGGAAAAACTGTTGGTTTATTTCAGATTGAGAGTGCTGGCATGAGGGAAGCTTTAATGCAAATGAAACCAAACCATATTGAGGATATAATTGCATTAGTTGCTCTTTATAGACCTGGACCTATGAGCAATATTTCAATCTATAATGATTGCAAACATGGAAGACAGACACCTGATTACTTACACCCTTTATTAGAAGAAATTTTAAAACCAACTTACGGTGTCATAATTTATCAAGAACAAGTAATGCAAATTGCTCAAAAATTATCTGGTTTTACTGCAGGTCAAGCAGATATTCTAAGACGTGCAATGGGAAAAAAAAAAAGATCAGAATTAGAAAAACAAAAACAAAATTTCATTGATGGTGCTGTAAAAAATGGAATTAACAAAGAAGTTGCAGCTGGAATATTTTTGAAAATAGAACCTTTTGCTGAGTATGGTTTTAATAAAAGTCACGCAGCTGCATATGCTATAATTTCATATCAAACTGCTTTTCTAAAAACGTATTTTCCAAAAGAGTTTATTGCAGCTTCAATGACTATGGATATTTCAAATCAAAACAAATTAAGTGAATTTTATGAGGAACTTAAAAGAATAAATGTTAAAATTGTTAGACCAGATATAAATGAATGTTTTGCTGATTTTAGAACTGATAATGAAAAATTTTTTTACGCTTTAGGGGGTATTAAAGCTGTGGGTTTTGAAGCAATATCAAACATTGTTAATGAAAGGATTAAAAATGGAAAATTTAAGTCAATCAGCGACTTTTTACATAGAGTAAATCCTAAAGATATTAACAAACTTCAATTAGAAGGTTTAGTTAAAGCTGGAGCATTTGATAGTTTAAATTCAAACAGACATTCATTATATAATTCAATTCCAAATTTTATCACAAAAACAAAAAATATTTTCGAGAGTAAATCAGCAAATCAAATAGATTTGTTTGGTGATTCAAATGAAACTGAAATGGATGTTATAACTAAAAAAGAAGATTGGAAATTTGAGGAAAGATTATCAAAAGAATTCGAATCAGTAGGTTTCTTTATATCCGATCATCCATTAAATCAATTCAAAGAAGTATTTAAAGACTACAATATTATTGATTATCAAACTTTTAATAACGAAAATGAATTAAAGAATTCAAATATTGCTTCAACACTTTTAAAAATTCAAGAGAGGAAAACAGCTAAAGGTACTCCTTATGCAGTACTGAAATTGACTGATCTTAGTAGTGTTTTTGAATTATTTATATTTTCAGATACTTTAGAAATGAACAGGGATATTTTAAAAGAAGGTAATTCATTTTTATTAATGCTAACAAAGTCAATTTCAGATGAAACAAATCGTTTTAGAAGAATTAACGTACAAAAAATCAGTTCGCTTAAAGATTTATTAAATAAACCAATAAATGAGGTTACATTTAAGTTAAAATCTTTAAAAGAGTTAAACGAAATTTCAAAATATCTAAATGTTGAAAATGGAGAAACTTTAGTAAATTTTAAAATTTCAGATGATGAAAATGAGCTTAAATTTAGTCTTCAAAAAAAGAGAAAATTAGATAGAAAAACCTTAAATTTATTGAGAAATAGGGAAATTTCAGCAATTATTAATTAAATTAGACTTGTTAAAATTCAAAAACCTTTGTAAAAAAAGCACAAATTAATTAACACGCACACAGTTTTTTGGTTTTATACCTCCGGTCCTTAATTGGAAATTACTGTGGTGGCTTAACCGGGAATAAATATGAAGATACCTAACGTAACAATTCAACAATTATTAGAGGCTGGAGTTCATCTCGGCCATAAAACATTGAGATGGAATCCAAAAATGAAAAAATATATTTTTGGAAAAAGAGACTCAATACATATAATTGATTTAACACAAACCTTAGAACTTACTAAAGTTGCACTAGAAAAAATTTATAGCACCATCGCAAACAATGGAAAAATTTTATTTGTATCAACTAAAAAACAAGCATCTGAAGCTATCGCAGAAGTAGCAAAGGAGACAGATCAATATTTTGTAAATTATAGATGGTTAGGAGGAATGCTTACAAATTGGGGAACCATTTCAAATTCCATTAAAAAACTAAAAAAATTAGAATTAGATTTAGTATCCGAAAATAGAGGTTTCACTAAGAAAGAACTTTTAAAAATGAGTGTGAAAAAAGATAAACTTCAGAGATCTCTTGGCGGAATTGCTGAAATGAAAAAAGTCCCAGACTTGGTATTCATTATTGATACAAATTATGAGTCGTTAGCTATTCAAGAGTCTTTAAAACTAGGAATTCCAATTGTTGCAATTTTAGATAGTAACTCTAATCCTGATGGTATTGATTTCCCTATACCAGGAAATGATGATGCAAGAAGATCAATTGATCTATATTGTAATTTAATAAAAGAGACAATTATTGCAGCAAAAAAAGAAGCACCCTTAAATGAAAACAAAAAACTTTCAGAAAAAAAAGATAATGAAGCAAACAAAGCTAAATCCAAAACTAAAACTGTTGAACAAATTGATAGAGAAAAGTTAGATAATAAATTTTCAAAAAAAAAAACAATAAATTAATTTTTTTTGTATGAGCGATATTGAGAAAGTAAAAAAACTAAGAGAGGCTACAGGTGCAGGTTTTAAAGATTGCAATCTTGCTATTAAGGAAGCTTCTGGAGATTTAAATAAAGCAGCTGAAATTTTAAGAGTTAAAGGCATCTCGAAAGCATCAAAAAAAATGTCAAGAGATGCAAAAGAAGGTGTTGTCGCCGTTAGTGGCGACGAGAATAAAATGTCAATTATAGAAGTAAATTGTGAAACAGATTTTGTTGCTAAAAACGATGATTTTATTAATTTTGTTAAAGAATTAAGTGAAATAAATAATGAAAAGGAGTCTAATATTGAAGAATTAAAAAAGACTAAAATGAAAAATGGAGAAACTGTTGAGTCATCTTTAGTTGCTCTAATTGCTAAAATTGGTGAAAAAATTACAATTGGAAAAACTACAACTATTTCAAACTCATCTTCAAAAAATTATCAATATTTACATACAGTTGTAAAAGATAATCTAGCTAAATTAGCTGTAGTTGTATCTCTAGAAACAAAAGATAACTCGGAAATTGTTAAAACATTTGGAAAACAATTATCAATGCATATAGCAGCATCAAACCCACTAGCTTTAGAATCAAGTTTGATTGATAAATCAATCATAGAAAAAGAACAAAAATTAGTAACAGAAGAATTAAAAAATTTGGGAAAACCAGATGACATTGCAAAAAAAATTAGCCTTGGAAAGATGAATAAATTTAAAGAAGAGAACGCTCTTTTAACACAGGCATGGGTAATGGAGCCAAAAAAAAAAGTTCAGGATGTTTTAAAAGAACTTGCTATTAATGATTTGAAAATTAAGGAGTTCAGTAGAATAAAAATAGGTGAATAAATGTTTGATGAAAAATCACATAGCCTTAAAATGAATAAAGCAATTGAAGTTTTTTCTAAGGAGTTATCTTCTCTAAGAACTGGAAGAGCTAATGCAGCAATGCTTGACCTAATTAAAGTTGATGTTTACGGTCAACAAATGCCAATCAATCAAATTGGGAGCATAACCACACCTGAGCCAAGAATGATTAATATTCAAGTATGGGATCAAAATAACGTATCTTTATTAGATTCAGCTATTAGAAAATCCGACTTAGGATTGAACCCGCAAATTGATGGACAATTAATTAGATTACCTGTTCCAGAGTTAAATGAGGAAAGAAGAACAGAATTAAAGAAACTTATCAAATCCATAGGAGAAAAGTGTAAAATTTCAATTAGAAATATTAGAAGAGATGCAAATGAAGAACTAAAAAAACTTTTAAAATCAAAAGAAATAAGCGAAGATGAAGAGAAAACTTTTGAAAAAAATGTGCAAAATATTACTGATAAACACATACAAATTGTTGATGAAAAAGTAACTTCAAAAGAAAAAGAAATAATGACAATATGAACCCACTTAATCATGTAGCCATTATCATGGATGGTAATGGGAGATGGGGTTTAAAAAATAAGAATTCTCGTAACGCAGGTCATAAAGCTGGTTTAATTACAGTTGAAAAAATTATTAAAGCAACATTAAAAAATAACATTAGATATCTCACATTATATGCTTTTTCTACTGAAAACTGGAAAAGACCTAAAAAAGAAATCAATTTTTTATTTAATTTATTAGAAAATTTTTTAACAAACAGAATAGATGAACTTCATAAACAAAATATAAAGCTTCAAATAATCGGAGTAAAAAATTTTTCGTCAAAGCTTAATAGTCTCTTAAGATTAGCTGAAAAAAAAACTTATAAAAATGGTAAACTTCAAATAAATTTAGCATTAAATTATGGATCAAAATTTGAACTAATGAGTGCATTTAAAATATTAAAAAAAAAAAAAGAAAAAATATCTGAAAAAAACTTAAGAAAATATTTACAGACAAAAGATATTCCTGATCCAGATATTTTGATTAGAACAGGAAATACTAAAAGACTTAGTAATTTTTTATTATGGCAGCTTGCTTATTCTGAAATTTTTTTTGAGAGAAAACTGTGGCCTGAGTTTAATGAAAAGGACTATAATAAAATTATCAAAAAATTTAAAAATATAAAAAGAAATTACGGAAATATTTAATGAACGTTTTAATTAAAAGAATACTTAGTTCTATAATACTTTTTCTAATAGCAATATTTTTTATAATAAAAGGGTCTTTTTATTTTATTTTTTTCTTAAGTATACTTTTCTTATTTTCATATTTGGAGTGGTCAAATCTAAATAAAAAAAAATATTTTTTAAAATTTTTAGGAATTGTTTTTTTATTATTTTCATTTTACTTAACTTACTTAATTAGAGAACAATATGGTTTGTATTTTTTTCTTTTTATTTTAACTATTTGTATTTCCACAGATGTTGGTGGCTATATATTTGGGAAAATACTCAAAGGACCTAAATTAACTAAAATCAGTCCTAATAAAACTTACACAGGAGTTATAGGTAGTTTTTTGTTATCACTATTATCAGGTTTGTTTTTTATTAAATATACACAAATTAATTATATAAATGAAATTTCAATCAAAATTTTCTTTGCTATGATATTAATTTCATTAATAAGTCAAATTGGAGATTTAATAATTTCTTACTTTAAAAGAAAAGCTGGTTTAAAAGATACAGGAAAAATTTTACCAGGTCATGGAGGTTTGCTTGACAGGATTGATGGTCTAATTTTTGTTATGCCCATGATATATATATTAACCTTCTTAATATAATGAAAAAAAAAATAGCAATACTTGGTTCTACTGGTTCAATCGGAAAATCAACTATAAATATTCTAAAAAAGAATAAAAATGATTTTGAAGTTGTTTTATTAACAACTCATAAAAATTTAAAAGAACTATATAAACAAATAAAAATATTTAATGTAAAAAATATTATTATTACAGATCAAAAAAGTTTTAATATTTTTAAAAAAAAAAAAATTAAGAAGTTAAGAGTTTTTAACAACTATAATGATTTAAATAAAATCATTAAAAAAAAATTAGACTATACAATGAGTGCTATTTCTGGTTTAGCAGGTCTCGAACCAACGTTAAAAATTATTTCAAAAACGAAAAAAATAGCAATTGCTAACAAAGAAAGTATTATTTGTGGGTGGAGTCTAATTAAAAAAGAATTAGATAATTACAAAACCACCTTCATACCTGTTGACTCAGAGCATTTTTCTATTTGGTCCCTAGTCAAAGACGTTAAAAAAGAAATTATAAAAAAAGTATATTTAACAGCATCTGGAGGACCTTTTTTAAATTGGCCAATTATTAAAATTAGAAATGTTTCACCTAAAAAAGCTATTAATCATCCAAACTGGTCAATGGGAAAAAAAATATCAATTGATTCTGCTACCATGATGAATAAAGTTTTTGAAGTAATTGAGACCCAAAGAATTTTTGATCTTCCAAAATCTATAATCAGAATTTTAATTCACGAAAAATCTTATGTTCATGCAATAGTAGAATTTAAAAATGGATTAAAAAAGATTTTGGTTCACGATACAGATATGTCAATACCAATTTTTAATACTCTTTATGAAAAAAAAATTACTAATTTTAAATTTAAGAATTTAGATATAAAAAAACTAAATCATCTTAATTTAAGAGAAATTGACCAAAAAAAATTTCCTTTAACCAAAATTCTAAAATCAATTCCTGAGAAAAACTCATTATTTGAAACAATCATTGTAAGTGCTAATGATGAATTAGTAAATTTGTTTTTAAATAAAAAAATCTCGTTTATAAATTTTCAAAAAATACTCCTCAATTTTGTTAAATTAAAAGAGTTTACAAAACTTAAAAAAAAAAAGCCTAAAAATATAAAGGAAATCAATAATCTAAATGAGTATGTAAGATTGAAAATTAAAAAGTTATGTATATAAGTTGCATGATGTTAAAGGTACTTTTAATAAGTATATATTTGATAATAAAAACTAGTTTATCATTTGCAGAAATTGTTAATGATATTATGGTTACTGGAAACGAAAGAGTTTCTAAAGAAACAATAATAAATTTTAGTGAATTAAATAAAGGAGATGATGTTTCATCTAGTGATTTAAACAAATCCTTAAAGAGTTTATACGATACTAATTTTTTCGAAGACGTTAAAGTTGAAATAAACAATAACCTAGTAAAAATCAACGTTAAAGAATATCCAATTATACAAGAAATAATAATAAATGGAATTAAAAGAAAAAAAACTATAGAAGAATTAAAAGACCAGATCTCATTAAAAGATAAAAATCCATTTAATAAATCTTTAATTAAAAGTGATCAAAATAGAATTTTAAATATTTTTAAACAATCTGGATTTTATTTTGCAAAAGTAGATGTTCGTGTGGAAATAAACGAGAATAAGACTATAAATATTATATATAATGTTGAAAGAGGTGAAAAAGCAACAATAAAGGAAATAAAATTTATAGGTGATAAAAAATTTAAAAATAGAAAACTACATAGCATTATTACTTCAGAAGAAAACAAGTTTTGGAAATTTTTATCTAAGGGTAAATATCTGAATATTGAAAGAATAAATTTGGACAAGAGATTACTTAAAAACTTTTATCTAAATAAGGGTTATTACCAAGTACAGATAAAAGATGCTTATTCAAAAATTTTAAATAATGAAGATTTTATTTTAACTTTTAATATTTCTGCAGGGAAAAAGTATAATTTTGGAAATTTAAATTTAAATCTACCGTCCGATTTTGATCCTGAAAAGTTTGAAAGTCTGAGAAAAATTTTTAAAAAAATTGAAAATAAATCTTATAATTTTAAACAAATAGAGGACATTTTAGAGGAAATAGAAAATATAGCTCTTTTAGAAAATTACGAATTTATAAATGCTAAAGTAGTTGAGACAATCGTTGATGATAAAATTGATTTTACATTTAATGTTGTTGAATCTGAAAAAGTTTTTGTCGAAAAAATAAATATTTATGGGAATAATATTACTACTGAGGAATTTATTAGAAATAATCTTGAAGTAGATGAAGGAGATCCTTACAATAAAATTCTTCAGGCAAAATCTGTAAGTAATTTAAAATCACTTCGAATTTTCTCATCTGTTGAAACTAAAATAAGAGAATCTGAACAGTCCGATAAAAAAGTAATTGATTATATAATTGACGAAAAACCAACTGGTGAAATTTCCGCAGCTGCCGGTGTTGGAACTGAAGGAACCACCCTGTCTTTTGGTGTTAAAGAGAATAATTTTAATGGAAAAGGTATTAAACTTGAGACAAGTCTTGCTTTAAGTGACGACTCAATAAGAGGTATGTTTGATTATACCCATCCAAATTTTGCTTATTCTGATCGAGCTTTAAATATGAATTTACAGAGTACTGTAACAGACAAGTTGACTGATTACGGATACAAAAGCAGTCTTAACAGCATTGGTGTAGGAACTCAATACGAACAATATGACGATGTGTTTTTCTCACCTTCAATCTCAATTTCAAATGAAAAAATCAATACTACGACTGACGCTTCTGCTGCATACAAAAAACAAGAGGGTTCTTACTTTGACACATATTTTAAGTATGGACTAACTTATGATAAGAGAAATTATAAATTTCAACCCACTGACGGTTTTGTAAGTAATTGGATGCAGCATATACCAGTTTTTTCAAATAATGCCTCAATTATAAATGGATACTCAATAACAACCTTCAAGGAACCTATAGATGACATGATAATTTCAGCTGGTTTTTTCGGCAGAGCGATTAATTCTATAACAGATGACGATGTTAGAGTTTCAAAAAGATTATATGCTCCATCTTCAAGATTAAGAGGATTCCAACGAGGAGGAGTGGGTCCAAAAGATGGTGATGATTATGTGGGTGGAAATTACGTTGCAACAATAAATGCCTCTACAACTGTTCCATATATTCTACAGACTATGGAAAATATGGATCTAAAGTTATTTTTAGATGCAGGAAATGTATGGGGTGTTGATTATTCAAGTAGTGTTGATGATAGTAATAAAATTAGATCTTCAACAGGAGTCGCTCTTGAAATATTAACACCAGTTGGTCCTCTTTCTTTTTCATATGCTGAAGTTATAACTAAAGCTGGAACAGATAAAACAGAGTCCTTTAAATTTCAATTAGGTACTACATTTTAAATGAAAAAAATTTTTTTAATCATATTTTTTTCTTTAGTATCTTATAATTTATCTGCGTCAGAAAAAATAGCTATTGCAGATGTTGATTTTATTTTAAAAAGTTCGAAAAAAGGTATTTCTATTCAAAATAAATTCAAAGCTCAAAACGAAAAAGTAATAAACAAATTTAAAAAAAAAGAGCAAAAACTTAAAGATAAGGAACTTGAAATTTCTAAAAAGAAAAATGTATTATCTGACAAAGATTTTAATAAGGAAGTGTCAGATTTTAAGAAGGAAGTAGAGTCTTATAACCTGGAAAGAAAAAAAGAGTCTGATAAATTAACAAAAGATAGAAATACAGAAATAGTGAAATTATTAAAAGAAATTAATTTAATTTTAGTAGAATACTCAAAAAAAAATAATTTATCTACAGTGTTAGATAAAAAATATGTTATTATGACTAAAAGTGAAAATGATATAACAAAAAATATTCTTGAAATTTTAGATAAATAAAAAATGGAAACATTAAATAAAGATCAAATTTCGAAATTATTGCCTCATCGAGAGCCAATGTTGTTAATTGATGAGTTAAAAGATATTAAAAAATTACAATCAGCTACAGCTATAGTAAACGTAAAAAAAAATAGTTTTTACGTCGATGGTCATTTTCCAGGACAACCTGTGATGCCGGGTGTTCTAATAGTCGAGGCTTTTGGTCAAGCTGCTGCAGCTTTGACGGCCCATGGCATAGATAAAAAAACTTATGAAAATAAACTTGTATATTTAATGAGTGTAGAAAAAGCTAGATTTAGAAATCCAGTTATTCCGGATTGTAAACTGGAACTTAAAATTCAAGCTATCAGATCCCACGGAAAGGTTTGGAAATATAAAGGTGAAGCCTTTGTTTCAGAAAAAAAAATGGCTGATGCTCAATGGTCAGCTACAATTGTTGATAGGAAATAATTAGCAATAAATCTTGATAAGCATTTAGAATAAGTTTTGATATTTAACTTATTAATGGTCAATCCTTTTTTTAAAAATTCTGGACCTCATAATATAAATTATTTGCTTAAAGCAATTAACTTAAAAAGTGATGGTTTAACCGATGATGAAATTAAAGATATTAAAGAATTAAAATCATCACAAAAAAATGAAATAACCTTTTTCCACTCAAAAAAATATGTTGAATTAGCAAAAAATACAAAAGCCTCATACTGTATAACATCTGAAAAATTTCAATCATTTTTACCAAATACTTGTAAAGCAATTATTTCCGATAAAGTTTTACTGCATACTGCTCAAATAACAAAAATTTTTTATCCAGATTCTATAACTGATGATTATGATAGTACTGTAAAAGATGCAAATGAGACAGAATTTAAAGATAAAGTTAAATTTGGAAAAAATGTTTTAATTGGTGAAAATGTAAAAATTGGTACAAACTGTTTAATTGGTCATAATTCAATCATAGAAAAAAATGTGAATATAGGCAATTATTGTTCTATAGGATCTAATGTAATTATCAGAAATTCATTAATTAAAAACAATGTTCACATTTTAGATGGTTGTGTGATTGGAAAAAAGGGATTTGGTTTTTTTCCGAATAAGGATAAGAATTTTAGGTATCCACAAATAGGTATAGTAATAATTGAAGATAATGTAGAAATAGGTTGTGGATCTACAATAGATAGAGGCTCTCTTTCAAATACAATAATAGGAAAAAATTCGTACCTAGATAATCAAATACATATTGCTCACAATGTTAAAATTGGTGAAAATTGTATTATTGCAGGACAAGTAGGTTTTGCTGGAAGCTCTACTTTAGGAAATAATGTCATGATCGGAGGTCAAGCAGGTATTTCAGGTCACCTTAAAATCGGAAATAAAGTGCAGATCGGTGGTGGTAGTGGAGTTATAAAAAATATTCCTGATAATTCTAAAGTAATGGGTTATCCAGCTAAAGATTTAAAAAATTTTATTAGAGAAAATAAATGATAGATAAAACAGCCATAATAAATAAAAATGCAAAAGTTCATCCAAGTGTTAAGGTTGGACCATATTCTGTTATTGGTCCTCAAGTAGAAATTGGAGAAAATACAGAAATACAATCACATGTAAGCATTACTGGAAATACCAAAATTGGAAAAAGAAATAAGATCTATCCATTTGTTTCAATCAATGATCCTCAAGACTTAAAATATAATGGTGAAGATACTAGTTTAATTATTGGAGATGATAATAAAATAAGAGAATATGTAACAATAAATCCTGGAACAGTTGGTGGTGGAGGAAAAACTGTAATTGGAAATAATTGTTTATTTATGATTTCATCTCATATAGCGCATGATTGTCACATAGGGAATAATGTCATTATTGCAAACAATGTACCTTTAGGAGGTCATGCTATTATTGAAGACAACGTAGTTATAGGTGGAAATTCTGCTGTTCAACAGTTTACTAGAATTGGTAAAATGGCAATGATTGGAGGAATGACAGGAGTATTACACGATGTTATTCCGTATGGATTATCCACAGGAAATAGAAATTCATTACAAGGATTGAATTTAATAGGGATGAGAAGAGCTAAATTTGAAAATAAGGATATTTTAGGTTTGAGCGAAGCTTATAAGGAGATTTTCGCTAGCAAAAATATCAATGAAAATATAAGTAAATTAAATGGCTCATTCCAAGATAATCCATTAGTTAAAGAAGTAATAGAATTTATTACCAAAGATAAAAAAAGGTCTATTTGTACCCCATTTTCATAAGATGATAGGATTAATTTTTGGTGATACAGATTTTCCAAATAAAATATTAGAGACAATCAAAAAAAGAAAAATAAATTATTTAATAATAGATTTATCCACATCTAAGAAATTTAAAAAAGATAGTAGATCTTATTCAGTCTCTATGGGTCAATTTGGAAAAATAATTGATATACTTAAAGAAAATAGCTGTAAAAAGGTCTTATTTGCAGGGAAAGTAAATAAACCAAACTTTTCTAGGCTAAAGCTAGACATCAAAGGAATTTATTATATTCCAAGAATTATCAAAGCATCGAAACTTGGGGATGCTGCAATTTTGAAAGAGATAATAAAAATATTAGCTCTAAATAAGATTAAAACTGAAAATTCACTTATATTCAACCCAGAGCTTTCACTTAAAAAAGGTAATTATTCGAAATTAAAGCCTAGTAATAAAGATAAATCAGACATTAGAAAAGCTATTAAGACGCTAAATACTTTAAAACAGTATAATTATAGTCAGGGCGTAGTAGTTAGAAATAAAAAAATAGTTGCTATTGAAGGAAAAGGTGGAACCCAAAAAATGCTTCAAAAAAGTAGAAGTAAAAAATTTAGAAATCAAGGAGTTTTAGTTAAGTTTCCAAAAAGAAAACAAGATCTTAAAGTAGACTTACCCACTATTGGATTAAAAACGTTTAAACAAAGTAAGACAGCTGGATTAAAAGGCATTGTTATAAAAAGTAAACAACATGTATTTTTAGATAAAAACAAATGTATTAGCTTTGCAAATAAAAATAAGATGTTTATCTCGGTGAAATGAAAAAAATTTTTGTACTAACTGGCGAACCTTCAGGAGACAAATTAGCATCGACTGTAATTAATAAACTTCAACAAAATCATTCTGATATAGAATATTTAAGTGTTGGAGGATCTCATTTAAATAAACTTGGGGTCAAATCAATATATGATCTTAAAGAGATAACATATATTGGTTTTACTAGTGTTATTCTAAATTTATTTAAAATCAGAAACAAAATAAATAAGACTGTAAATGAAATAATTGAATTTAATCCTGATATTCTTTTTAGTGTAGATAGCCCAGATTTTACCTTAAGAGTAGCTGAAAAAGTTAAAAGTATAAATCCAAAGATTAAAACTATACATTATGTTGCACCACAAGTATGGGTATGGAGAGAGGGTAGGGTTAAAAAATTTAAAAAGTTTTTAGACCATGTTTTATTGTTATTCAATTTTGAAAAAAAATATTTTGATAAAGAAAATATTCAGAACACTTTTGTTGGTCATCCTTTACTTGAAAATAAAGAAAATATTAAAACAAATTTATCAAATATAATTGATGAAAATAAAAAAATTATATCTTTATTTGCTGGAAGTCGAACATCTGAAACGAATATTCTTTTACCAATCTTAATAGATTTTATTAAATTAATGAATGAAAAATTTAACGAATACAATTTTATTTTCCATGCAACTGATCAAAATATAGATTTTATCAAAGATGAAGTTAAGAAAATAAACTTTAATAATGTTGAGGTGATATCAGACGAAAAGATCAAATCACAAATATTATCAAGCTCAGTGTTTGCTGTGTCAAAATCCGGAACTGTTTCTCTTGAAATCTGTAATGCAAAAATTCCATCTATAATAGTTTATAAAATGAATTTTATTAATTTTTTTATTGTAAAGTTTTTAGTTAAGACCAAATTTGCAAACATAATTAATATAATTAACCAAAAAGAAATAATTCCAGAATTAATTCAAAAAGAATGCAATTCAAAAGAAATTTTTAGATCTGTAGTATACTTTTTAAAAAATCCCGAACTTATGAAAAAACAAATTCTCGATGTGAATAATACTTTAAAGGAGATCAAATCTAAAACTTCCTCATCATCAGAAGCTTCAGCAGTAGTTTCAAACTATCTTAGCAGTTAGTCGTTTTTGAACTTCCTCTTTTCCTAAAGACAAAATTATATCATATATACCGGGTCCAAACTTCGAACCTGTTAGTGCAATCCTTAATGGCTGTCCAACACCCTTAAAATTTGTATCGTGAGATTTTATGAGCCCATTTACTATTGGTTCCAAAATTTCTCGAGAAGGCAGATCTATTTTTTTAAATTGAGCATTAAAATCAGAAATTACTTTTCTTGCTTTATCATCAATTAATTTAACATCATCCTTATTAAAATTGACCTCATCTCTTATAATATATTGACCATTATTAAATATATCTTCCAAAGTTTTTGCTTTATTTTTTAAGAAAGTGAGTGATTTTTTGATCTTTTCTTTTTTATCAGACTTAATTTCACTTTTATATAATTTGCAATATTCTGTTAATTGATTGAATAAATCACTTTCATCAATATTCTTAATATAGTGCTCATTCATTGACAAAATTCTACTCATATCAAGTTTAGAGGGAGATTTTCCAATGCCCTCTAAATTAAAAAATTTTATACTTTCGTCTAATGTAAATATTTCTTTATCTTTATAAGACCAGCCTAATCTTAAAAGATAATTTCTAAGAGCATCAGGCATAATTCCAATTTTGGAGTAATCATCTAATGTAGAAGCCTGATCTCGCTTTGATAGTTTCTTTCCTTCTATTGTATGTATCAACGGTATATGTGCAAATGAGGGCAATTCCCAATTCATGGCTTGATAAATTTGTATTTGTTTAAAGGTGTTGATTTTATGATCATCACCTCTAATAATATGTGTCATCTTCATTTGGTGATCATCTACAGATGCTGACAAATTATACGTAGGGGTTCCATCGTTTCTTAAAATTATAAAATCTTCAATTGTATTATTTTCAATTTCTACATTACCTTGGACCAAATCTTTCAATACTGATGTTCCATTAATCTTACTTTTAAATCTAATAACAGGCTTGATATCTTTTGGAGCGTCAGATTCTTTTTTATCTCTCCATTTTCTATCATAAATATAAGGGATTTTTTTTTGCCTTGCTCTCTTTTTTTGTTCTTCTATTTCTTCACTTGAACAATAACATTTATATGCATGACCGTTTTTAAGTAGTTCATTTACAATTTTTATATGATCATTTACTTTTTCTGATTGAATATATTCTTCTCCATCATAATGGATACCAATCCATTTAAGAGATTGGATTATTTGTTCTTTATATTCATCTTTTGATCTTTCTTTGTCTGTATCTTCCACCCTTAAATAAAATTTACCACTATGATTTTTTGAATATAACCAATTAAATAGAGCTGTTCTAACGCCACCAATATGCAATGCACCAGTAGGCGAGGGAGCAAATCTAGTTGCTACTTTTTTCATTAAAATGGTTTAGACTATTTTTTTAGAAGTTTCTATATAAAGATACTAATATACCCTGAACTTTTACTCTATCAGGTCCAAATATTTTGGTTTCATAATTTTTGTTGGCACTTTCTAAAGCAACGACTTTACCTTTTTTTCTAATTCTTTTTAACATTGCTTCATGCTCATCAATTAGAGCAACAACAATTTTTCCATTATCAGCTGTATCTGTTCTTTTAATAATTACAGTATCGCCTTCATGAATTCCAGCTTCAATCATTGAGTCCCCTTGAACTTTTAAACCAAAATAATCTCCATTTTTCTCTAAATTGTTTGGCAAGGGTATTCTTGAAACCTCATTTTGAATAGCTTCAACAGGTGTTCCAGCAGCAATTTTTCCTAAAACTGGCACTTCTGCTTCATCTGATGATAAATTTTCCTCATCTAAACCACCTTTAATAACACTTGGCGAAAAACTGTTATAAATATCGTTCGCAGAGGCCGTTTCAGGCAGTTTAATTACTTCTAATGCTCTTGCTTTATGAGCAAGTCTTTTAATAAAACCTCTTTCCTCCAATGCACTTATGAGTCTATGAATTCCTGACTTAGATTTAAGGTTTAATGAGGCTTTCATTTCCTCATAAGATGGAGAAACACCAGAGCTTCTCAACTTCTTGTTGATAAATAAAAGCAGGTTTTTTTGTTTTTTTGTTAGCATAAGAACAAATATCGTACGAAATCTGTTCTACAAAAGTTCTCTTCAATTCACAATAGTAAAAAAAGCTAATAAAATAGAGAACTATTTGACTAAAGAACCGAAAAAATAGAATTATTCTCTAAATTCTTTAAAAGTGATTCACCAATTAGAAAAGTTTTAATAGAGGTTTTTTTTGAGAGTTCAATTAGTTCATCTTTTGTTTTAATTCCGCTTTCAGAAATTAATGGACCTTCATGATTAACTAAAACATCATGAATATCAAAGGTTGTATTTATATCTGTTTTAAGAGTTTTTAAATTCCTATTATTGATACCAATTAATGCTTCTTTAAATTTTAAAGCTTGTTTTGCTTCCTCAACTGTATGTACCTCAACTATAACAGACATATTTAATTTAAGTGCTTCTTCGTATAACTCATTCGCAAGGTTTTCACTTACACCAGCTAATATAATTAATATTGCATCTGCCCCATGACTTTTTGCTAGTGGAATTTGAAATTTATCTACAAAAAAGTCCTTACAAAGAATTGGTAATTTTATATTTTTTTTAATTTCACTTATATGTGTTAAATCTCCTAAAAAAAAGTCTTCCTCAGTCAAAACCGATAAACAAGTAGCTTTATTTTCATGATATATACTAGCTATTTTAATAGGGTCATAATCATCTATGATTACACCTGCAGAAGGACTTGCTTTTTTGATCTCAGCTATAATAGAAAATTTATTTTCCTTAATATTTTTTTCAATATTTTCTTTAAAATTAATAAAAGTTTTATTTTTCTCTATTAATTCGTTTAATGAGCCTATTGAAATACTTTTTTTAGAATTTTCTATTTTTTCTATTTTTTTTTTAATTATTTTTTCAAGAACATTTTCAGGCATTTTGAATTGTTTCCAAATGTTCGATAACTTTATTTGACAAAATATGCTCTCTTGCATTTTTATACGCTTCAGTAAACTCTTCATAAGATTCATTAACAATTAATCCAGCTGCAGCATTTAGACATACTGCTTTAGAAAAATCATTATCCTCACCTTTAAATATATCAATCATTTTTTCTGCATTGAATTTTGCGTCATCACCAACAAGATTTTCAAATTTATCTGCATTAATATTTAATTTTTTTGGATCAATAACAATTTCAGAAATCTCATTGTCTTTTAATTGAATAACATTTGTTTTAGCATACGGCGAAATTTCATCTAAGCCATCTTCGCTATTTACAATCCATGCAAATTTAATATTCAAGTTATTTAAAGCATTTGCAAATATTCTTAAAAGTTTTTTATCAAAAACACCAACCACCTGTCTTTTTACTAAAGCAGGGCTGCTTAACGGTCCGATCATATTAAATATTGTTCTTTTTCCAATTTTTTTTCTAGTTGGACCAACAAACCTCATAGCAGTATGATAATTAGGAGCAAACATAAAACCAAAATTATTTTTATTTATTTGATCTTCGATTTCTTTTGGTTCTAGATTTATTTTAATATTTAAAGCCTCTAAAACATCACCTGATCCACACTTAGATGATACAGCTTTATTCCCGTGTTTAGCCACTTTAACATTCATACTTGCAAGCAATAGTGCAGATGCTGTAGATATATTGAGTGTATTCATTCCATCTCCACCAGTACCACATGTATCAACGCAATTTTCTACATTTACTCTTTTAGACATATTTCTAAGCACAAAGACACCACCCGCTATTTCATCTGAAGCCTCACCCTTAGCGGATAAAAGTGTCAAAAAATCAAATATTTCTTGATCTTCTGCTTTTCCCTCCATTAATAATTCAAAAGCAGCTTTGCTTTCAACAAAAGATAGATTTTCTTTATTTTTAATTTTTTTAATGAACTGTTTCATTTAACTACTCATTATCATAACTGTTATAATCATAAAAATTATAAGTGCCCAATAGCCAAAATTTTCCATATTTATACTTAAATTTTAATGAAGTTTTTTAAAATTTTAATACCTAATTTAGTTTTAATACTTTCAGGGTGAAATTGCACTCCATGAACATCATATTTTTTATGTTGAACACCCATAACTAAACCTTCTTTACTCTCAGCCGTGATTTCAAGATGTTTTGATAGTGATTTTTTCTCAATAATTAAGCTGTGATACCGTGTTGCCTCAAATGATTTTGGAAGATTTCTTAAAATTCCCACTTTTTTTGAGATGATTTTACTTGTTTTACCATGCATTAGCTTTTTAGCTTGAATGATTTTAGAGCCAAATACTTGTCCTATAATTTGGTGACCAAGACAAACACCAAGAATTGGAATTTTTTTATATAAAGATTTAACTATTTTTAAACAATTACCTGATTGATCAGGATTACCTGGGCCTGGTGAGATAACAATTTTATTATATTTTCTTTTTAATATCTGATTAGATGTAATTTGATCATTTCTAATTACATCAACGTTTACTTTTAATGATGATAGATAATGATAAAGATTGAATGTAAAACTATCATAATTATCTATTAAAATTATCTTTTTCATCTTAACGCATCGATTAAAGCTTTTGCTTTATTTATCGTTTCTTCATATTCTTTTAAAGGTTTACTATCAGCAACAATCCCAGCTCCAGCTTGAACATAAAATTTATCTTTTTTCGCAACTGCTGTTCTTAGGGCTATACAAGTATCAAATTCTCCATTTGCTGAAAAATACCCAATTCCACCTGCATATACTTTTCTTTTGGTTGTTTCTAGTTCATCAATTATTTCCATAGCTCTTATTTTAGGGGCTCCCGAAACAGTACCTGCAGGAAAGCCAGCTAAAAGTGATTTAAACTTTGAAAATTTATTATTATATACTCCAACAACATTTGAAACTATATGCATTACATGTGAATATTTTTCAATTATAAATTTTTCGGTTACTTTGACTGAATTTATTTTTGAAACCTTACCAGCATCGTTTCTTCCTAAATCTAATAGCATTAAATGTTCAGAAAGTTCTTTTTTATCTTTTAGAAGATCTTTTTCGTAAAAAAGATCTTTTTTTTTGTTTTTACCTCTCGGTCTTGTTCCAGCAATAGGTCTAACAGTAATTTTATTATCACGTAGCCTTACTAATATTTCTGGGCTCGCTCCAATAATTTGAAAATCACTGAAATTAAAAAAAAACATGAAAGGAGAGGGGTTAGTTACTCTCAATTTCTTATAAATATCTATTGGTCTTTTTGTTAATTTAGTCTCAAATCTTTGGCTTAGCACAACCTGAAAAATGTCTCCTAGTTTAATATATTCTTTTGCTTTCTTTACTTTTGATAAAAAACTATTTTTTGATGTATTAGATTTTATCTTAATATTATTTGAATTTTGCAGATTTTTTTTATTTAAATTTTTAATTGAGGATTGAATTAATAATCTGAAAAGATTAGAATTTATCTCATCGTATTTCTTTTGATAATCATTTATCTTTTCATCTTTGAAAATATTATGAATATAAAATATTTCTTTTTTTAAATTGTCATGAATAATAAGAGTTCTTGGTCTCAAAAGTCTTACATCTGGTAATTTCAGATCATCTTTGCAATTATTAGGAATTTTTTCTACATATCTAATTGCGTCATAAGAAAAATATCCTGAGATAAGTGAACAAATTTTTGGTAAATTTTTTGGAGTTTTAAATTTAAAATCTTCAATTATTTTTTCAATTAAAATTTCCGGTTTATCATTTAATTTTATTTTTCTATTATTCTTAATAAGAAATGAGTTTTTGCCATTAAATTCCCATATTTTATCAGGATTTTTTCCAAAAATTGTGTACCTACCTTTAATTTTTCCTTTCTCAACTGACTCAAAGATAAAGCTGTTTTTTTCATCTAAGAAATTATCAATTAGATTTAAAATTTCATCTTCACCTTTAATTCTTTTAGATGTATATATTATTTGATTTTGTTTGTTTCTATGTCGAAACTTAAATTCTTTGAAGCTTCGATTTATTATCATTGAAAGAAATTTTTTACTCGTTCTATTGTTTTTTGATTTAATACCACATTATACTTTTCATTTAAAAAAAAATCATATGATTTAAGAATATTATTTTTGGTATTAGTATTTTGTTTATTAATATATTCCTTAAATTTCTCATCGTTAATGTTGATATTTTCACTATCAATACTTTTTATTTTTGCAAGATATACTACATTTAAGTAATCATTAATTAAGGTAAATGATCCAGCTGGTAGAGAATACAAAAGCTCAACAGTATTTGCCTCAAATTTTTGATTATCATTTATTGACGTTAATTTTAAATTTTCAATTTTATTATTTCCCATTTTTTTAAAATCATTGTCATTAAATTTTTTATCATTAATCTTTTTAAATAATGTTCTGTTATAATCAAATTTATTTCTTTGACTAATAAGTTCTAAAATTTCTTTTTTTAAGGCTGGATCATCTATATTTGGTGATCGCTCTTCAGTTTTGTTAATTTTATAAACAACATAATTGTTATCATTTTCTATTATATCAAAATCAATATTTCTTGAATCATATATTTTTTTTTCAATTTTATTTTTTTCTGAAGTATTTCTGTAATCTTTGACTTCAATTATTTTAATATTATAGTCAGATAGAATTGATCTCAAATCTTGGTTATTTAAAAACTTTTCCTCAATTTTATCAATTGTATCAAAAAATGTTTGATTAAAATCGTCTACTCCAATTAGATTTTTAGGATTTAAAATTGCATAATCAAAGTCAATATATTCAACTTTTAATTCATTTTCATTTTGTTTTAAGAAATCCGTGATTTCAGTTTCAGTAAATTCACTTTTTTTTTTATAAAAGCTTTCTAGATTTATATATTCTACTTCAATATTTTTATTTTCTTCCTCATAAAGTTTTTTTACTAAAAATTTTGGAACTGATGTACCTGCTCCAATATAATCAAATAAGTTTTTTTGGAGAGCAACACCTTTAATTCCCAACTCAAAAGATACTGCTGATTGATTTTTTTCAAGTAAAAATTTTTCGTATTTTATTCTATCGAAGTCTCCATTTTCATTTAGAAACTTTTTATCAGTTTTAATTTTTTTCAAAAGTGTATTTTCAGAAATGAGAATATTGAAATTTTCTACTTCAAGATCTAGCAAAGTTGTTGATATCAAAGTTGATAATAATTCCTCAATTATATTTTTATCTAAATTTTCTCTTATAATTTTTTCAGATATATTTAATGATCTAATATGATCTATAAAATCTTGAGTAGAAATATTTTTATTATTTATTTTTACGATATTGTTTGTGTTTCCACTGCTAAACATACTACCCATCCCCCAAAAGACAAAGGGAATAATCATAATAAAAACTAACAAACCAGCAAATTTTGTTTTTGCAAAATTTCTAAAACTACTTATCATTTATCTATAAATTTATTGATCTCTAAAAAGCAAACCTATAGATTAAATTTTACCTTATGACAAATAAATATATGTATTTTGTGGCAAATTGGAAAATGTTTGGTAACTTAAAATCAATAAATACATTGAATAAAGTTATAAAATTTTCAAAATCCAAAGAAATTAATAAAGGAAGATTAATTTATTGTCCTCCATATACATTATTAAACTCTTTTTATAAAAAATTTAAAAATTGTTTAATAGATATTGGCGCTCAAAATTGTCACGAGAATGATGATTATGGAGCACATACAGGTTATGTAAATTCAAAAATGCTCAAAAGCATTGGAGCAAATTATGTAATTATAGGTCACTCAGAAAATAGAAAAAAGGGTGAGAATGATAATTTAATTAATCTAAAAGTTAAAAGTGCGATTAAGGCAAAATTAAAAGTAATTCTATGTATCGGTGAAACATTATCAGAAAAGAGAAAAAGAAAAACTAAATCAATTCTTTCTAAACAAATTAAAATTGGTCTTAAAAATATAAAAAAAAATTCAAATATATTTATTGCTTATGAACCCGTTTGGTCAATCGGGACTGGCAATATTCCAAATCAATATGAATTGGAAAAAATTTTAGAATTTATAAAAAAAAGTTTTAGAGGAAAAGCCCCTAAAATATTATATGGAGGATCAGTAAATCCTCGAAATATTATGGAATTAAAAAGGGTTAATTATCTTGATGGTTTTTTAATTGGTGGTGCATCTCAAAGTGCAAAAAAATTTATTGATATAGTAAAAAAAACATATAGTTAACTATCATGGAAAATATATTGCTTGTACTTAACATTATATTAGCTGTGATATTAGTCATTTTAGTATTAGTTCAGAAATCTGAGGGTGGCGCCTTAGGTATTGGAGTGTCTCAAGAAAGCTTCATGTTCTCTAGGACTGCAGGTAATTTTATGACAAAAGCTACAAGTTTCGTTGCAATCCTTTTTATAATATGTAGCTTGGGTTTAACTATAATTTCAAGAGGAGAACTAACTCCATCTTCTTCAGTATTGGATACTGTTGAGGAAAAAAATGAAGATACGCCCAAGATTCCAGATAACAATAATTAATACTTTTCAATTAGATTTTTATTCGCTATAAGATACTTCCATGGCGCGATTTATATTTGTCACTGGCGGCGTGGTTTCATCTTTAGGAAAAGGTCTATCCTCAGCTTCATTGGCTTACTTGTTAAAATCTCAAGGTTATAAAGTTAGATTAAGAAAAATGGATCCATATTTAAACGTTGATCCTGGTACCATGAGTCCGTTTCAACATGGAGAAGTTTTTGTAACTGACGACGGTGCAGAAACAGATTTAGACTTGGGTCATTATGAAAGATTCACAAATATATCCTCAAAACAATCTGATAATATAACTACTGGTCGTATTTACAGTGACGTTATAAAGAGAGAAAGAAAAGGTGGATACCTAGGAAAAACTGTTCAGGTAATTCCTCACATAACAAATCGAATTAAAGAATTTATAAAAAAAGATATTACAAATGAAGATTTTGTAATATGCGAAATTGGAGGAACAGTTGGAGATATTGAAAGCTTACCTTTTATCGAAGCCATAAGACAATTTTCAAATGAGGAGGGTAGGTCGAAAACATTATTCATCCACTTAACTTTTGTACCTTTTTTAAAATCCTCAGATGAAATAAAAACTAAACCAACGCAACATTCAGTTAAAGAACTGAGGAGCATTGGTATTCAACCAGATATAATTATTTGTAGATCTCAACAATCAATACCATTAGATCAAAGAAAAAAAATATCGCTATTTTGTAACGTTCCAATTGATAATGTAATAGAGACTATTGACGTAAGAACGATTTACGAAGCGCCAATAAGTTTTTTTAATCAAAAACTTGATAAACAAGTTTTAAAATACTTTAAATTAAAATCAAAAAAAAGACCTAATTTAAATCCATGGAAAAAAATAACCAAAATTGTCTTAAATACAAAAAAAACTGTAAATATCGCAATCATTGGTAAATATGTAAATTTAAAAGATGCTTATAAATCCCTGGATGAAGCTTTAATACATGGAGGTATTTATAATAAAGTTAAAGTAAATTTAATTAGAATAGAGTCTGATAATTTAAAAAAAAATGAAATAAAGAAAAAATTTAAAAATGTTTCGGGGTTATTAATACCTGGTGGTTTTGGTAAAAGAGGAACAGAGGGTAAAATCTCAGCTATTAAATTTGCGAGAGAAAACAAAGTACCATTCCTTGGTATTTGTTTTGGTATGCAGATGGCTATCATTGAATTTGCAAGAAATCAGTTAAAAATTAAAAAAGCTGGATCAAGTGAACTAGATAAAAATTGCTATCCAGTGATAGGTTTAATTAATGAGTGGGATAAAGATGGAATAAAAATAAAAGGAACAGATAAAGATTTAGGTGGAACAATGAGATTAGGCTTATATGAAGCTAAATTAAGAAATAATTCTGCCATAAATCGAATCTATAAATCAAAAACGATTAAAGAAAGACATAGACATAGATATGAAGTTAACAATACAATTAAAGATAAATTTGAGAAAAAGGGATTAATTTTTTCAGGAATGTCACCAGATGATAAATTACCGGAAATAATTGAACTTAAAAATCATCCTTGGTTTATAGGAGTTCAATTTCATCCTGAATTTAAATCTAGACCTTTGTCCCCTCATCCTTTATTCTCATCTTTTATCAAAGCAGCGAAAAATCATAAATGAACAGTGTAAAAGTAAATTGTGGAAAAATTGAAATATCTAACGATAACAAAATTTGTATAATCGCAGGTCCTTGCCAACTTGAGACAGAGCAACACGCAATTGATATTGCTGGAAAAATTAAAGAAATAACAAAAAAATATAATGTTGGATTTATCTTTAAAACATCATTTGATAAGGCGAACAGAACTAGCCTTAAAGGAAAAAGAGGAGCTGGATTAGAAGCGTCACTTCCAGTTTTTGATAAGATAAAAAAAGAGTTGGATATTCCGATTTTGACAGATATTCATAATATTGAACAATGTTCTATTGTTTCAAAACATGTTGATGTCATTCAAATCCCAGCTTTTTTGTGCAGGCAAACAGACTTACTGGTTGCTGCCGCTAAAACGAATAAAATTATAAATGTAAAAAAAGGTCAGTTTTTAGCGCCCTGGGATATGGAAAATGTAACAAAAAAAATTTCTGACTCAGGGAATAAAAATATTTTAGTAACAGAAAGAGGAGCTAGCTTTGGATACAACACTTTAGTTTCAGATATGAGATCTTTGCCAATCATGGCAAAGAATGGATATCCAGTTATTTTTGATGCAACTCATTCTGTTCAACAACCAGGTGGCCTTGGTGAAAAAAGCGGAGGTCAAAGAGAATTTGTAGAGTATTTAGCAAGAGCCGCTGTAGCTGTTGGAGTTGCTGGAGTATTCATTGAAACTCACCAAGACCCAGATAACGCACCATCAGATGGACCAAATATGCTTCCTTTAGAAAATTTAGAGAATCTATTAAAACAACTTACAGAGATAGATAGTTTAATAAAAAATTAGTGAGTAAAATTTTAAAAGTAAAAGCGCGTCAATTATATGATAGTAGAGGTAATCCAACTATTGAAGTAGAAGTTTTTACAAAAGACAATAGCGCTAAAGCAATATGTCCTTCTGGTGCATCAACAGGAACTTATGAGGCATTTGAAAAAAGAGATAAACAAAACAAAAAATATTTAGGCAAAAGCGTTTTGAACGCTGTTAAAATAGTAAATACTATAATATCAAAAAAATTGAGAGGATTAAATGTACACAACCAAGAGAAAATTGACGCCTTGATGATTAATTTAGATGGAACTAAACAAAAAAATAAATTAGGTGCAAATTCTATTTTAGCAGTATCCATGGCTGTAAAAAAAGTTTCTTCAATAGAAAAAAAAATACCTCTTTTTAAAAATTTTATAATTAAAAATAATTTTAAACTACCCTATCCGTTGATGAATATTATTAATGGTGGAGTTCATGCAAACAATGGTCTTAGAATTCAAGAATTTATGATAAGACCTGATAAAGCAAAGAATTTTTCTGATGCAATGAGAATTTGTTTTCTTGTTATAAAAAATTTAAGGAAATTAATTGAAAAAAAAGGACTATCAACTTCAGTTGGTGACGAGGGAGGTTTCGCGCCAATGATTAGTAGCAACAGTCAAGCTTTAGATTTAATTATAGCGGCAATTAAAAAATCAGGTTTTACAAATGGTATAGATGTATCAATTTGTTTGGATGTTGCAGCTAATGAATTATTTAAAAAAAATAAATATTCAATCCATTCAAAAAAATACATTTCAGTAAAAAAATCAATTGCAGAATATGTCAAAATAATCAAAAAATACAAAATTAAGTCAGTCGAAGATCCTTTTGCTGAAAATGATTGGTTAGCGTGGAATAAACTAATGAAGTCTATCAAAAAAGTTCAAATTGTAGGAGATGATTTGTATGTTACAAATTTGGAAAGATTAAAAAAAGGTTTTTTAAATTTATCATCAAATGCAATTTTGATAAAACTTAATCAAATAGGCACTGTTTCGGAAACTTTGGATGTTATTAGGTTTGCTCATAAAATAGGCTTTAAAACAATAATTTCTCATAGATCTGGTGATAGTGAGGATACGTTTATTGCTGATTTAGCAGTTGGAACTGCCTCAAATCAAATAAAAACTGGATCTTTAGCCAGATCCGAAAGAGTCGCAAAATATAATCAATTATTACGAATAGAAGAAAATCTTGGAAAAAAATCTACAATGAATAAGATTAATTAATGCTAAAAAAATTAAAAAAAAACTACTTTTTATTAGTTTCCACTTTTTTAATTTTTTATTTTTTTTTTAATCTTTTGTCTGGCCAAAGAGGTCTTATCTCTTTTTTTGAAAAAAAGCAGATTTTAAATGATCTAGTAAACAAGGAGCTTTTATTGATAAATCAGATTAAGGACTTGGATTTTAAAAATTCGTTATTAAGTGACAATCTTGATCTTGATTATATTGAAACTTTGATTAGAGAAAGGTTTTTATTTGGAAAAAAAAATGAAAAAATTTATATATTAAAATACAATGACACAGAAAATTAGACCTAGACATCCTGAGAAAGTAAAAAATCCAGTTAATCCTATTAAAAAAAAACCAGACTGGATAAGATCTAAATTAGTAAATAGTAAAGAATTTTTTACAACAAAAACTGTAGTTAACAGAAGTAATCTTGTTACTGTATGCCAAGAAGCTAATTGTCCAAATATTACTGAGTGTTGGAGCAAAAGGCATGCAACCTTTATGATAATGGGTGACACGTGTACTAGAGCTTGCGGATTTTGTGATGTAAAGACAGGCAAACCTGACAAATTGGATCCATTTGAGGACATTAAAATAGCTAATGCAGTTAAAAAATTAAACTTAAAACATGTAGTGATTACTTCCGTTGACAGAGATGATTTACCAGACGGTGGATCAAATCATTTTAAAAAAGTAGTCGAAACCACAAGAAAAAAAAATCCCAATACAACTATTGAGGTTTTAACACCTGATTTTCTAAGAAAAGGAGATTCTTATAAAAAATTACTTCAAGCAGATTTGGATGTATTTAATCATAATATTGAAACTGTACCGAGACTTTATTTAAAAGTAAGACCAGGGGCTAGGTATTTTGCATCTCTAGAACTTTTAAAAAATGCAAAAAAAGATAACACTAAAGTATTTACTAAATCAGGAATAATGGTTGGGCTTGGAGAGGAGCATGATGAAATATTACAAGTCATGGATGATTTAAGATCTGCGAATGTAGATTTTATTACAATTGGTCAGTATCTTCAGCCATCTGTTAAACATCATCCTCTTGAAAGATATTATCACCCAGATGAATTTAAAGAATTAGAACAAATAGCAAAATCTAAAGGTTTTCTTTTAGTTTCATCATCTCCTTTAACTAGATCTTCTTACCATGCAGATGAAGATTTTGCTAAACTTCAAAAAAACAGATTAAATTTAAATTAATGCCGAAAGCTTCTGTAAAGAGGTTAATTGAATGTCAAAAAAAGGATTTAATAAATCTTGTCCTTGATATTGAAAAATATCCTGAATTTGTACCATTTTGCTTTGGCGCAAAAATCTATGAAAATAAAGATGAGGGTGATTTGAAAAAAATAATAGCTGATCTAACTATTGGAAAAGGACCGTTCAAAGATACCTACAAAAGCGATGTAGTTTTTAACAAAAAAAAAGATAATATTTTTGTTAAAAATATAGAAGGACCTTTAAATCATCTCTCAAATAATTGGACATTTTCTGATAAAAAAAATGGAATTACAGAGGTTACTTTTGATATTGACTTTGAAATTAAAAATAAATTTTTGAATTCATTGATGGTTGTTTCATTTCAATTTGGATTAGAGAAAATAGCTGACGCATTCCAGAAGAGAGCAGAAGAGCTATTTGGCAGCTCTAAGAATTAAATTTAATGCTTTTCTAACTGTAGCTTTTTGTATTAAAGATCTGTTTTTGGCTTTAAATAAGCATTTATTAACTTGTATTTTATTACCTTTTTTTACTCCAATATAAACTAGACCAACAGGTTTTTCTTTAGTACCACCTTTTGGTCCTGCAATACCAGTTATTGAAACATTGATGTTAGCTTTAGATATTTTAGATAAATTTTTAACCATTGCTGAACAACATTCGTGACTTACAGCACCATACTTTTTAATAATATTTTTATTTACTTTTAAAATCTTAATTTTTGCTTGGTTAGAGTAGGTGACAAGACCTAAATTAAAAACTTTTGATGCACCACTAATCGAAGTTATAGAGCTTGCTAATAATCCCCCTGTACACGATTCTGCAAATGAAATTTTAAGTTTTTTTTTAGTTAGTAGTTTTATTAAAGTTTTCATTGGATAAAATAGCTTTTAAAAATCATAAAAAAAATTAATGATAAAACAACATAAAAACCTGCACAAATATCATCCATAATTACACCAAAACTATTTTTAAATTTTTTATCAAAAAAATTTACAGGAAATGGTTTTACTATGTCAAAAAATCTAAATAAAATAAAACAGGCACCATAAAAAATAATTGCTTCATCATAAGATTTTTCTGTACCATGTGAAATCTCATACATGTATATTGGTATAGATTGACCAATAAACTCATCAATAACTACCTCTTTTGGATCTTTGTTTGTATTATCTCTAATATGTACTGCGACTGCTATAAAAGAAAAAAAAAAGATAATTGTTAGAAATAAAAATATTATAATTGGAGACAAATTTAATGTATGAAAAAAAATATATAATAAAATCACTGTTGCCAAAGACCCAAAAGTACCAGGAATTTTTGGAATTCTTCCTATTCCAAACATTGTAACAAATAACGTATTAATTCTTTTAATCATATTTTGTGATTGAAATTATTACCTCGCAAGCTATTGCTTTTTCTTTTCCTATTAGACCTAGTTTTTCTACTGTTTTACCTTTTAGATTAATTAAATCTTTATTTAAATTAGTGAGTTTAGATATAGATTTGATTATTTTATTTCTATATCTTGATACTTTAGGTTGTTCACAGATTAAATTAATATCTAAATTATTTATAGAAAAATTTGATTTATAAAGATTTTCTACAACCGGCTTTAACATTTTTGGTGATCTTATATTCTTATATTTTTTAGTATTTGGGAAATATGTACCTATATCCTTTCTTCTTAATGCTCCTAAAATTGCATCTGTAATTGCATGTAAAATTACATCACCATCAGAATGCCCTTTTAAACCTGAATGAAATGGTATTTTTGCACCACCAAGAAAAAGTTTTTTATTTTTAACCAATCTATGAATATCAAATCCTAAGCCGTAGTAAGTTTTGGGTAATTTAACATCATCTAAATAAGTAATCTTATTATTTAAATTTTCACCTAAAATAAATTTTATTTTAAGACCTTTATTTAAAAATAATGATGCTTCATCATTAATTTTAGATTTTTCTTTAGTTGCTAGATCATATAACTCACTAAATCTAAAAGCTTGAGGTGTTTGAGTTAAAAACGAGTCTTTTCTTTTTAAATTGAAAACTTTATTTTCAACTTTATGTTTAATTGCGTCATTTGAATTTATAATTGGTACAACAGCGTTACTTTTTTTTAAATTTTTAGAAATAGTTTTAAGCAGCTTTATTGAAAAATTTGGTCTTGCAGCATCATGAATATAAACATTTTTTGGTTTATATCTTTTTATATATTTTAAAGCGTTTAATGAAGAATCTGCTCTTTCTTTACCACCTTCAATTATGGTAACTAATTTTGGATATTTCTTTTTTTTTAGCCGTCTAATATTATTTGATACGATAATTATTTTTTTAAATAATTTAGAATTTAAGGATTTTTCTACAGAGTGATCTATAATTTCCTTATTTTTATATTTGTAGAATTGTTTAGATAAATTACTACTAAATCGCTTACTTTTTCCTGCTGCTAATATTACAAAATAGTTGTTCATTTATTTAAATGCTATAATTCTAAATTATGTTAGATTTTTTAAAAAAAAATATATTCATTATTTTTTTATCTAGTATCACACTATTTATTGGATTTTTAACTTTTTTGACGTTTATTGATAGAAGTTTTATTGAGTTAAATCAAAAGAATCTACAAAACTTACTAATTTTAAATATTTTATTACTTTTTTTATTATTTGTATTTATTTTTATAGAAATAAAAAAATCAATTAAAGTTGATATTGACCAGGATGGTTTATCATCAAACAAAAGGTACATTACATATTTTTCTTTATTTACTCTTATTCCTTCAATTTTGATTTCTGTTTTTTCTCTATTTCTTTTCTCGTTTGCTTTAGAAAAATATTTTGATAAAAAAGTAACAACAGTTGTAAATAACTCTTATGAACTTGCAAAAAATTATGTTGAAGAAGTTAAAAATAAAATTGAGTCTGATATTGTACTTATAGCATTTGATACAAATAAAAGTGCAAATTTTTTGAACGATAATATTAATGAATATTTAAGATTTTTAAGAACTCAAAAGTTAATTAGAAATGTTGATGAAATTCATATCATAGATAAAAATAAACAATTATTATATTCAACCGAAGAAAAAAACAAATATGTTGCTCCAGTAGATAAAGCATTGAGCTTGGTTATAGAAGACGATAGACCACTTAAGATAATTGATGCTCCAGCAAATAAATCTGCCGCAATTATGAGACTTCAATCTTTCAATGATAGATTTTTATATGTCGTAAAATTTTTAGATAAAGACATCTCAAATTATCTTTCGCAGTCTCAAGAAGCAATAAATTTTTATTATACAGTTGAGGAGAGAAACACTGGTATTAAGATTTCATTTGCAATTATATATATTATTATTGTTTCCTTATTGCTATTTATATCAATTACAATAGCTATTCGTTTTTCATCAAGGTTTTTTAGATCTATAAATAATTTGATTTTAGCATCAACAGAAATTGGAAGAGGCAATTTAAATATTAAAGTTCCAGAAATTAAGACTGATAAAGATATGGAAATATTAAACAAAAATTTTAATTTAATGACTGTTCAATTGAAAAATCAACAAGATAAATTAATTATCAATGAAAGACATGAAGCATGGGGTAACTTAGCTCGAAAACTTGCACATGAAATTAAAAATCCCCTTACTCCAATTCAATTAACCATTGATAGAATCAAGAATAAATATTTAATTAAACTGTCAAATGAAGAAAAAGATAATCTTAAAGAAAACTTAAAAATTATTAATAATCAAATTAAACAAATTGAAAATCTAGTAAATGAGTTTTCAGATTTTGCAAGAATGCCAAAACCAATATTAAAGGATAATGATTTAATCAAAATCTTAAAAGAGAATGTAAAATTATTATCTGAAATCGACCATTCAATTAAAATAAGTATTCATCAAAACAAAGAAAAGATTTTTTTTAATTGTGACAAAGAGCAAATAGCTAGAGTTTTTTTTAATTTGATAAAAAACTCAATAGAGAGTATTCAACAAAAAACTGAAAAAAACCTTAATTTTGAAAAGAAAATTTCAATTGAAATTCAAGCAAATAATGACCATATTAAAATCACATTAATTGATAATGGAATTGGTCTTGATAAATTGAAAGGAAACATTAAAGAAATACTAAATCCTTATTTCACCACAAAAAAAAATGGTACAGGTTTAGGTCTATCAATTGTTAACAAAATTATAAATGATCATAATGGAAAACTTTATTTTTTTTCAATTGATAGTGGAGCCAAAGTAGAAATTAATTTTAAATTAGATGACAGTTGAAATTTTAATAGTTGACGATAATGCTGATATTAGAAATATCTTGAATGAATTAATTCTTGATGCTGGTTATCAAACTCGTTTAGCAGCAAATTATAAACAAGCATTAAATGAAATAGACAAAAAGATACCTGACGTTGCAATTCTTGACGTAAAATTAGATAAAGGTGAAAATGATGGTATTGAATTATTATCTTATATAAAATCAAAGAGCAAAGATGTTCCTGTTATTATAATATCTGGTCACGCAAATATAGAAATGGCTGTTAGCTCTTTAAAACATGGAGCTTTTGAGTTTATTGAAAAGCCTTTTGATCAACCAAGATTACTTAATTTTATACGTAGAGCTGTAGAAAATTTAAATTTGAAAACCCAAAATAAAGAATATGAGGATAAATTATTTTATTCATATGATCTAATAGGAGATAGTAAAAATATTTCTAATATAAGAGAACAGATAAATAAAATCTCAATTACTGATAGTAGAATTTTAATAAATGGTGCCTCTGGGTCAGGAAAAGAGTTAGTTGCGAGAAAAATTCACAAAGAATCTAAAAGAAAAAATAAACCATTCGTCATTCTGAATGGAGCTTTGTTAGATGCTAATAAATATGAATTAGAGTTATTTGGTGAAGAAAAAGAAAATGGCTCTATTTCATTTGGATCTTTAGAAAAAGCAAATAAGGGAACATTGCTTATTGATCAAGTTTCAGAAATCCCTTTAGATATTCAATCTAAAATTTTAAGAGTGCTAACTGATCAAAAATTTAAAAGATTGAATGGAAGTAAAGACATTTATGTAGATGTGAGATTAATCTGCTCTTCAAGTAAAGATTTGAAAGAGGAAATAATAAATGGAAATTTTAGAGAGGATCTTTATCACAGGCTCAATGTTTTTGAGATAAATATTAAGCCTTTGAATGAACGTTTATCTGATATTCCTTTGCTGATAAAATATTTTTCAAAAAAGATTTCTGAAAATTATAACATTAAAGAATTAGAAATTGATGATAATAATACCTATATTCTAAATCATAATTGGAAAGGCAATGTCAGAGAATTAAGAAATCTTATAGAGAGAATTGCTATATTACAACCAGACACTAAAGACAAAATTTCATCAATTGTAAAAGAATCCCTTAAAATTGAGAATTTAAGTAATAAAATGACAGAAAATAGCCTATCTGTACCCTTAAAAGAGGCTAGAGAAAAATTTGAAAAGGAGTATTTAACTATCCAATTAAAAAAATTTAATGGAAACATATCTAAAACAGCAAATTTTGTTGGAATGGAAAGAAGTGCCTTGCATAGAAAACTTAAAGGTTTAGGGATTAAAGAGTTTAATTAAATGAATATTATAATTTGTGGTGCTGGCAGAGTTGGTTTCACTATTGCAAAATTACTAAGTGAGCAAGGTCACTCTATCACAGTAATTGATCAAGCTAGTGAAGATATTCAAAAAATAAATGATAGCTTAGATGTAAAAGCGATTGTAGGAAAAGCTACGTATCCATCGATACTTGAAAAAGCCAATGCGTCAGAAACAGATATGATTATTGCAGTCACTAGAAATGACGAAATTAATATGCTTATATGTCAAATAGCATTTTCAATTTTTAAGATTCCAAAAAAAATTGCTCGAATTAGGTCCCAGGATTATTTAAATCCAAAATTTACTAGGGTTTATAGTAAAGAAAATTTACCAATAGATGTCATAATTTCCCCTGAAATTGAAATAGCGAAATCCATTCAACGAAAACTAGAGGCTCCTGGTGCATTAGATAGTGTTCCCTTTGCTGATAATAAGATCAGATTATTGGAAATTTTAATTAAAGATGGATGTAAATCAATTGATATAAAATTTAACGAACTAACAAAAAAATACCCAAAACTTGATGCTAATATTATAGGAATTAATAGAGATGATAAATTCTTTATTCCAAAAAAAACTGACACAGTAAAAAAAAACGATAAGATTTATATTATAATTAACTCTTTACAAATGTCAGAAACTTTAGAGAGTTTTGGACATTTAGAAAAAATATCCAAAAAAATTTTAATAATTGGTGGTGGGAATATCGGATTTAATCTTGCAAAAAATATTGAGGAGACGCTAGAGACTGTCAGAGTAAAAATTATTGAAAAAGATAAAGATCGTGCTGAATATTTAGCTAAAGAATTAAATGATGCAATAGTTATAAATGGAAATGGATTAGATGAAGAGACTTTAAGCGAAGCAAATCTTGATGAAGCTGAAACTGTTTTAGCTTTAACAAATGATGACGAGGATAATTTAATGGTGAGTGTACTGGTTGAAAAATTTACAAAAGATCAAAAAAAAATTGATGATAAAAGAACAATGGCATTAATTAATAAACCAAATTATTCTTTGCTACAGTCCTCATTAAAAATTGATGATTTAATAGATCCGAGAATGAACACAGTTTCAAGTATCTTAAAACATGTACACAAAGGGACTATAGAAAACGCTTATACAATTTCTAATGGAGAGTATGAAGTAATAGAGGCAGAAATTATTGAAACTTCTGAGTTAATTAATAAAGAAATAAAAAATTCAAATTTTCCAGATGAAATTAGAATTGGAGCAATACTAAGAGATAAAAAAGTTATTATTCCAAGATCAGATTTTGTATTCCAAAAAAATGACAGGGTTGTGTTTATTACAAAGAAAGAGTCTATTTCTTTTGTTGAAAATATTTTTAGATTAAGTTCAGTTTAATTAGATGTTGAAGATACAATTAAGATACTTAAGTTTTTTTTTTGGTTTAATATCAGTTTTATCTTTTTTTAATATAATATATTCATATTACTTAAATTGGTATTTAAATCTAAATACTTATTATTTTAGTTTATTAAGCTCTTTAATAATTTCTTTATTTTTTTTTAATCTAAAAGTATCTAAAGCAAAATTAACAATATTTGATAAAATATTAACAGTTTTTTTGGGTTATATATTGATACCTTTAATTTTATCAATACCTTTTTATTTTAGTATTTATAATTTGACATTTTTAAACTCCTATTTTGAGGCGGTTTCTGGATTTACATCTACTGGTTTTACAATATTTGATAATATTAAAAATGTGGATCAAAGTTTAATATTATGGAGATCAGTAACCCAATGGATTGGGGGTTTATATTTTCTTTTCTCCATAATTTTTTTAATAGATATTTATGATGAGAGTTTTAAAAAAACTTTGACAAACTATATTTCATTTAATAGTTCAGAAATATTTAAACAGGCAATTAAAATTTTTTTATTATATTCTTTTTTAACATTAACAATTTTTATAATCTTAAATATTTTTTCTTTGAGGTCATTTGACTCCCTAAATTTAGCCTTCACTTTAATTTCATCAGGTGGTTTTTTACCAGTTAATGACTTATCAAATATAATTAAAGATAATTCACAGATAATAATTTTGTCAGTTTTGATGTTACTATCTTTTTTTAGTATTTTTTTTATTTATAATTTGCTTTTTTTGAGAAGTAGAAATATAAATTTTTTTTATGAGGATTTGCACCTCATTATTTATCTTATAGTTGTTGGAGCTCTTTTTCTTCTTTTTTTTAGCTTTAATGAAAGCTTTTTTTACAATTTTCTTTCAGTCACCAGTA
The DNA here is from genome assembly GCA_902616645.1 of uncultured Pelagibacteraceae bacterium. Lineage (GTDB taxonomy): Bacteria > Pseudomonadota > Alphaproteobacteria > Pelagibacterales > Pelagibacteraceae > Pelagibacter. Next base: position 92,361 of record CACMTO010000001.1, read on the forward strand.
GTATGTCAAATATTGGATTTACGCTACAAAATGATGATTTAGATTTTAATTTTATTTATTTAATTTTAGTAATAATTGGAGGATCTTTTTTTTCAACAAGCTCTGGTTTACGTTTTATAAAAATTTATTCCTTATTTAAATATTCATTAAATCAAATTCTTTCTTTTAGTAAACCCAAAAATATTTTTATGAATAAGTTAATATTTACTAACATTAATTTTGATTTTAACGAAATATGTAAATATTTTTTAACAATCTTAATATTCATTTTGTCACTTTTGTTGTTAACTACATTTTTATGTTTGAGTTCTATTGATTTTGAAAGCTCTTTTAAGTTATCGATTTTAACATTAATGAATACCGTAAACTCTTCTGCATATGGTTTGGCTGACTTTGACTTTAATAATTTGCAATTTTTTACAAAATATTGTCTAATTTTCTTCATGATTATAGGAAGAGTTGAGTTGTTAACATTTTTACTAATTTTGAGAAAATTTCTTTTAAAAAATTAATTTATTAATGTATATGTAATATGGAAATATGCGCCCTTAGCTCAGCTGGATAGAGCATCGGTTTTCTAAACCGAGGGTCGTAGGTTCGAATCCTTCAGGGCGCGCCATTTTGACGTTTTTTTGGTATTATTTTTTATAAAAAATACTTGACTAGAATTCTTAAAAATCATTTTTACCGAATAATTTATGTTGAAGACTTATTTTGAACATGCTTAAATTAGAAATATTCAAAAGCAATTTTGAATTATTTGTTAACAAATAAATAAACAATAGGAAGAAATATGTTTAAATACTTAAAACAATTAACTTCTTTAGTCGCTATGGTGGCTGTGTTGTTCACTTTTACAACAGAGACTATGGCTGCTAAAAAATCAAAAACACTTAAAAACACTCAAAAAAAGGGTTTTGTAAGATGTGGAGTATCTCAGGGTCTTCCAGGATTTTCTAATGCAGATGCAGCAGGAAATTGGACTGGTGTTGACGTTGATGTATGTAGAGCAGTTGCTGCTGCAGTACTAGGTGATGCAAACAAAGTTAAGTTTACACCATTAAGTGCTAAAGAAAGATTTACAGCTCTTACTTCTGGAGAAATAGATATTTTATCTAGAAACACAACTTGGACTCTTTCTAGAGATGCAGATATCGGACTTACTTTCGTAGGTGTAAATTTTTACGATGGACAAGGTTTCATGGTAAGAAAAAGTTCAGGTATTACTTCGACTAGCCAATTTAAAAATGGTATCTCAGCTTGTACGAATATAGGTACAACAACTGAGTTAAACATGAGAGACTTTTTTAATTCAAAAGGAATTTCTTATGAGCCAGTAGCTTTTGAAAAAGCTGACGAGGTTGTAGCTGCTTACGATGCAGGTAGATGTGATACATATACTACTGACAAATCTGGTTTAGCTGCTCAAAGAACTAAGATGAAAAATCCTGATGAACACATTGTTCTACCAGAAACTATTTCTAAAGAACCTTTAGGACCAGTTGTTAGACAAGGTGATGCAGTATGGGAAGATATCGTCAGATGGTCTTTGAATACAATGATCGAAGCTGAAGAATATGGCATTACATCAGCTAATGCAGACATGATGAAAACTTCAGAAAATCCAGCAATTAAAAGATTAGTTGGTGCTGAAGGTGAATTAGGTGCTGCTTTTGGTTTAGATAATGACTGGAGCTTAAGAATCATTAAGCAAGTTGGTAATTATGGTGAAAGCTATAAGAGAAATATAGCTGACACTGGAATTTTACCAGACAGAGGTCCAAATCAATTATGGACTAAAGGCGGAATTCTTTACGTTCCACCTGCAAGATAATTGTAGTTTAAAACATTTAAAAAGGGCTAGATTTTTCTAGCCCTTTTTTTTATAAACTCATATATTATCCAATTGTGAATTTTAAACTTAAAGATATTGTACCCCAATTAGTAACAGTAATTGCCGTAGTTTTAATTTTTGGTTTTTTTACTTATAACGCTCAAATCAATATGGAAAATAGGGGTATTGATTTTGGTTACGGTTTTTTATCACAAGAATCATCATTTGACGTTCAGTTTTCTTTAATCGAATACGATGGATCTCATTCTTATTTTAGAGCTTATTTGGTTGGTTTACTAAATACTATTCTTGTTTCAGTTATTGGAATTATTATTGCTACTATTCTTGGAGTAATTGTTGGTGTTGCTCGATTATCAAATAATTATCTAATAAACAAATTTGCAGCCTTTTATGTTGAATTTTTTAGAAATATTCCATTATTGTTACAGATTTTCTTTTGGTACTTTGCCGCCTTAAGGGCTTTACCTTTACCGCAGGATGCTGAAGCAATATTTGGAGTTTTTTTCTTAACGATTAAGGGTTTATATGTTCCAGCTTTTGTCTGGCAAAATTTTAATATTTTCTTTTATTCAATAGTTGCCGCAGTATTAGCAATTATTATTATTCATATTCATTCAAAAAAAGTTCAAGAAAATCAAGGTAAGCAAATTCCAGTTTTTTTAATATCGTTAGGATTAATATTTATTCTTCCATTACTAGGTTTTGTATTAGGTGGTGTAAGACTTTCATTTGAAGTACCCGTTTTAAAGCAGTTAGCCACAACATCTTTTATCTATGAGGGTGGTGTAAGTTTACCTCCAGAATTAATAGCTTTAACTTTATCCTTATCTTTATATACAGCAACTTTTATTGCAGAATGTGTAAGAGCGGGAATTCAAGGTGTGGGCAAAGGACAAAAAGAAGCTGCAGCTTCAATAGGATTAACTCCAAATCAGGTGCTTAAACTTGTAATTATGCCCCAGGCTTTAAGAATAATAATTCCACCAACAACAAACCAATATTTAAATTTAACTAAAAATTCATCATTAGCTGCGGCTATAGCTTATCCAGATTTAGTTTTAGTATTTGCTGGGACTGCATTAATGCAAACAGGAAAAGCAATTGAAATTGTTTCTATCACTATGTTCACGTATTTAACTTTAAGTATTTCAATTTCAATTCTAATGAATTGGTACAATAAGAAAATAGCAATTCAGGAAAAATAATGTCAAAAATAAATTTTTTAAAACCTGATAAAGCAAACTTAAATACTTTTTTGTATTTAGGTTCTTTTCTATTTTTTATCAGTGTTTTAGATGTTTTCTTAAATTCCTTTTTTAGTTTGAATTTTACAAGTTTTTTACCTAGTTTTTTGAGTTTTTTATTACCACTGATACTTGGTTTTATTGGCCTTTATTTTATCAGAATTGAATTTAGTGGGATTAAATATTTAGATCTCTTAAATAAACATATAAATACAAATAATTTCAATGCTATTTTATCATTATTAATTATATTTATTATTTTAAAATCAATTCCTCCGATATTAAGCTGGTTTGTTATAGATGCTAGTTTTGCAGGGGACTCAAAAGACGTTTGCTCCGGTTCAGGTGCTTGTTGGACATATATAAAAGTTTGGATGAGAAGATTTATGTATGGAATGTATCCAAATGCTGAACAATGGAGAATAAATTTATCTTTTATAGCTTTAGTGCTATTAGGATCTGTTGGTTATTTTGCTACCGACAAGTTTAAAAAATATTTAACCCTTTATTATGTTGTAATTTATCCATTAATTGCATTTTTATTCATCTTTTTCTTTATTTCAGGAGGACCTGTCTTTTTTGATTTTTCATATGGAATTATTGCTGCAATTATATCAATAATGATTGGTTTCTTTATTCCAAATAAATATAAGTTTTATTATTTTTTAATAGTCCCTCTACTGCTTTATATCGTTTTAAAATACTTCATTTTTTACGAAGAAATGATTGAATTAGGTAAATTAGATGGTTTAAATTGGGTTGAGACCGGTGCTTGGGGAGGCTTATCACTTACATTTATTATTTCCTTTTTTTGTTTAATTTTTTGTTTTCCAATTGGAATGGCTTTTGCTTTAGGAAGAAGATCAAATTTTCCTTTAATTAGATATATATCAGTCGGTTTCATTGAATTTTGGAGAGGAGTACCACTAATAACAGTTTTATTTATGTCTGCTGTGATGTTTCCAATGTTTTTACCAGAGGATTTTTTTATAGATAAATTAGTAAGAGCAATTATTGCAATATCTTTATTTGAGGCTGCCTACGTTGCTGAAGTAATTAGAGGTGGCCTTCAAGCATTACCGAGAGGTCAGTATGAGGCTGCAAAATCTTTGGGAATGGGTTATTGGAAAATGCATATTTTTGTAATTTTGCCCCAGGCATTAAAATTAGTTATACCTGGTATTGCCAATACTTTTTTAGCCTTAGTAAAAGATACTCCTTTAATATTTGTTGTAGGGCTTTTAGAAATAGTTGGAATGTTAAATTTAGCAAAAACTAATCCAGAATGGTTAGGTTTTGCAATGGAAGGTTACGTGTTTGCTGCGATAATTTTCTGGATTATTTGTTATGCAATGAGTAAATATAGTTATAATCTAGAACAAAAATATAAAACTGATAGATAAAATGTCTGACAATATAATACAAATTAATAATATGAATAAATGGTTTGGAGATTTTCAAGTTTTAAAAAAAATTAATTTAGAGGTAAAACCAAAAGAAAAAATCGTAATTTGTGGCCCTTCTGGTTCAGGTAAATCTACTTTGATAAGGTGTATAAATAGATTAGAGGAGCATCAAGAAGGAGATATTATTGTTGATGGCACTGAGTTGACAGAAGATACAAAAAATATTGAACAAATAAGGGCTGAAGTAGGAATGGTTTTTCAACAATTTAATTTATTTCCGCATTTATCAATTTTAGATAACTGTACATTAGCGCCTATTTGGGTAAAAAAAATGCCTAAAAAAGATGCAGAGGAACTAGCTTTAAGACATTTAGAGAGAGTACAAATTTTAGATCAATCACAAAAATATCCAGGCCAGTTATCAGGAGGTCAACAACAAAGGGCTGCAATCGCAAGAGCATTATGCATGGAACCCAAAATAATGCTTTTTGATGAGCCAACTTCAGCTTTAGATCCGGAAATGATTAAGGAAGTGCTTGATGTAATGGTAAATTTAGCAAAGCAAGGTATGACAATGATAGTCGTTACTCATGAAATGGGCTTTGCAAAAGAAGTCGCCGATCAAATGATATTTATGGATGAAGGAATGATAGTCGAAAAGGCTGATACAAAGGAATTTTTTGCTAATCCCAAGAGTGATAGGACTAAACTTTTTCTGAGCCAGATACTATAGTCAATCACAAATTCAAGAAATATTTCTCAAATTAGAGGGTAAAGATTGCTTGACATATATCCCATAAACTAGGTTTTTTCTTAAAAATAAAAAAAATTATAGTTGCAGTAGCTATCAAAAACTAGTTCAATAAGTCTTTTAAAAAATTAAGAGGGGTCTTAATGGAAGATAATTTTAATAGACATCTAGGCAATAAATTAAAGCTTAGGAGATTGGCCTTAGGTTTAACTCAAACTAAAGTAGCAAAAGCAATAAATGTAACATTTCAACAAATCCAAAAATATGAAAAAGGAACAAATGGAGTTAGTTCAATTAGATTATTACAACTTTCTAATTATCTAAAAGTTCCAATAAATTATTTTTTTGAGGATTTTTCGGAATATTTAATAAATTTAGAAAAATCTCAAGAGGGCCATATGAATGTTAATTATAATTTTTTAGTTAAATTATATTCAGAATTAAATGCGGACCAAAAACTAAAATTTAATAAATCTTTACAAGTAGCGAGTAGCAATATCACCAAAGTTGGATAATTTTGGCTCCTCGGGCAGGACTCGAACCTGCGACCAATTGATTAACAGTCAACTGCTCTACCAACTGAGCTACCGAGGAATGTAAAAATCACAACTTACTTTCTTTTAAAACTAAAACAACATTTTTTTTGGAGGCAACGCCCGGAATCGAACCGGGATACAAGGATTTGCAATCCTCTGCGTAACCATTCCGCCACGTTGCCATATGTTTTAGATGATAGCTACAAGGTGTTTTATATTAAATATTTGTAATTAGTCTATTAAATAACGATCTAATTTGATTATTGTTAATTTGGATTATTAAATTATAAACTAGATAATCCATGAATAGTGATAAATATATACATTCTGAAGTAGAAGATAATATTTATAATTATTGGGAAAAAAATAAATTATTTAAACCAAAAAAAAATTCAAAAAAATACTCAATTGTAATTCCACCACCTAATGTAACAGGTAGTTTACATATGGGTCATGCGTTGAATAATTCAATTCAAGATCTTTTGGTGAGGTATTATAGGATGAATAATTATGAAACCTTATGGCAACCTGGAACAGATCACGCTGGTATTGCTACCCAAGCTTTAGTTGAAAAGAAATTAGAAAGTGAAAATATTACTAAAAACGATTTAGGAAGAGAAAAATTCATACAAAAAGTATGGGAATGGAAAAATCAGTATGGTGATATAATCATCAATCAACTTAAAAAACTTGGATGCTCATGTGATTGGTCTAGAAATGCTTTTACCATGGATGATAATTTATCTAAATCGGTAGTAAAAGTTTTTGTTGAATTACATAAAAAAAAATTAATCTATAAAGCTGAAAAATTAGTAAATTGGGACACAGTTCTTAAAACAGCAATATCTGATTTAGAGGTCGATCAGAGGGAGATGAACTCAAAAATTTACTACATTAAATACCCAATTGAGAATTCTTCAGATTTTATAACCATTGCTACAACTAGACCAGAAACTATGCTTGGAGATACAGCTATTGCAGTTAATCCAAAGGACAAAAGGTTTAAAAAATATGTGGGAAAAATTGCCACTATACCAGTAGTTGGTAGGAAAATTAAAATTATCACAGATAATTATGCTGATCCTGAACAAGGGACGGGTGCATTAAAAATTACTCCAGCGCATGATTTTAATGACTATGATGTTGGTCAAAGAAACCAGTTAGACATCATAAATATATTTACTGAAGAGGGTAAAATTAATAATAATGCTCCAGAAAATTATGTTGGATTAGATAGATTTGAAGCACGTCAAAAAATATTGAATGAATTAAAAGAAAAAGATTTTTTTGTTAAAGAAGAAAATATCAAAAATAAAGTGCCTTATGGTGATAGATCAAATTCAGTTATTGAACCTTTTTTAACTGAACAATGGTTTGTAAATGCAAAAAAATTATCTGTTAAAGCTAAAAAAATAGTTAAGTCAAAAAAAACTAATTTTTTTCCAAAGAACTGGTCAAAAACTTATTTTCAATGGATGAATAATATTGAACCATGGTGTATTTCAAGACAACTTTGGTGGGGTCACCAAATACCAGCATGGTATGGTCCTGATAAAAAAATCTTTGTTGCAACAAATGAAGCTGATGCAAAAAAACAAGCAAAAAAATTTTACAAAAAAGATGTTAAGATTACTCGAGATCCTGACGTTTTAGATACTTGGTTTTCATCTGGCTTATGGCCTTTTGCAACTTTAGGCTGGCCTGATAAAAAAGATTTTATTAAAAAATTTTATCCAACAACAGTTTTGGTCACAGGTTTTGATATCATTTTTTTTTGGGTAGCAAGAATGATGATGTTTGGGATGGAATTTTTGAATAAAGAACCATTTAAAGATATTTATGTTCACGCTTTAGTAAGAGATGAAAAAGGACAAAAAATGTCTAAGTCAAAGGGTAATGTTATTGACCCACTAGATTTAATTGAGAAATATAGTGCAGATGCATTAAGATTTACTCTTTTATCTATGGCCTCACCTGGTACTGATGTTAAGCTTTCTGAAGATAGAGTTAAAGGATATAGAAATTTTTTGAATAAACTATGGAATGCTAATAATTTTTTAATAACTAATAAATGCGATTTTAGCAAAACAGATAAAACTCCAAAAACTAAATTAAATATAAATAAATGGATTTATTCAGAACTGATTAAGACTAAAGATAAAATTGAGAAAAATCTTAAAGATTATCGATTTGATGAGGCAGCCAAAAATGCTTATCAATTTGCATGGCACTCTTATTGCGACTGGTATATTGAATTATCAAAAACCATCTTATTTTCGGATGATGACAAGGCTAAAAAAGAAGTAAAAGAGGTATCTGCCTATATATTTAAACAGATACTCATAATACTCCATCCATTTATTCCATTTGTTACAGAGAAAATTTGGTTAAAAAACAAATTTGATAAATCAAATAAGAATTTTCTTATGTATGCTAATTGGCCATCAGGAAAAGCTAAGAAAGATCAATCTATGAAAGATGTGGAAAGTATTATCAATGTAATTTCTGAACTTAGATCCTTTAAAAATGAGTTAAATGTGAGCCCAGGATCATTTATTGATATTTCAATTAATAAAATTACTAAAAAAAACAAATTATTAATGAATAATAATGAAATCATTCTTAAAAGGCTTGGTCGTATTAATAATTTTTTTGAAAAAGATCAGGAAAAGCCCTCAGCTACATTAGTAATATCTGGTGACATATTTAAGATATATTTTGATGAAAATGTAGATTTAAATCTAATAAAAGAAAATTTAGTAAAAAGACAGAATAAATATCAAGAAGAAATGGACAAAATATCTCAACGATTATCTAACAAAGGATTCACTAATAGAGCCCCAAAAAATATTGTTGAACAAGAAAAAACTAACTATAGTAATTTAAAAAATGATATCAAAAAAATATCATTAACAATTGAAAGTTTATAATGCGGAAGTTTAATAAAAAGAAATTACCTAGTCGTCATACATCTTTAGGTGCTGATAGAGCTCCACATAGATCATTTTATTATGCAATGGGTGAAACTGAAAAAGATGTCTCTAAACCATTTATTGGTGTTGTATCAACATGGAATGAAGCAGCTCCTTGTAACATAGCTTTAATGAGACAAGCTCAGTCAGTTAAAAAGGGTGTTAGAGCATCTGGAGGAACGCCAAGAGAATTTTGTACAATTACAGTTACTGATGGTATTGCAATGGGTCACGAAGGTATGAAATCTTCGTTAATCTCAAGAGAAGTAATAGCAGATAGTGCAGAACTAACTGTAAGAGGCCATTGTTATGATGCATTAGTAGGTATCGCAGGTTGTGATAAATCTTTGCCAGGCCTAATGATGTCAATGGTTAGATTAAACGTTCCAAGTGTATTTATTTATGGGGGATCAATACTTCCAGGAAAATATAAGGGCAAAGATGTTACGGTTGTTGATGTGTTCGAGGCTGTTGGAAAACATTCATCAGGACAAATGTCTGCAAAAGAATTAAGAAAATTAGAATTAGTTGCATGTCCTACAGCTGGAGCTTGTGGAGGTCAATTCACAGCTAACACTATGGCATGTGTGTCGGAGGCAATTGGTTTAGCTTTACCTTATTCAGCAGGAACTCCAGCACCATATGAAGAAAGAGATAAATATGCAAAAGCAAGTGGGAGAATGGTAATGGAATTATTAGCTAAAAGAATTAAACCAAGAGATATTGTTACAAGAAAAGCATTAGAAAATGCTGCAACAATTGTTGCTGCAACTGGTGGTTCAACAAATGCAGCATTACATTTACCAGCAATTGCAAATGAAGCCGGGATAAAATTTGATTTAATGGATGTTGCAAAGATATTTAAAAAAACACCTTATCTTGCAGATTTAAAACCAGGTGGAAAATATGTTGCTAAAGATATGTGGTTAGCAGGTGGTGTACCAATGTTATTAAAAACTTTATATGACGGTGGTTATATTCATGGTGATTGTATGACTGTTACAGGTAAGACAATGAAAGAAAATTTAAGGGGAATTAAATTTAATCCAAAACAAAAAGTTTTAAGAGCTTATAACAAACCCTTATCACCAGATGGTGGTGTTGTAGGATTAAAAGGTAATTTAGCCCCAGAAGGTGGAATTGTTAAAATTGCAGGACTAAAAAAATTACAATTTACTGGAAGAGCAAGATGTTTTGATAATGAAGAAAGTGCAATGAAAGCAGTGCAAAGTAGAAAATATAAAGATGGTGATGTAATCATTATTAGATACGAAGGACCAGTAGGGGGGCCAGGTATGAGAGAAATGCTTTCAACAACTGGTGCAATTTATGGTCAAGGTAAAGGAGAAAAAGTCGCTTTAATAACTGATGGAAGATTTTCAGGAGCAACGAGAGGCTTTTGTGTAGGTCACGTTGGACCAGAAGCAGCATTAGGTGGACCAATTGCTCTTTTACGTAATGGAGATGTAATTGATATTGATGCTAAAAAAGGAACAATTAATGTTCGATTAACTAGAGCACAATTAGCTTCAAGAAGAAGAAAATGGAAGGCTAGAAAATCTGATTTTGGATCAGGAACACTTTGGAAATATGCGCAAACAGTTGGACCGGCGTATTTAGGAGCACCAACTCATCCTGGTAAGAAAAAAGAAGTTAAGGATTACTCAAAAATTTAATGAAAATTCGCCCAGTTATTTTATGTGGTGGAGCAGGAACAAGACTTTGGCCTAATGCTAAAAAACATCAAGCTAAACAGTTTATAGATTTTGGTAATTGGACTTTATTAGGTAAAACTTTAGAAAGAGTTAAAGCACCTATATTTGATGCACCAATTATAAGCACTAATGCAAAATATCTAAGACAAGTAAAACAGCATTTAAAAAAAAATAGAATAAGAAAATTTAAGATAGTTTTAGAGCCAGCTAAAAGAAATACAGCACCAGCTATTTTAAGTACTGCTTTAATAAAAGATATTCCTAATGAACAACCTTTAATGTTTTTAGCAGCAGATCATTTAATAGAGAAGGTTGGTTTATTCAATAAAGCTATCAAAAAAAATCAAAAGAAACTTACTAATAATAATATTTTTATTTTTGGGATTAAACCCACTATGCCCTCCAGTGAATTTGGATATTTTTTAACAAAAAATAATAAAGTATCTAAATTTTTAGAAAAACCTAAAGAAGCTAAAGCTAAACAAATAATTAGTAAAAAAGGTTATTGGAATTCTGGAATGTTTTATATGAGAAAAGACTCCATTATTAATAATTTTAAGAAATATCAGCCAAATATTTACCGAAACTGTAACAAAGCTGTATTAAAAGCAAAATATAAAAGTAATGTGTATTATTTAAATAAACAAGCATTCACTAAAGCAACAGCTAAGTCTTTTGACTATGCAATATTAGAAAAAACTAAAGATATAAATGCTATTAAGTTGGATATTCCTTGGTCTGATTTAGGATCTTGGAAAGAAATCTGTAAGATGTATGGACGAAATAAAAAACATTATTTTAAAAAGAAAAATGTATTTCATAGACCTTGGGGTAGTTATGTAAATCTATTTAATGGTAAAGAGTTCTTGATTAAAGAATTATATGTAAAACCAAAAGGTATATTAAGTCTTCAAAAACATCATCACAGAGCTGAACACTGGGTAGTAACCCAAGGTAAACCTAAAATTACGTTAGATAAAAAATATTTTACCATGAAACCTGATGAAACTATCTTTATTCCATTAGGTGCAATCCATAGAATAGAAAATCCCTATAAAAAACCAGTAAAAATAATTGAAGCACAAGTAGGCTCAATTTTAAAAGAAACTGATATAGTTAGATACCAAGATATTTATGGAAGAATAAAATAATTATTTTATAAGAAAATTCACTTTTTTATTTGATAGATTTAAATGAATTTTTTTATATGAACCAAAATTATCTCCATCAATTTGAACAGGTATCAAATCATTTCCATCAATTGTAATGTTTTGTGCATAAGTAGTAATAACATTTTTATTTTTACTTAAATCACCATTAAGAATTATTAAAAAAATTGAATATAATAAACTAATCCTAGTCAAATCTTTAAATATATAGGTGACTAATTTCTCTTCAAAAATATTTGTTTTATTTATTTTATGATGTCCAGCGTAATATTTGGTATTTGAAGATAATATCCAGTCTGCTTGATAAAATTGACCATCAAAAGTGACATTTAACTTTTTATTATTCATAAACAAGAAATATTGAAAACCTTTGATACCAAATATAATTTTACCTAGAATCTTTTTAATTTTTGAATTAATTGAATGAACAATTTTTGCATCCCATCCTATACCAGCCATTAAAAAGAAATAATTATCGTTAATTTTTACAAGATTAGAGGATTTATAATTATTAGAAACCAACACATTTACTATATCATCAACTTTTTTATTCATTGATAATTCAGCTTGAAGCAAATTTGCAGTGCCAGCAGGAATATAACCTATGGCAAAATCGTCTTTAAAATCAAAATTATTTTTAATTAATTCATTAATTGCAAAAGAAACTGAACCATCACCACCAGCTATTATTAGTCGATCATAATTTTTTTGATTAAAATTTTTGAAAATTTTCTTAGCTTGATTTATTGTTTTTGTTTCAAAGTAGTCTACAGAAATATTCTCTTTTAACTTAGATAAAATCCTATTTATGAATATAGATTTTCTTCCAGAGGAAGAATTCAAATTATATATCAAACAACATAACATAATTAATCCTTAAAAAATTTTTAACAAATTTGTAACATTCAAATGAGATAACAATTAGATGATTCGTGTTACAGTTGTATTAAAATATAGGTCTTTAAATGCCTAATTTACTTAAATATAAAAGTATATTTATTTCTGATGTTCATTTAGGTACCAAGGGTTGCCAGGCGAAAAAACTTTTAGAGTTTTTTAAAAACTCAAGATCCGAAAATCTTTATCTTGTAGGGGACATTATAGATATCTGGGAAATGCAAAAAAGTTTTTTTTGGCCTCAAGAACATAATGATGTAATCCAAAAAATTTTAAGAAAAGCTAGACATGGTACCAAAGTTTTCTACATAATGGGTAATCATGACGAAATGTTAAGAAAATTTATTCCAATGCATTTTGGTGACATCCATATGGTTAATAGAGTTGTTCATGAAACAAATGCAGGAAAAAAATATGTTGTTGTTCATGGTGATGCTTGGGATGGTGTTATGAAACATGCTAAATGGTTATCTAAACTTGGATCAATAGCCTATAATTTACTATTAAAATTAAATTTAATAATTAATTTTTTTAGAAGATTGAGAGGAAAAGAATATTGGTCTCTTGCAAAATTTTTAAAGTATAAAGTCAAAAATGCAGTTAAATATATTGGTGAATATGAAAAAACACTTTCAGATTATGCAAAAAGAAAAAAATTTGATGGGATTATTTGTGGCCACATCCATCATGCTGAGGATAGAGACTTTAATGGGGTCAATTATTTAAATTGTGGAGACTGGGTTGAATCTTGTACCGCATTAGCCGAAAATTATGATGGTAGTTTTGAAATATTATATTGGGACAAAATAAGAGAACAATATTTAGACGATAAAGAAATAATTGAACCAATTAAAACTGAAGAATTAAAAAAAGCTTCATAATTAATGAAAATTTTAATTGCTACAGATGCATATTTTCCACAAGTAAATGGTGTCGTAAGAACCTTACATGAAACAGGCAATGTATTAAAAGAACAAGGTCATAGAATAGAATATATTACACCTGACTTATTTTTTACTTTTCCGATGCCGAAATATAATGAAATTAAGTTGTCTATAAATGTATGGCCAAGAGTTGGTAATTTAATAAAGAAAATCAATCCAGATGCAATTCATATCGCTACCGAAGGCCCGATAGGCACTATGGCAAGAAGATATTGTTTAAAAAATAATCTAAAGTTTACTACGAGTTTCCATACAAGATTTGATAAATATCTAAAACTTTACTTTCCTATTATACCAGCAAAATGGGCTGAAAAATTCTTAGCAAATTTTCATAATAAGGCTGAGAGAATTTTAGTAACTACAGAGTCTATGAGAAAAGAATTAATCGATATAGGTATAGATGACAATAAAATGATTACTTGGACTAGAGGAGGAAATCATGGAGCTTTTAAGAACCCTAAAAAAATTGATTTACCTCATAAAAGACCTATTTGGATTTATGTTGGAAGAGTTGCAGTTGAAAAAAACATAAGAGCTTTTTTAGAATGTGATTTAGAAGGTACAAAAATAATTATAGGAAAAGGACCTGATTTAAAAAAATTGAAAAGAGAATTCCCTAAAGATATTTTTTTAGGAGAAAAAACAAATGGTGAATTAGCATCACATTTTGCATCCTCTGATGTTTTTGTTTTCCCTAGTAAAACAGATACATTTGGAATTGTAGTTACAGAAGCTTTAAATTGTGGAACACCTGTTGCTGCGTATCCTGTTCCAGGTCCTAAAGATATATTTGAAGGATCCAAAATAAATTGTTTAGATGATGATCTTAAAGTATCAGCCCAAAAAGCTTTAAAAGTTGACAGAAATGATTGTCTTGAATTTGCAAAAAAATTCACTTGGGAAGAAACAGCAAAAATATTTTTTAACAATATTTCACCAAATCATTAGTTAATTTTTCCTTAATTTATTTGCATTAAAAAGTGTAATGATGCAAAATTAAGCCATCTAAATTTATGGAATATTTCCTCATTCTACTTATAGTTGTAATAGTTTATCTTCTCTATTTACTTAATCAAAAAAAAAATAAATCAATAAATACCGCTACAATAGTTAATAAAAGAGAAGAAAAAACAAAAAGAGTAATTATTGATGAGCTTGAAGATCAATTTTTTGCATTAAATAAATTTAACATAATTAAATATGCCAATCCAAGTGCATTAAAAAGATTTGGAAGTAATTTAATTGATAAAAACATATCTTCTATAATTCGAAAACCAGAATTAATAGAAAATATTGAAAAAGCTATCGTAGAAAATAAAACAAAAAATATTGATGTTGAAATAGACCTCCCATCATATCAATTCTATAAAATTTATATTATTCCTGGCCCAACTCATTTGTTTACTGAACCAGACTCTGTTGTGTTATTTTTAAAAGATTTTACTGAAATTACAAAAGCACAAAAATTTAAAACTGATTTTGTAGCAAATGTAAGCCATGAATTAAGAACACCTTTAATGGCAATCAAAGGATCACTAGAAACAATTGAGGGCCCAGCGTCTGATGATGAAAAGGCTAAAAAAAAATTTATGAAAATAATGACTGATCAATCAAATAGAATGGAAAATTTAATTAATGATCTTTTAATACTCACAAGAATTGAATTAGAAGAACACATAAGGCCAAACTCTTTAGTTGATATAAATGATCTTTTCAAAACAATCATCAGTAATTTTGAGATTGTTTTAAAAAGAAAGAAATTAAATATTAATTTATCTCTCGCCAATCCAACAGTTGTTATTGGAGATGAAAAAAAATTACAAACTGTTTTTTCTAATCTTTTAGATAATGCAATTAAGTATTCAAAGGAAAATAAGTCTATTTTTATATCAAGCAAAATTAGCGATGGTAAATTGTTAGAAAAAAATTTTATGATCAGTATTAAAGACGAAGGTGTTGGCATTCCTCAAAGATATATTTCTAGAATTACAGAAAGATTTTTTAGGGTAGATCTTGAACAAAGTAACAAGGTTGGTGGAACCGGTTTAGGATTAGCTATTGTTAAACATATAGTTACTCAACATCGTGGACACTATGAGATTCTAAGTGAGGAAAACCAAGGAACTGAAATTCAAATTTATTTACCAGCGAAAACTTAAATTTAAAAAATATTATATTGTAATAGTTTTAGAAGGTTTTTTTAACAATTCTTTACTTGATTAATGTTAATCTTTTAATTAATTTTTTTATATGGTTAAAATATTCAAAAATATTTTGATTTTTGCTTTTTTATTAAGCTCTATAACAACAAGTGTTTTTTCTAAAGATATCACAACATTATTAAGAAATCAGCAACTTACAGTTTTTGATATTGGAATTTTTAGATTAGAGGCAGATTTGAAAACTTCATATCCTTCTATTAAAGATCATTTAGAAGTTACTGAAGCTGAATTTTATACAGACGTAGTTACCTCGTATTCTAAAAATTCAATTGATTTAATTGTTTCTGTTCCTATGAATAGAAATCTCAAGAAGGAAAATTATTTTTCAGATTCTTTTAGATGTAGGAATATTTTTAATTCTGTAAGAGATTTTTTATTGAGGAATGAAAATTTGAGTAATTATAGATATACTATGGCTACAAGCTATTTAACCTCTATATTTTCAACCCCAAGTTCATGGCCAGACTGGAGATATGATGAAGAAATTAGAGAGGAACTAGTAAACTTAGTAAAACTAGAAATAACTTTACGTCCAACCAAAGAACTAGCTCTTAATGAACAGGTAAACCCTGTTTCATGTATTGGTGGCTTAGAAACTGATATTGACCAAATAATTATATCAAAAAAATACAACTAAAAAGTTACCTTTTTAACAAAAGTGTAACAATTCTGTAATATTAAAGATTCAATAAATTTATACGAGTCAATCATCTTTTAATTAATAAATAACGAAAGGATTAAAGATAATGAAAAAACTAACTATAGTAATTGCTTCTTTAGTTGCACTTTCAATTGCAACTGTTGCTCAAGCAAGAGATCAAATTAAGATAGTTGGTTCTTCTACAGTATTCCCTTATGCAACAGTTGTTGCTGAAAGATTTGGTGGTTCAGGATTTAAAACTCCTGTAATCGAGTCTACTGGTACTGGTGGTGGAGCTAAACTATTCTGTGCTGGTGTAGGTGAACAACATCCAGATATTACAAACGCATCAAGAGCTATGAAAGATAAAGAAAAAGCTCTATGTAAGAAAAATGGTGTTAATGATATCGTTGAGATCGTAATTGGTAACGATGGTATTACATTAGCTTACAGCAAAGATGCAAAACCAGTAAACTTTACTAAAGAACAATTATATTTAGCACTTGCTGCTCATACAGTTGTTGATGGTAAATTAGTTCCAAATATTTATAAAACTTGGGACCAAATTGACCCTAGCTTACCAAAACAAAAAATTTCAGTGATGATCCCACCGGGAACATCAGGAACTAGAGATGCTTGGAATTCTTTAGTAATGAAAAAAGGTATGACTAAAGAAGCTAAAGCTCTTTATAAAGCTGGTTTTGAAGCTGGAAATAAAAAATACAAAAAACCTCAAAAACTTTACAGAGAAGATGGTGCTGCTATTGAAGTTGGAGAAAACGATAGTTTAATCATCCAAAAGTTAACTCAAGATAAAGAAATGTTTGGTTTCTTTGGTTTCAGTTATTTCTTAGCTGCAAAAGATAAATTGCAAGCAGCAAGTATTGATGGTGGACAACCGTCATTAAAGTCTATTCAAGACTACAGTTATGCTGTTGCTAGACCTTTATTCTTCTACGTGAAAAAAGCACACGTTGGAGTAATTCCAGGCTTACATGAGTTTGTGAAAGAATTCACAACTAAGAAAGCTATTGGAAAAGGTGGTTACTTAGCAGACATTGGTTTAGTGCCATTAGACTCTAAGTTGTATAAAACAACTAGAACTAATGCTACGAAGCTAGTTGCTATGGGTGATTAATTATTCCTCAGTTAACAAATGATTAAAAAGGGGGTCTTTTTAGACCCCTTTTTTTTAAAAAAAGAGTAAAGTCCTCACTTAAGGAGATTCTGTGAACTTAATATTATTTACATTTATTGTTCTTCTAGGTTTCACAAGCTATTATTTTGGACGCAAAAAAGCATATACAATTCAATCTACAAAAAAAAGATTAACCGCATTACCACAATTTTATGGTTATTATCTTGCAATCTGGTGTGCAATACCAGCCTTTATAATTTTTTCATTATGGGCAATTTTTGAGCCCACAATTGTAAAACTATTAATCTTAAGTGATTATTCAAATCAAGGTTATCTTGATGATGAATTAAATTTAATATACGAAAAAACAAAAGCATTGTCTCGAGGTCAATTCACTGGAGAAATTACACCTTTTATTGAGGCTTCAGCTGAAAAATATTTAAGTCTTCGATCAATAGCTCAAAGTTCAAAAGTTGTTATAGTATTATCTGCAATTATTGCCTCTGTTGCTTATGCATATAAAAGAATTTCATCTAATTCTAGAACAAGAGAACCAGTTGAAAAATTTTTGAACGCAGTTTTATTTACAGCTTCTTTAGCTGCAATATTAACTACTGTTGGAATAGTTTTTTCACTTATATTTCAAACCATAGATTTTTTTAAAGTAATTCCATTATTTGATTTTGTCTTTGGAACTCACTGGTATCCAGCAAAAGCTTTTGTTAGAGATTCTTCTGAGGCTTTAGATCCGACAATGTATTCAGATACTTTTGGAGCAGTCCCTATTTTTGCAGGTACTTTTTTTATTGCATTTATTGCTATGTGCGTTGCTATCCCAATTGGATTAATGAGTGGAATTTATTTAGCTGAATATGCATCAACTAAAGTTAGACAATATGCAAAACCATTAATTGAAATTTTAGCTGGTATACCAACAGTTGTTTATGGTTTTTTTGCTGCCCTAACTGTTGGACCATTTTTGAAAGAATTAGGAACTTCAATGGGTCTTGAAGTTTCAGCTGAAAGTGCTTTAGCAGCAGGAGGGGTAATGGGTATTATGATCATACCATTTATTTCAAGTTTAAGTGACGATGTAATTACAAGTGTGCCTCAAAGTTTAAGAGATGGAAGTTACGCTATGGGAGCAACTAAATCAGAAACAATTAAGAGAGTTATTTTTCCCGCGGCATTGCCGGGGATAGTTGGATCTATTTTACTTGGTGTTTCAAGAGCTATTGGAGAAACAATGATAGTTGTTATGGCCTCTGGTTTAGCTGCTAATTTAACTTTAAATCCTTTAGAGTCTACTTCAACGATTACAGCTCAAATTGTAGTTATTCTAATTGGTGACCAAGCTTTTGGCGACCCAAAAACGCAAGCTGCTTTTGCTTTAGGTATGTCATTATTTTTAGTAACACTTTGTTTAAATATTGTGGCCTTGAGAGTAGTTAAAAAATATAGAGAAAAATATGAATAAAAATAAAGAACAATTATTAAATAAAAGATATAAAGCTGAACAGCGATTTCGCTTATACGGTTTGAGTGCAATTTTTATGGCACTTTTATTTTTAACAATCTTTATTTTTAAAATTTTTTCAACTGGCTATTCAGCTTTTCAAAAAACATGGCTTATTGTTCCAGTAACTTTCGATGCTGAATTAATGATGTTAGACCAAAATCCTTCTAAAGAAGATTTACAGGACGCTGATTATTACGATATAGCATTAAAATCAATGGCTGATTTAGATCCAAACGCCAATGAAGATCAAGAAAATGAATTGAAGAGAATGGTGTCTTATTTTTTTGAAAAAGAAATTAAAAATGAACTTTTAAATGACCCTAATTTAATAGGAAAAACAAAGGAAGTTTATCTAACTGCTTCAGATGATTTAGACCAAGTCTTTAAAGGAAATTATCCAAGAGATTTACCTGAAGACCAAAGAAGAGTAAGCGATTATCAATTAAAAATTTTTGATCAACTTGTTGCAAATGGTAAGGTTGAAAGTAAATTTAATATAAGTTTTTTTACAAATGCTGACTCAAGAGAAGCTGAGCTAGCTGGAATAGCAAGTTCATTTATGGGCTCAATTTTTTCTATACTTGTTTGTTTAATGATAGCTTTTCCTGTTGCGGTTCTAGCTGCAATCTATCTTGAAGAATTTGCCCCTAAAAATAGATTTACTGATTTTATTGAAGTTAATATAAACAACTTAGCAGCGGTTCCATCTATAGTTTTTGGTCTATTAGGGTTAGGAGTTTTATTGGCTATATTTCAATTACCAAGGTCTACCCCATTAGTTGGAGGTATCACTTTGTCCTTAATGACCTTACCAACAATAATTATAGCTGCTAGAGCATCTTTAAAAGCAGTTCCACCAAGTATAAGAGAGGCAGCACTTGCTATGGGAGCAAGTCGAATGCAAACCACAATGCATCATACAGTTCCTCTTTCTATGCCTGGCACTTTATCAGGAACAATAATTGGTTTAGCTCAAGCTTTAGGAGAAACTGCACCCTTAATTTTAATTGGAATGGTTGCTTTTGTTAACACGATACCTGGATCACCCATGGATCCTGCTGCAAGCTTACCAGTTCAAATTTATATTTGGGCTGAAAGTGCTGAAAGGGGATTTGTAGAAAAAGTTTCGGCATGTATAATGGTCTTACTTGGCTTTTTAATAATAATGAATTTATTTGCCCAAATAATAAGACATAAGTTTGAGAAAAAATGGAGTTAAAATGATAAAGATTAAAGCAAAAGATGTTGATGTTTTTTATGGAAAAAAACAAGCGCTCTTTAATATAAGTTTAGATATTGAGGAAAATCAAGTAACGGCATTAATTGGTCCATCTGGTTGTGGTAAATCAACTTTCCTAAGATGTCTTAATAGAATGAATGATGTAATTGATATCTGTAGTGTTAAAGGAGAAATTTTAATTAATGATTTTAATATCAATGATAAAAGTTGTGATGTCGTAAGACTAAGAGAAAAAATTGGTATGGTTTTTCAAAAACCCAATCCTTTCCCAAAAACTTTATATGAAAATGTATCTTACGGTCCAACAATTCATGGTATGGCTCAATCAAAACAAGAAATGGATGAAATTGTTGAAACTAGTTTGAAAAAGGCTGCACTATGGGAAGAGGTAAAAGATAGGTTGCATGAACCTGGAACTGGATTATCTGGAGGACAACAGCAAAGACTTTGTATTGCTAGAGCGATTTCTGTAAGACCTGAAGTTATATTAATGGATGAACCTTGTTCAGCATTAGATCCAATAGCAACAGCACAAATTGAAGAATTGATTGATGAGTTAAAAAAAGAGCACACAATAATAATTGTAACTCATTCTATGGCTCAAGCAGCACGTGTTTCTCAAAATACAGGTTTTTTTCATTTAGGACAATTGATTGAACATGGATCTACTGATAAAATATTTAAGAATCCTGATAATAAAAAAACTCAAGATTATATAACAGGGAGGTTCGGATAATGTCTGAAGCACCACATACAGTCAAATCTTACGAAGAAGAACTAAAAAATCTTAATGCTAATATAATTAAAATGGGAAGTGCATGTGAAGATTCTTTAGGTAAAGCAATTCAAGCCATTACAACAAGAGATACCAATATTGCAGAAGCTGTTATTCAAGAAGATGAAAAAATAGATAAATATGAGACTTTAATTGAACAGCAAGTTGTGAATTTAATTGCTTTAAGACAACCTATGGCAATTGATTTAAGAGAGACAGTAACGGCTTTGAAAATGTCTTCAGATTTAGAAAGAATAGGTGATTTAGCAAAAAATATATCCAAGAGAACACTTTTGCTTAACGAAAATCTTCCAAAGAACTTGGTAGACTCATTGAATAGAGTATCTACCAATGTTCAAAAACAATTAAAATCAACATTAGATGCTTATTTAGAAAGATCTGCGCCAATGGCAGTAAATGTTTGGGAAGGTGATGAGCAAATAGATGATCTAACAAATCTTTGTATGCAAGAAGTTATAAAATATCTTAAAGAAAATGAAAAAAATTTAGAAGATGGAACCCATTTATTGTTTGTAACTAAAAACATAGAGCGTATTGGTGATCATACTACAAATGTTGCAGAACAAGTTTATTATTTAGTTAAAGGCGAATATTTAGAAGGTGATAGACCCAAGGGAACAGAGCCAATTGTAACCGGAGAAAAATGATTTATGTCAGCTCATGTTTTCATAGCTGAAGATGAAGCATCAATTGTTAGTTTGTTAAAGTACAATCTTGAAAAAGAAGGTTATAAAGTCAGTCATTCAGAAAATGGAGAAGATGCTCTTAAACAAATAAAATTAAAACAGCCAGATTTAATATTAATGGATTGGATGTTACCAGAATTATCTGGTGTTGAAATTTGTAAAAACTTAAAAAAAGATAATAAGTTTAATGATATTCCTGTCATTATGTTAACTGCAAAAGGGGAGGAAGAAGACAAATTAAAAGCATTTGATACAGGTGCAGATGATTATGTAACTAAACCTTTTAGTCAAAAAGAATTGAATGCTAGAATTAAATCTTTATTGAGAAGATCTAAACCTCAATCATCATCAGACATTGTAGAATTTACTGATTTAAAAATAGATCGGATTACAAAAAGAGTTTATAGAAAAGATAAAGAAATTACTTTGGGTCCAACTGAATTTAAACTCTTAGATTTTTTTATCAAAAATCCAAAAAGAGTTTATTCAAGAGAACAACTCTTAAACAATGTTTGGGGAGAAAATATATATGTTGAGTCTAGAACAGTTGATGTTCATATTAGAAGATTAAGACAAGCAATTAACATACAAAATACAAAACCTTTAATTAGAACAGTAAGATCAGCTGGTTATTCTTTAGAATCTTGAAGATCTTTGGGTCTTATAAATTTTTTTAATACTCCCTTTTTCTCAACTTCATTCCAGGATTTAATATCAAACTCAATTTTTGCAAATGCTGCTGTTGGGAATTTATAATTCATTAGTTTAAAATTATTCGTATTATGATTTTTTGTAAGATTTCGTACTAAATTTTTCACTGATGGTTCATGGTTTATAATCAAAATTGATTTATATTCACTGGATATTTCTTTAATTTTTTTTACAATTGCATTCTCATCAACTAAATATAAATCTTTTGAAAAATTAACTTTTTTTGGCTTATTAATTTTCTTGGATAAAATTTGAAAAGTTTTTTTTGTTCTTTTTGATGATGAAATTAATGCATAATCAAATTCAAATTTTTTTTTAACAAAAAATTCACAAATCATTTTTGCATTTTTCTTGCCTCTTTTAGTAAGTGGTCTATCAAAATCATTAATACTTAAATCATCCCAACTAGATTTTGCGTGTCTCATGACGTATAATTGGTACATAAAATCTAAATATATGACTGCTTTAAAAAAACAACATAAAGAAGAGTTGAAATCTAAATATATAAATAGAGAGCTTTCTTGGTTAAAATTCAACGATAGAGTACTTTTAGAGGCGCAAAATATCGAAAATCCTCTTTATGAAAGAGTAAAGTTTTTATCAATTGCTGGGTCTAATCTAGATGAATTTTTTATGGTCCGTGTAGCTGGGTTATATAGTCAAATAAAACAAGAAGTTGACTCACTAAGCTCTGATGGTTTGACACCTGAAGAGCAAATGGATGAGGTAGTGCTTGAAACTAAGAATCTATTAAAAAAACAGAACAAAATTTTTATTCAACTGATTATGGAATTAAAAAAAAATAATATCAATTTAGTTAAACCAGTTAATTTAAATACTAAGGATAAAAAAAAACTTTTAGAAATATTTAAAGAAGAGATTTACCCTTTATTAACACCATCAGCAATTGATCCTGCACATCCATTTCCATTTATAATCAATCAAGGAAGAGCAATTGTAATGAAGTTAAGAAAAAAAAATAAAAAAAGGATTTTAAACTCAATAATAGTAATACCAAAAGCATTATCTAGATTTATTGAAATTGAGTCTTCAAAAAATCATAAGAAATTTGTGATTCTAGATGATGTAATAAGTTTTTTTGCTAATGAAATTTTTCCAGATCATGATTTAGAAAAGAAAATGATTTTTAGAGTAATAAGAGACAGCGATGTAGAGATTCAAGAGGAAGCAGAAGATTTGGTTAGATCTTTTGAATTGGCTTTAAAAAGACGTAGAACGGGTGATATTGTTCGTTTAGAGGTTCTTGAAAATAGTGATAACGAATTGATAAGATTTATAACTAATAAATTAGATATAAATCCTGACTATATTTATGATGTTGCTGGCCTTGTTGGAATTCAAGATATAGATCAAATATGTAAAGTAAAAAATCCAAAATTAAAATTTAAACATTTTACACCTAGAGAAGTTGAAAGATTAAAAGAATATAATGATAATTTTTTTGAAACTATTAAAAAGAAAGATTTAGTTGTTCATCATCCTTTCGAAACATTTGACTCAGTAATTGAATTTTTAAACCAAGCAGCAAATGATAAAAAAGTTATAGCTATAAAACAAACTCTATATAGAACAACTCTAGACTCACCTATTGTTAAAGCTTTAATAACAGCTGCAGAAAACGGAAAAACAGTTACCGCTTTAATTGAAATTAAAGCTAGATTTGATGAGGAAGCTAATATTCAACTATCAAGAAGTTTAGAAAAAGTAGGTGTTCAAATTGTTTATGGTTTTGCTAAATATAAAACTCATGCAAAATCATCATTAGTTTTAAGAAGAGAACAGGGTAAAATACAAACTTATTTTCATTTAGGAACTGGCAATTATCATCCAGTAAATGCTAAAATTTATACTGATTTGTCTTTATTTAGTTGTGATAAGAAAATGGCATCAGATGTTGAAAAGTTTTTCAATTATGTAACAGGATACGCAAAACCAAAAAATTTAAATAAAATTTCTATTTCGCCAGTAAATATGAGGCAAACCTTAAATGAAAATATTGATGCTGAAATTAAAAATTCTAAAAATGGAAAATTTGCAGCTATTTGGGCAAAAATGAACTCTTTAGTAGATCCAGAAATTATTGATAAATTTTATGAAGCTTCGAATGCTGGTGTAAAAATTCATTTATTTGTAAGGGGTGTTTGTTGTTTAAGACCAGGAGTAAAAGATAGATCAGAAAACATATTTGTAAAAAGTATCATAGGAAGATTTTTAGAGCATTCTAGAATTTACTGCTTTAGTAATGGTACAAAAAAAATGCCTAATAGAAATGCAAAAGTATATATTTCGTCAGCTGATTTAATGCCGAGAAATTTAAATCGAAGGGTAGAACTTCTAGTCCCAATTGAAAATGAGACTGTTCATGAACAGATCTTAGATCAAATAATGTTGGCAAATTATCTTGATACTAATCAGAGCTGGGAACTTGAAGCTGATGGTAATTATAAAAAAATTAAATATAGTAAGAGCGATTCCTTTTCAGCTCATGAATATTTTATGAATAATCCGAGCTTATCTGGAAGAGGTAAAGCTAAACTAAGAATGCAGCCTAAACAACTGCACTTAAGATTGATTAAAAGTGGAAGTAATTAAAAGTAAAAATAGTTTAAAATTAAATCAGGCAAAATTAGCTATAATAGACATTGGATCAAACTCTATAAGAATGCTAATTTATGAAGATTTCAGTTCTTCTCGTGTGCCTTTTTTTAATGAAAAAGCAGTTTGTGAACTTGGAAAAAATTTAGATAAATCCAAAAAACTTCACAGATCTGGTACCGAATATGCTTTAAAAGTTTTAAAAAGATTCTCTGAAATTTTAAATGTTTCAAAAATCACAAATCTTAAAATCATTGCAACAGCAGTTTTAAGAGAAGCAACTGATACAAAACCATTTATTAATGAAGTTGAAAAACTTTTTAAAACTAAGATTAATATATTATCTGGTGAAGAAGAAGCTGAATGCTCAGCTGAGGGAGTAAAAATAGGCTTTGAAAATGTCAATGGATTAGTTGCTGATCTTGGAGGTGGAAGTTTAGAATTAGCTCGAGTTGAAAATAATATAGTTACTAATAAAAGCTCATTACCTGTTGGAGTTTTAAGATTATTAAATAATCCTATAGTTAAAAAAAGAAATTTAGCAAAATATATCAAAAAATTATTAAGAGAAGAAAAATGGCTTTCAAAAAAGAAATTTAATAATCTATATTTAGTTGGAGGTACCTGGCGAGCATTATTTAAATTACATCTTTTTCAAAATAATCATCCGGTACATATAATTCATCAATATAGTATTGATAACAATGTTTTATCTAAGTTTGTTGAAAAAATTTCATCTTTTAATAAATCTAAACTTAAAACAGTTGAGTATATTTCAAAATCTAGAACAGCGTATTTACCTTATAGTTGCATTATACTTGATGAAATTATGAAAGTTACAAATCCAAGAAATATAATTTGTTCTATAAGCGGTTTGCGTGAAGGTTCTTTATCAATTGACTATTTTAAAGATGTAAAAGAATCAGAAATTTTTCATAAAGCACTTGAGAATATTGCAAAAAAAAGAGGTGATCTAGGATCGAACTATAAAAAATATTATGATTTTATTCAGCCAGTTTTTGAAGGCAATGAACATTTTAATAAGAAATTATTATATCTGGCATGTGTATTAAGTCATATGGATTGGGGATTAGGAGCATTTCAAAAAGCTGAATTGGTATTTCAAGAAACAATAAATACTCCTTTTCTTAGATTGACTCATAAAGAAAGAATACAATTAGCTTTGTCATGTTATTGGCGGTACTGTAGTATCAAGTATAATCCAAAGATGGAGTATCTAACTTTTTTAAATAATAATGAAATTTTTTCAAGCAAACAAGTTGGAGCAGCATTGAGATTTTCACAATCATTGACCTCGATATCTACGATATTTCTTGAAGAGTTTAAATTGTATAAAAGAGGTAATGCTGTATTTTTAAAAATTCCATCACAACATCAAGAAATAATCTCAAAACAAGTTACTAAAAGATTTAAAGCTCTTGCTAGAGAATTATTTTTAGAGCCAAGAATAATTTATTCAAATAATTCAAAATAACCTAAATTAATTAAACTTTAATAATAAGTAAATATTTCTGTAACTTAATCTTTGTAGTTTAATTATAAATTTAAACTATTCTTACTTCTTCCCTCGTTTAAATTTTGTTAATTAACTACTTTCTTCCTTCTCTTAAATGAGAAGGGAGAAAGATGATTTGGATTTAATTATTTATAGATGCAGGAGATTGCTCTGCATTCTTCTTAGCAATTTTTTTTGCTTTTTTTTCTGCAACCTTTTTTTCTAGACCAGCAATTTTAATATTAAGGCTTGATAATTTTTTTTCTTTAGCTGTTATTTTATTTTTAAGTTTATCAATTGATCTTAATATCTTTATTTTTTTCTTTTCATTTTTTTTTAGTTTTTTTCTCATTACTGCCTCCGAATTATTTGAAATTAATTTAATCATATTATCCTTAAATAAAAAAGATATTTTGATACAACCTATGGTTTATAGATTTTCAAGAATTGTTATTAGATATAAAAACATTGCTATATGAGAACTATTATTGAATTTTTGATTTAATATTAATTTAAATATCTCTCTTTGATTAAAAAGATGAATTCTAATACCTTGTTCTGGTTTCGAAATTTTAATTAAGTCTTCTGTGTAATAACCAGTAATTTTAGTAGTTAGTCTTCCAGGTTCATTATAAAAAGTTATTATTTTAGTCAATTTTGATCTTGATCTATATCCTGTTTCTTCTCTTAATTCCTTATATGCTGATTGGAGAGTTGTTTCCTTTTTTTCCACTATGCCAGAAGGAAACTCGTAATTAATTTTATTAATTGGAACTCTTTTTTGGGAAACTACTACATATTTGTCTTTAATCTTAGGTATTACTAATGAAAGATTAGAAGTTTTAAGATAATGATAAAACTCTTTTTTTTTAAATTTTTTGTTAATTAAACTTATTCGATTGGTAAGTTTTATATTTTTCAATTTTTTTCTAAAAATAACTTTTTAACAATAAGTACAGCAATTAACATTCCAATAAGCTCAGCTAAAATATAATAAGGAGTATTTAAATAACTAATACCAGTAAAAGATTCTGTAAATGTTCTAGCAATAGCAACCGCAGGATTTGCAAAAGAAGTTGAAGAAGTAAACCAATAACCAGCAGTAATATAAAGACCAACACTAGCAGCAACAGCAATTTTGCCCGACTTCATAGACCCAAAAATTATAATTATAAGCCCTAATGTTGCTATTACCTCAGATGTGAGTATGTAAATTCCATCTCTTGATTTAGTAGACAATTCATAAACTTCATGTTCAAAAAAGAAATTAGCTAAACCAACACCAATTAAGCAACCAACCAATTGAGCAATGATATAGTAGGGTAATAGTTTCTTTTTTAATTTACCCGTTATTGCCATTGCGATACTTACAAATGGATTAAAGTGAGCTCCTGATACATCAGCAAAAACTGTAATAAGCACAAATAAACCTGCTCCTGTTGCTATAGTATTAGCAATTAACATCACAGCAACATCATTAGTTAAGTTTTCAGCCATTAAACCTGAACCAACAATAATCATTACTAAAAAACAACTTCCTAATAGTTCAGCAAGAAAATAGCGGCTTTTATTTTTCATAAAGTAATTCCTTTATTCTTTTATGAATATTATTGTAAACTTTTTCTATTATTTCATCTTTTTTATTTAAGTCGTTTGTTTCATTAAGTAATTTAACAGGATCCTCTATATCCCAATGAATTATCTGATCTTTATTTGGCCAAATGGGACAGACTTCATTATTGGCATTATTACAAACTGTAATAACATAATCCATTTTAATTTGACCATTAATAAACTCATTAAAATTTTTAGATCTATAATTTGAAAGATCATAATGTTTTGATAATAAATAATTCTTCACATCTTCATTAATTTTTCCTGTTGGATTACTCCCAGCACTAAAACCTTTATACAAATCGTCATACTCGTTATTTATTATACTTTCAGCAATAATACTTCTTGCTGAATTACCTGTGCATACGAACAATATATTCTTCATTTAAAAAATAACTTTATAAATACCAATTACAAACAATGGAATTTGTAATCCAAAGTTTGTTAAGATTGCTTTATCTTTGCTAATAAATCCAGCAATGGTCCATCCAACAACTCCCAATCCATGAAAATATATATTTAATGGATATATATTTAAATTTGTAAGAAGTATTCCCACTAAAACTAGAAACGTACTGATCCACTTTAGATATTTTTTTATAAACATAAAATTTCCTTTCGTTATTATTATTTCAGTTATGTTAAGAATTTATTAAAATAAAGGATTATCTACACTTTTTACATAATCCAAAAAACTCAAGATTGTATTTACTATATTTCATACCATCTTTGTCTTTGAAGTTAGCTAAGTATTTAGAGAGACTTGCACTGCTGATTTCTGTTATCTTCTCACAAATCTCACAGATTGAAAATGCAGTAGCTTTTGATACCTGGCAGCTTGAATTATGACATGCAATAAAGGCATTTCGACTTTCAATTTTATGAATTTTTCCTATTTCAACTAGCTTATCTAATGCTCTATAAACTTGTAACGGAGCTTTAATACCTTTTTTTTGAACATTAAAAAGGATTGAATAAGCTTTCATTGGTTCAGGAGATTTATCAATTAAATCAAAAATAATTTGCTGATTTTTTGTGAGAGTATGTTCTTTATGCATTGTTTTCATTTTACAGATTCCTCATTAATTTTTCAATTTAATAGATTTTTTTATTTTAAATAATGAAAGTATGAATAATAATAAAGCTGCTGTTATAATTGATGGACCCGAAGATGTATTAAACTCTAAAGATGTGAATAATCCTATAATTACAGATAACAATCCTCCTATAATTGAATAGATAACCATACTTTGTGGACTTGATGATAAATTTCTTGCCATTGCAGCAGGAATAATCAGCATTCCAGTAATTAATAGTAATCCAACCATTTTAATTGAAATAGCGATGATTGCTGCCATTAAAATTGTAAATATAGCTTTAGCTCTATCCGGATTTAATCCTTCTGCCTCCGCTAGTTCATAATTTACTGTTGAAGCGAATAAAGGCTTCCAAATTAATTTTAGAACTAAAAGGATTAATCCTCCTCCAAACCATATTATCAATAAATCATCAACCGAAACTGCTAAAATATCTCCAAATAATAATCCCATAATATCAAACCTGATAAATGTTAAAAAACCAATCACAACAAGTCCAACTGCCAGAGATGAATGAGCTAGAAGACCCAGCAAAGCGTCACCTGGTAAATTCGTTTTTTTCTGAAGTTGAATCAAAATTAAAGCTATCATCGAGGAAATAATAAATACTGAAATAGCAATATTAAATTCCATAGTAAAAGCTAATGTCACTCCCAATAGAGCAGAGTGAGCTAAGGTGTCACCAAAATAAGATAATCTTCTCCATATGACAAAGCAACCAAGAGGTCCTGTTACAAAAGCAACTCCAATTCCAGCTACTAAAGCTCTTATAAAAAAATCATCAAACATCTAATTTTTTTTAATTTCACCTTCATCTGTATGAATATGGTCGTGCTTATGCTCATATCTACTCAATATTTGAGAAGCCTGCTCTCCAAATAAAGCTTTATACTCATTGTTTTTTGCAACATCTATTGGAGACCCTGAGCAACAAACATGGCCGTTTAAACAAACAACATGGTCTGTTGCACTCATAACTGTATGTAAGTCGTGTGAAATTAATAAGATCCCACAACTTAATTCATCAGAAATTTTCTTAATTAGTTCGTATAAAGCTATTTCACCAGTAAAATCTACTCCCTGCACCGGTTCATCAAGTACTAATAGATCAGGTTTTTTTGATATGGCTCTAGCAAGTAGTACTCTTTGAAATTCACCACCTGATAAATCTCCCAAATTTTTGTCTTTCAGATGAATGACACCAGTTAAAGATAAAGCTTCATCTATTGTCTCTTTATTAAGACTTTCTGTTAACATCATGAAATCATTTACTCTTAGCGGTAACGTCCAATCAATTGAAATTTTCTGTGGAACATATCCAACTCTATTGGTGTATTTTTCAACTGAACCATCAATCTTTTTGTAAATACCTAAAGCAATTTTAGCTGTTGTGCTTTTTCCTGATCCATTTGGACCTATCAGAGTAACTATTTTTCCTTTTTCAACCTGTAGTGAAACACCTTTGACTAGCCATTTGTTATTCAACTGTAAACCAGCATCGTTTAATTTTACCAATATATTTTGATCAGTGCTCATTTTTTTTCTTGACTAATAATTGTTATATTATTACATGGTGTTATATTATAACAATTTAAATATACAACATATGAAAAACTTAAAAAAATTACCATTAATCCTATCACTATTATCATTCTTAACAATATTTGCACCAGCAAACGCTGAGATTAAAGTAGTTGCAGCAATAAAACCAATCCATTCGCTTGCAAGTTATCTAATGGATGGTGTTGGTAAACCAGATTTAATTGTTGATGGTTATGCTTCCCCACATGGATTTGCACTTAAACCATCACACGCAAAAATGATACAAAATGCAGATATTATATTTTGGGTAGGTGAGGATATCGAAACCTTTTTAGAGAAACCATTAAAAACAATTGCAAAAGATGCTGAAAAAATCGAATTAATGGAAATTAAAGGTTTAACTAAACTTAAATTTAGAGAAAGAAATATTTTTGAAGGTCATGACGATCATGGGCATAAGGAAGATGATCATGACGATCATGCTAAGAAAGAAGACGATCATGATGATCACGATCATGATAAAAAAGAAAAAGAACATGGCCATGATGAACACGGTCACGATAAAAAAGGTCATAAAAAAGATGATCACGATGACCATGGTCATGGGCACGAGGGACATGCTCACGGAGAATTTGATCCACACATATGGCTTGATCCAATGAATGCAAAAATAATTTTAAGTGAAATGGCTGATCACTTAATTGAAAATGATCAAAAAAATGAAGCAAAATATAAAGCAAATTTAAAAAAAGCTCATAAAGATTTAGATAAACTAACTAAGAAAGTTAAATCTGAATTAAACAAAGATTTCAAATCAATAGTTTTTCACGATGCTTATCAATACTTTGAAAAAAGATTTGGTATAAATATTCTTGGAGCATTTACAGTAAATACGGACGTTATGCCTGGTGCTGAACAATTAGCTGAGATCAGAGAAGTAATTGAACATGATAAAGTGAGTTGTATATTTTCTGAACCTCAATTTAATCCTGATATAATTAAAGCTGTAGCAAAAGATACTAATGTTGCAACAGGTGTTATAGATCCATTAGGAGCTACACTTGATCCGGGAAAAAATTTATATTTTGATTTGATTGGCAACATGTCAAAATCATTTAAAGGTTGTTAAGCTAAAGTCATTTCTATAGGAGTGTGGTCTGATGGCTTTTCTCGTCCTCTAGGATCTTTATTGATATTGATACTTTTAATTTTATCTATCAGAGAATTTGAAACTAAAAAATGGTCTATTCTCATTCCGTTATTTTTTTGCCAAGCACCTCTCATATAATCCCAAAAAGTATAACCTTCTTTAGTTTCGTTAAAATGTCTATAGACATCATTAAATCCTAAATTAATAATTTCTCTTAATTTTTTTCTTATCTCTAATCTAAACAAGGCATCGTCTTCAAAACTTTTTGGGTTATATACATCTTCCGCTGATGGTATTATATTAAAATCTCCAGCTAAAATAATATTTTGATTTTTTTTATTTAAATTTTTTAATTGTTTAATTAAGTCATTGAGCCATTTTTTTTTATAATCATACTTTTCAGTGTCGACTGGATTACCATTAGGAGTATAAATATTGATTAATTGGATATTTTTTTTCTTATATTCAATTTCAGCAGAAATTATTCTTGATTGTTTTAATTTATCTTTAATTAGATCTTTTCTGATGTTCTTTAATTTCCCTTTCGAGATAATTGCTACGCCATTATAACTTTTTTGACCAAATACGTGGCTCTCGTAATCCATAGATGAAAAATCATCATAAGGAAAATTTAAGTCCTCTGTTTTGATTTCCTGCATCATCAAAATATCAGGCTTATATTTTAAGAGATAACTTTTTATATTTTCAATCCTAGCTCTAACAGAATTTACATTCCATGATGAGATTATCATTAAAGTGAAAAGGAGACACCACAACCACAAGATGACTTGGTTTGTGGATTATTAATCTTAAATTGCTCACCAATTAATTCAGAGACATAATCAACTTCTGATCCTTTAAGTAAATCTGCTGAAGTTTTATCAATTAAAATATTTTGATAATTTAAATCGTCATCATTTTTTTCTTTGTCAAAAGTAAATTCGTATTGAAAACCCGAGCAACCACCACCTTTGATAGCGATTCTAAAAAAAGAGCCTTTATCTTTTTTAGATAAAAGAACATTGATCTGTTTTAGTGCTTTATCGGTAAATTTAATTTCTTTAATCATAATTGATCACTGGTATTAGTAATATAATACTAAAAATTATATTTTAAAGGATGAAAAATTACTCAAAGTTAGGACTATTCAAAAGCAAAGGTAGAATATTTTACGAAACACCCTCAAAATATCGATCTCCATTTCAAAGAGATCGAGATAGAATTATACATAGCGCCTCGTTTAGAAGATTAAAACATAAGACTCAAGTGTTTGTAAATACAGAGGGTGATCATTATCGAACTCGTATAACGCATTCAATGGAAGTATCTCAAATTGCAAGGTCTATTGCACGTTATCTAAATTTAAATGAAGACTTAGCTGAAACTCTTAGTCTTACTCACGATTTAGGTCACACACCTTTTGGACATGCAGGAGAGGATGCATTAAATGAATGTATGGAAAATTATGGAGGTTTTGATCATAATTTTCAAACTGTTAGAATTGTAATGTTTTTAGAAAATAAATATTTAAGTTTTAATGGTTTAAATCTGACCATTGAAACATTAGAAGGTTTGTTGAAACATAATGGTCCAGTTAATAATTTAGATTTATTAGATAATTTAGTTGGCGTAAAAAAGTTTAAGAATTTTATAAATTTTAAAACTTTTCCTTTTTTAGAAGCTCAGATTTCTGCAATATCTGATGATATTGCTTATAATAATCATGACATTCAAGATGGATTAAACGCAAATTTGTTTAAACTAGAAGAGTTAGTCGAAATTAATTTTTTTAAAGAAATTTTTAAAAAATACAAGAATAAGATTAATAAACAAAATTATAAAATTGCGGTATACCAGATAATAAGAGACTCAATAAATTTAATGATAAAAGATTTAATAAATAATACGAAAAATAATATCAAATATTATAAAATAAATTCATTAAAAGACATCAATAAGACATCAGATCTTATTGTTGATTTTTCTGATAAAATTAAACTATCTGACAATGAAATAAAATTTTTTTTAAAATTAAAAATGTATAATAATAAAAAAGTACTTGCAAAAAATAATAAAGGAAAATTGATTATAAAAAAATTATTTAATAAAATAAGTAAAAACCCAGAAAAATTTATTTCAAAAAATCAATTCTCTAATGATAAATTTAGAGGAATTTCAGATTTTATATCAGGAATGACAGATAGATATGCAATTAAACTTTACAATAATATAAAATGAATATTTTTGATCAATTGTTAGAAAAAATAAAAATTACTTTATTAGAGTTATCTAAAAAAAATAATTTGATTTTACCCGATAATTTAAATGGAATAACAGCTGAGATACCTCCACCAAAATTTGATTGTGATATTTCAACTAATGCCGCTATGTTTTTATCAAAAATAAATAAAAAATCCCCAATGGACTTAGCTAAGGAATTAATTACTCCATTAAAAGAAAAGGATGATTTAATAGAGGATATATCAATTGTAAAACCAGGTTTTATTAATGTTAAATATAAAACTATTTTTTGGACAAATTTTCTTAATGAAATAATTAAAAATTCTAAAACTTTTGGAATTAATAAAAAAGAAGAAAAGAGTAACTATCTAATAGAATTCGTATCAGCTAACCCCACTGGCCCTCTCCATGTAGGTCATTGTAGAGGTGCTATTTTGGGTGATGTGATTGCTAATATTTTAATATTTAACAATCATAAAGTAACAAAAGAATATTATATAAACGATTACGGAAATCAGATTAAAAATTTTACTAAGTCTGTTTATTATAGAATTAGAGAAATTATTTTTAATGAGCCTTTCCCTTTAGAAGACGAAGACCTTTACCCTGGAGATTATTTAATAAACTTTGCGAATAATATAATTAATTCAAATAAGAAATTAAAATTTGAAAATTTTGAAAAAATATATGAAGAATTGACAGTCTTATCAGTAAATGAGGCTTTAAAACTAATTAAAGAAAATCTTAAAACTCTAGGCATCATCCACGATAATTTCATTAGTGAAAAAGATTTAGTTTTAAATGGAGAAGTTGAAAAAGTCATTGATTATCTAAAAAAGAATAAATTTGTTTATAAAGGAAAAATTAAGGCTCCATCCTATGAAGGAAGTCAAAATTGGGTAGAACGTGAACAATTACTTTTTAGATCATCTGATTTTGGTGATGATAAGGATCGTTCTTTACAAAAAACTGATGGTAGTTGGACTTATTTTGCAAGCGATGTAGCTTATCACAAAAATAAATTAGATAGAAAATATGATTATTTAATTAATATATTAGGATCTGATCATGCTGGATATATAAAAAGAATATCTTCCTCAGTCGAAGCTTTATCAAACTCAAGCGAAAAAATAATTTGTAAAGTAAGTCAACTTGTAAAACTTATAAAGAATAAAAAACCATTTAAAATGTCAAAAAGAAAAGGTGACTATATCACTTTAGATGATTTGATTAATGAAGTAGGTAAGGATGCAACGAGATTTATTATGTTAAGTCGTAGTAGTGATGTTGAATTAGATTTTGATTTTGATGAAATAATTAAAAAAACTAAAGATAATCCACTTTATTACGTCCAGTATGGATATGCTAGAATAGCTTCAGTTTTTAGAAATACTAATAATAATATAAATTCGGATTTTAATACCATTAAAAATAATTTTAAATATACAGATGACGAAATTAAAATTCTCAAAAAATTATCTGAGTGGCCAAAATGTATTGATACCTCTTGTAGTAAGTTAGAGCCACATAGGATACCGACTTATTTACATGAGCTTGCATCTCTGTTTCATTCGTATTGGAATTTGGGTAGAGACAATCCAAAGAAAAGATTTATTGATGAAAAAAAACAAATTTCAGATGACAAATTAATTTTTTTAAAAGCTATTTCAAATGTGATTAAGACTGGAATGAATATCATTGGCGCCTCTACACCTGAAAAAATGTGATGATAAAAGAAATTAAATATTTCATTTTTATCTTGATAATTCTTCTATTTATTTTTTTTACAGGAAAATATTATTTCTCTGACATGAATAAAAAAAAATCTTATAGGTCATTTAATGAAATAGACAAAAAAATAAAGGTTTATTCAAAAAAAATACCAATACTTGAGGATGATACTAAAGATATTATTGAATATGTTGAACAATCAAATACCAAAAAAAAGAAAAAATTTAATTTTTGGAAATTATTAGAGACAGATGAAAAATAGAAGATCATTTATAGTTGGCATAAAATCAATACGTCTTTTGTCAAAAGAAATATCCTTTTTAAAAAAATATAAACCCTGGGGTGTAATTTTATTTAGTAGAAATATTAAAAACATACAGCAGACTATAAAATTAACTACATCTATAAGAAAAATATTTAATGATAATAACTATCCAATTTTGATTGATCAAGAAGGCGGACGTATAAACAGACTAGATAATATAATTTCTTTCGATAATTTGACCTCAGAATATTTTGGCAAAAGATTTAAAAAAAATTTTAAAGAATTTGTTTTCATTTATAAATTGTTTATTGACAAAACATCATATTTATTAAAATCTCTAGGTATAAATATAAATACTGTTCCAGTTTTAGATTTAAGAATCAAAAATGCCTCTAACGTTATTGGGGACAGATCGTTTTCGAATAATCCTAAAATTGTCTCTATTATTGGTGATTATTGCATCAAAAATTTTCATAAAAATGGCATTGGAACAGTAATAAAACACATTCCAGGTCATGGTCTATCTAAAGTCGATAGTCATCATTTTACACCAACTATTGATAAGAATATTAAATATTTAAACAAGAAAGATTTTTTTCCATTCAAAAACAAAAAATCTTTTTTTGCTATGACTGCACATATAATTTTTAAAAAGATTGATGCTGTAAATACTGTTACTCACTCAAAAAAATTAATTAAATTAATTAGAAATAAAATCGGATTTAAAAAAATTCTGATATCAGATGACTTGTCAATGAAAAGTCTTAAAGGAGACTTAAAGAAAAATACAATTAATACGTTTAAATCTGGTTGTAATATCGCATTACATTGTAATGGAAATTATAGAGAGATGCTGATTGTTGGAAAAAATTCACCAATTATTAATAAATTTATTATTAAAAAAACATCACAATTTTATAAAATTTTAGGCTAATATTTCTTAATGTTAAAAAATGATTCTGAATTGTTTAAAGTGGAAATTGATAATTATAATGGGCCACTTGAAGTATTATTAGACCTTGCTAAAGCACAAAAAGTAAATTTAGAAGATATTTCAATCACAAAATTAGCTGATCAGTTTCATGAGTTTATTACAAAAGAGAAAAATTTAAATTTAGAAATTGCTTCAGAGTACTTATTAATGGCAACATGGTTGGCTTATCTGAAATCAAAATTACTATTACCAGGTGATCCAGAAGAGGAATTTAAAGTTCAAGAAGTCGCTGAAAAATTAAAATTACAATTAAAAAAATTAGAACTTATAAGACTATTATCTGAACAAATGTTAAAAAGGAAAAGGTTAGGTAGAGAAATAAGAATAAGAGGAATGAAGGCTGGGTTAAAACCAATTTATAATAGTGAGTATAAATTAAATTTATATGAATTATTGAAAACATATTCAAGAATTTTGATGATAAAAGATTTTCAAAGAGTAAGTATTCCTAAATTACCTGTCATGACGACAGAAGAAGGTATAAAGGTTATAAAAAACTTTTTTGGTAAATTAATGGACTGGAAAAAATTGGATGATTTAATACCGAAAAATTTTAAAGATGGATCAAAATATAAAAAAACAGGAAAAGCAGGTGTTTTTGCTGGATCGTTAGAACTCGCTAAAGAAGGTAACATAAAGATTAAACAAGAAAATTTATTTGAAGATATTTTTATAAAAGAAATTAAATGATTAAAAAGAAAATTAAAAAAAAAAATAATATTATAAATTTTCCAACTAATTTGTCCTCTATAGAAAAAGAAATTGAAGCTATAATTTTTGCTGCTGCTGAGCCATTAACTATTGATACAATTGAAAGTAAGATTTCAAAAAAAACCGATGTTGAAAAAGTTTTAAAAAAATTACAATCTGAATACTCATCTCGAGGAATAAATTTAGTGTGCATATCAAAAAAATGGTCTTTTAGAACTTCACCTCATTTATCTAATTTGATGATACACGAAAAAACAATTGAAAAAAAATTATCTAAAGCAGCAATAGAGACATTAGCTATAATTGTATATCACCAACCAGTAACTAGAGTTGAGATTGAAGAAATAAGAGGAGTGGCCTTTGGAACTAATACATTAGAGATATTAATGGAATTAAATTGGGTGAAGCCTGGTGGGAGAAAAGATATTCCTGGAAAGCCGATTTTATATGTTACAACTGATGACTTTCTCAGTCATTTTAATTTACAAAAACTATCGGATCTTCCAACTGTAGATGAACTTGGGGCTGCTGGCTTGATTGATAATACCAATATAGATAGTGCAATTTTTGGAACTGGAAAATTTTATAGAGAAAAACAGGATGATAAAAAAGATGATATTTATTCAAATATTGATGAAATGTTGCACAGCACTCTAGATTCTGAAGAAAATAAATAAATCATAAATTAAAATTAGATAAAAAAAAGATACTTTTAAATTATTAATAAAAAGTATATAAGTTGATTATGAGCATTGGAATTTGGCAGATAGCTATTGTAGTTATACTTGTTGTATTATTATTTGGAAGAGGCAAAATATCAAGCCTAATGGGAGATGTAGCAAAAGGTATAAAAAGTTTTAAGAAGGGAATGGCCTCAGATACTACTGAGGACAACGAGCCAAAAAATATTTCTGACGAAAATCAAGATTCAAATAAAAAAGAATAAATCACATGCCTACAATTGGTTGGTTTGAGATTTTAATAATTGTTGCAATCGCAATTATTGTTCTTGGACCAAAAGATTTTCCAATTATGCTAAAAAAGGTTGGTTCGTGGATAGGAACAGCAAAAAGATATATCAATAACATCCAAAGCGAAGTTTCAAATATTGATATTGATGAAAATGAAATAGAAAATAAAAAAGAAAAAAAAGATGAGTAGTGATGATCAAGATACTAGTTTTACAAGTCATTTAGTAGAACTCAGAAAAAGACTAATACACACGTTAATTTTTCTTTTTATATTTTTTATTGGATGTTATTTTTTTGCAGAACATTTATACGGTTTTTTAGTTGAGCCTTTCGCTAAAGCAGTAAAAGATGACGGGTCTAACAGAAGATTAATTTTTACAGCTCTGCAGGAAACTTTTTTAACATATCTAAAGATTTCTTTTTTTACAGCTTTCTTTGTCACCTTTCCTTTTATGCTAACTCAATTATGGAAGTTTATTGCACCAGGTCTTTATAAACATGAAAAAATAGCAATTTTACCCTACTTAATACTAACCCCAATTTTGTTTTTTCTCGGTGGAATGTTGGTTTATTATTTAATAATGCCATTAGCTATAAAATTTTTTATTTCATTCGAGAGCTCTGGTTTATCGACTAGTCTGCCAATCCAATTAGAAGCGAAAGTAAATGAATATCTTTCATTAGTAATGAAACTAATTTTTGCATTCGGAATAAGTTTTCAGTTACCTGTCGTGTTAAGTTTGCTAGCAAGAGTAGGATTAGTTGATTCTATTTTTTTAAAAAAGAGAAGAAAGTATGTTGTTGTAATAATATTTACAGCAGCAGCATTGTTGACACCACCTGATCCAATTACACAAATTGGCTTAGCCATACCATTATTAATCTTATATGAATTATCTATTTTTTCTGTAAAGTTTATAGAGAATAAAGATTTAAAAAATTTTGATGCATAATTTAAAAGACATTAGAAAGAATTTTGATAATTTTAAAAAAAAATTAGAAAAAAGATCTATAGACATAGATTTTGAAAAACTTAAAAATCTAGATTCGCAAAATAGAGATTTAATTCAAAAAAAGGAAATTTTAGAAAGAGAGAAAAAAGAAATTTCAAAATCTAAAAATAAATCTCTTTTTTCTAAATCAAAAGAAATTTCATTATCAATAGATGAAATATCAAAAAAACAAAAAATAGTTAAATTTGATTTAGATGAAATTTTATCTAATATACCAAATATTCTTCACCCAGATGTTCCTATTGGCAAAGATGAAAATGATAATATTGAAGTTTTAAAATCAGGTAAATTACCAAAATTTGCTTTTACCCCAAAGTCTCACTACGAATTAGGAGAAAATCTTGGTATGCTAGATTTTGATCTTGCTACTAAAACAACTGGATCAAGATTTGTATTTGTAAAAGATAAATTAGCTCTTCTAGAAAGAGCTCTTTCAAATTTTATGTTAGATTTACATGTTACAAAGAATGGTTATAAAGAAATTTCACCACCATTGTTAGCTTCTGAGAGTACTATGTTTGGCACAGGCCAACTTCCAAAGTTTGAAAATGATCAATTTGAAATTAAATTTGATGATGCTAATGAGAGAAAATTTTTAATTCCTACAGCAGAAGTTATTTTAACTAATATTGTAAGGGATAAAATTATAGATCATAAGAAACTTCCTATGAGATTTGTAGCATCGACACCGTGTTTTAGAAAGGAAGCAGGAAGCTATGGTAAAGATACTAAGGGAATGATTAGACAACACCAATTCTACAAAGTTGAAATGGTAAGTATAGTTGAACAAGAAAAATGTTTAGATGAACTTGAAAGAATGACTAATTGCGCAACTGACATTCTAGAACTTTTAGAACTACCCTACAGAAAAATAATTTTATGTAGTGGAGATATAGGTTTTAGTGCAGAAAAAACTTATGATTTAGAAGTTTGGATACCCTCAGAAAATAGATACAGGGAAATTTCTTCTTGTTCATCTTGTGCTACATTTCAAGCAATTAGAATGAAAGCTAGATATAAGAGTCAAAATAACGAAACTCTCTATTTAGGCACTTTAAATGGCAGTGGTTTAGCGATAGGGAGAACTTTAATTGCCATTCTAGAAAATTATCAAGAAAAGGATGGCTCAATAAAGATCCCAAAAATATTGAGACCCTATATGAATAATTTAGAAAAAATTTCACTCAATTAAAGTTGTTTTAGTTGTTTAGATAGTATAAAAATTCTGTTTTATTTAGGAGTTTTATGGAAAGTTCAGGAATAGGTCAATTTATACCTTTAATACTAATTTTTGTTATCTTCTACTTTTTCTTGATTAGACCACAACAAAAAAAAGTTAAAGAGCATAAAGCAATGGTAGAAAATCTTAAAAAGGGTGACAAAGTAGTCACTTCTGGTGGAATTACTGGAACTATTATAAGAATAGTTGACAATGATAAAGTAGAGATTGAAATTGCAGACAATGTAACTGTTGAGGTTATCAGAGGTACTGGTATTCAAAGTTTAATGAATTCCCAAGAAATAAAAAAATAAATTTTGTTGAAATAAAGTGTTATATTTTTCAAAATTAAGAATTCTTTTTATTTCGCTAGCATCTTTATTTTTTATTATAATTGCATTATCTAATTTTTTTTATTCCAAAGATGGTTTTTTAAATAAAAAGATAAATCTTGGTTTAGATCTTCAAGGTGGATCTTATCTTTTATTAGAAATAGATAATGCTCCAATTATTGAACAAAAACTTCAAAATTTTACAATAACACTTAAAAATTTTTTTAAAGATAAGAAAATAAGAATCAAGAATATAAATCTTTCGGATCAAATTCTCTCTTTCTCAGTTGATGAAAAGTTTAAACAAACTGTTTTAGATGAATTTTCAAATGAGGATAGTAATTTAAATCCTTATTATCCAAGATTTAAATCTCATCAATTTGATATTTCAAAATTAGACAATATGTTTAAGGTAAGTTTCTCTAGACAAGGTTTAGTTGAGATTAAAACATCTTCTCAGGATCAAGCTTTAGAAATTGTTAGAAGAAGAATAGATGAGATTGGTACTAATGAGCCTAATATTCTTAAAAGAGGAAACGACAGAATTTTAGTTGAATTACCAGGATTGGACGACCCTATGAGAATAAAAACATTACTTGGCAAAACTGCAAATTTAACTTTTAGATTTATAACAACTAATAACAATGACTCTTTTGGAGCTGAGAAATTAAAATATGAAGATGAAGACAAAGAATCAATTGTAAGTAAAAGAATAATTTTAAGTGGGGACAATTTATTAGATGCTCAACCGCGAATGAACACAGAATCAAATGAAACAGTTGTTTCTTTTACTCTCGATAGAGTAGGTGCAAAGCGATTTGGTAAAGCAACCTCAACAGGTATTGGAAAGCAATTAGCAATTGTTTTAGATGGTAAAATAATTAGTGCTCCTGTTATTAGAGATACTATTGCGAGTGGTTCTGGACAAATTAGTGGTGGTTTCACTTTTCAATCAGCAACAGATTTGGCTTTGCTTTTAAGATCAGGGGCGTTACCAGCTCCTTTAAATATTATTGAGGAAAGAACTGTTGGGCCAGATTTAGGTCAAGACTCAATAAATGCTGGAATGATTGCTTTAGCGATAGGTTTTATTTTAGTAATATTATTTATTTTTATAAAATATAAAGTATTTGGTTTAATAACTAATATTGCTTTAATAATAAATTTATTTCTTTTAATTGGAGTTTTAACAATATTTGAAGCAACTTTAACCTTACCTGGAATAGCGGGTATAATCTTAACCGTTGGTATGGCCGTTGACGCAAATGTTTTAATTTTTGAGAGAATTAAAGAAGAATTAAGAAGTGAAAAAAACAATCTAATAGCTTTTGATAGTGGTTATACTAAATCCAGAACTGCCATACTTGATGCCAATATAACTACTTTGTTAGCAGCGATTATTCTATTTTTTATGGGTTCTGGACCAATTAAAGGTTTTTCATTAACATTGGGAGTTGGAATTTTTACAACACTTTTTTCAGTGTATTTTATAGCAAGATTATTAACTGTTATTTATGTTTCAAAAAATAAACAAAAAGAGGGACTAATATAGATGATAGCTTTCAATAAATATTATAACAAATTTAACATATTATCAGTTTCTTTGGTTGTGATTTCATTATTGTTTCTCATTTTCAAAGGATTAAATTTTGGGATTGATTTTAAAGGAGGAACACTTATCGAGTTAAGATCAAGTGATACAAAAATTAACGTGTCATCATTAAGAGATAATTTAAATCAAATGGATTTGGGAGACGTGTCCGTTAAGAATTTTGGCAATGATACAGATTTTTTAATTAAGTTTGAAAATAATGAAAACAAAAAAATAATTGAGGAAATAAGAATAAATTTAGATAAGTCTTTTGGGAATAATTTTAACTTTAGAAGAGTTGAAAATGTTGGCCCAAAAG
This sequence comes from uncultured Pelagibacteraceae bacterium, assembly GCA_902616645.1. Classification (GTDB taxonomy): domain Bacteria; phylum Pseudomonadota; class Alphaproteobacteria; order Pelagibacterales; family Pelagibacteraceae; genus Pelagibacter. The sequence continues at coordinate 135,724 of CACMTO010000001.1, forward strand.
TAAGTGAAGAATTATTAAGGTCTGGAATTATAGCTATATCTGTAGCACTCACATTGATGTTAATTTATATTTGGATTAGATTTGAATGGCAATTTAGTCTTGGAGCTATTGCAGCCTTATTTCACGATGTAATTGTCACTCTTGGATTATTTTCCTTATTGGGTTTAGAAATAAATTTGTCTATCATAGCTGCTGTATTGACTATTGTCGGATATTCTATGAACGATACGGTTGTAATCTTTGATAGAGTTCGAGAGAATTTAAGAAAATATTCAGATATAAAAATTTTTGAACTCACAAATGTTTCAATTAACGAAACTTTATCAAGAACTTTAATTACGTCTATTACTACATTACTTGCTTTATTATCCATTTTCTTTTTTGGAGGCGAAATTCTGAAAGGTTTTTCTCTTGCTATGATTTTTGGAGTGATATTTGGTACTTATTCTTCAATTTATATTGCTAATACAATATTGGTTAGATTAAATGTGTCACAGAAAACTATTTTGAAAGAGGACGATAAAGTTTAATATAAATTTTGTGCGGCTACCATTGCTAACAACATGGGTATAGAAAGCAGGGTATTGGTTCTCGAAAATAACATTGCTGTTCTAGCTGATTTTGCTTTAAGTTCAGGTTCACAATCAACTATTCCTAAAGCTCTTTTTTGGTTTGGCCAAATTATAAACCAAACATTAAATGCCATAATCACTCCTAACCACATTCCGATACCTATTGAAGTATGTTTTGGAATGCCTGATGCTATACTAAGAGTCATGGCATCATATAGATAACCATTGAGTAGAGCTAAAATTAATCCTGATAAAATAGTAAAAAAAGCTGCCCACCTGAAATAAAATAGTGCTGCTGGTGCAATAATTTTTGCTATAGCAGGTTTTTGTTCATCAGGTATTTTATTCATATTAGGTATCTGAACAAAATTAAAATACCATAACAAACCAATCCACATAATGGCTACAGTTACATGGACAAATCTACACAGCCAGCTCCAAAAAATCTTATCAAAAGCAAAACCTCCATTTAAAAAAAATAATATTAAAAACAATATTATAGTAAGTCCAAAAGACGCATGAACTGTTTTAGACAATGATGATAATAGTTTTAACATAAAAAAAGTATATACTATTTAATAATTTATTATAATATAATTTAATAATTTAATTAAATACAATGAATTTTACATTACCTAAATTAGACTATTCAAACAATGGATTGTCACCTCTGATGTCCGAGGAAACACTAGATTTACACCACGGTAAACATCATCAAACTTACATAACTAATCTAATTAATTTAGTTAAGGACACGAACATGGACAAAATGTCTCTCGAGGAGATTATTCTAAATAGTTTTAAGGATAATTCGAAAATAGGAATTTTTAACAATGCTAGTCAACATTGGAACCATAATTTATTTTGGAAATGTATGAAACCAAATGGTGGAGGACAAATGCCTCCTAAATTGGAGAAAAGAATAGTTTCAGATTTTGGAAGTGTTGATAATTTTAAAAAAGAATTTAAACAAGCGGGTATTACTCAATTTGGATCTGGTTGGTGTTGGCTATCAATAAATAATGGTAAACTTGTTGTCTCAAAAACTGCTAATGCAGCAAATCCATTAGTTGATAAAATGAAACCAATTTTAGGATGCGATGTATGGGAGCATTCATATTATATTGACTACAGAAATCGAAGACCTGAATACCTGGATAAGTTCATTGATAACTTGGTAAATTGGGAATTTGTTGAGTCTTTACTAGACTAATTAATTTTTTCTCTTATTTTTCTTGAGTGAATAAATGATTTAATACATTGATATGTAAAAAATAATCCTGTTAACAACATCATTAACTTTGAAATATCACCCCAAAAATTTTCAAAGATGACACCAGAAAGAACTGATCTAAAAAAATCAAGCCCACCTATGAAAATAACTAAACCAAATAAAACAACAATATGCATAAACAATTTTTTTTTAGTAATAAATTTAATGGATAAATAAGAAAATATTAAAACCGGAATACCCAAAAAAGATGGAATATATGATGTAAAAGAATCACTTCCACTTATAAAACTAACTATCATCCCCCAAAAAATTAAAAAAAAACCATAAAAAATAGAAAATTTTTCCATAGATAAGCTAAAAACTTTAAATTCATTATTACTTTGATCTAATTCTTCACTCATATCAATTAATCTATTTGATAAGTCTCAATTAAGCAAACTAAATCCTACTATAAAAAAGACAATCAACCAAACCAAACCTTTTAATAAAAAAAAAATAAAACCACTTAATAATAAAAATTTAGTAATTTTTTTTTTGGATAAATTTCTAATAATTTTCTTTTTCAATGTTTTAATAACGGTTTCAAAAATTTACCAGTATAGCTTGTATTTACTTTGCAAATTTCCTCAGGTTTCCCCTCTGCAATAATTTTTCCACCTTTTACTCCGCCTTCAGGACCCATATCCACTATATAATCTGCTGTTTTAATAACATCTAAATTGTGCTCTATTACTACAACAGTATTACCCAAAGCCACAAAAGTATGAAGAATTTCAAGCAATTTTTTTATGTCATGTTGATGTAATCCTGTTGTTGGTTCATCTAATATATACATAGTTCTCCCAGTGGATCTCTTTGATAATTCTTTAGCCAATTTAATTCTTTGGGCTTCTCCACCAGAAAGAGTTGTCGCTTGTTGTCCAATTTTTATATACCCTAAACCAACCTTTTTAAGCGTTAGTAATTTTGTTTTTATATTTGATATATTTTCAAAATATTCACATCCTTCATCAACAGTCATATTTAAAACATCGGCTATACTTTTGTCCTTAAATTTAATTTCTAGTGTTTCTCGGTTATATCTAGTTCCTTTACATTCATCACATTGGATATAAACATCTGGTAAAAAATGCATTTCATAAGTTATAACACCATCACCTTCACAGGCTTCACATCTACCTCCTTTTACATTAAATGAAAATCTTCCAGGTTTATAACCTCTTGTTTTAGACTCTGGTAAACTTGTAAACCAATCTCTTATCGGACCAAAGGCCCCAGTATAAGTGGCAGGGTTAGACCTTGGAGTTCTTCCTATTGGGGATTGATCTATGTCAATAATTTTATCAATTAGTTCTGTGCCTTTAAATCCTTTAAAAGGTTTTGGAATTTTTCTAGATTTATTATTGTTCAGTGTTAGATTCAAAGCATTGTATAATGTTTGTAATACCAATGTAGATTTTCCACTTCCTGAAACTCCTGTGACACAAGTTAAACTTCCTAAAGGAATTTTTAAATTAACATTGTTTAAATTATTTCCAGTTGCACCAGTAATTTCTAAAAACCTTCCATTTTTTGCTAGTCTTCTTTTAGATGGTACATTTATTTTTAATTTTTTTGAAAGATACTTCCCAGTTATACTGTGATCATTTTGACTTATTTCTTTACAAGTTCCCTCTGCAACAACATTGCCCCCTTTATTTCCAGCTTCTGGACCAAGATCAATTATATGGTCAGCATTTTCCATTGTTTCAGTATCATGTTCTACAACTATAACTGTGTTTCCTAAATCTCTTAATCTTTTTAAAGCATTGATGAGTTTTACATTATCTTTTTGGTGTAAACCTATTGAAGGTTCATCTAAAACATATAAAACTCCAGTTAAACCAGATCCTATTTGAGAAGCTAATCTTATTCTTTGTGCTTCACCACCCGATAAAGTTCCAGACTCTCTTGAAAGAGTTAAATAATCAAGACCAACGTTTAATAAAAAATTTAATCTTTCATTTATTTCTTTTAGAATATGTTCAGCAATTTTTAGTTGTTTCTTATTTAGGTTACTTTTTAAGTTTTCAAACCATTGAGACGCATCTAAAATTGATTTTTCTGATACTTCACTTATATGAAGACCATCTATTTTTACACATAAAGCTTCATCCTTAAGTCTGTGGCCATTACATCTTTCACATTTTGTGTCGGATTGATATTGAGCAATTTCCTCTCTTTTCCAATCACTGTCTGTTTCTAAGTATCTTCTTTCAAGATTATTTATTACACCTTCAAAAGTTTTTTTATATGAATATTTTTCATATCCATCGTCATAATTGAATTTAATCTCATCGTCATCAGAGCCATAAAGAATAATATCTTTGATTTTTTTAGGCAATTTAGACCATTTTTCATCCAAAGAAAAATCATAGTGTTTAGCTAATGACGCTAAAGTTTGAGCATAATATAAAGTAGTTGTTTTAGACCAGGGTTCTATCGCACCATCTGCAATACTTTTTTTTTCATTAGGTATAACTAAATTCGGGTCAACGTTTAACTTAATACCTATTCCATCACATTCCTCACAGGCACCGAATGGACTATTAAAAGAGAACAACCTAGGTTCAATTTCCTCAATTGTAAAACCACTTTCTGGGCAAGCAAATTTAGTCGAAAAAATTATTTTTTCTAATTTTCTGAATTTTTTAGGCAAAGTTTCATCTTCATATTCAACAAACAACAGACCATTCGCTATATTTATAGATGTTTCAATACTTTCTGCCAATCTATTACCTAAAGATGAATTAAGAATAATTCTGTCAACTAGAATAGATATGTCGTGTTTAATCTTCTTATTTAGCTCTGGAATTTTTTCAATATCATATAAAACTTCATCGATTTTTATTTTTCTAAAACCTCTTTTTTTAAAAGCTAAAATTTCTTTTTTGTATTCACCTTTACGCCCTCTTACTATTGGCGCGTAAAGATAAATTGTCGATTTTTTTGGTAATTGTTTAATTTTATCAACAATTTGTGAGACAGTTTGTGATTCGATAGGTTTTCCTGTAAATGGTGAATAAGGTACTCCAGCTCTTGCATAAAGTACTCTCATGTAGTCATATATTTCTGTAACTGTAGCTACAGTTGATCTTGGATTTTTTGAGGTATTTTTTTGCTCTATTGATATAGCTGGACTAAGACCTTCAATGAGATCGACATTTGGTTTTTTCATTTTATCTAAAAATTGTCTTGCATATGCAGATAAGCTTTCAACATATCTTCTTTGACCCTCTGCATAAACAGTATCAAAAGCTAGAGAGGATTTTCCAGATCCAGAAAGACCCGTAATTACCACAAATTTGTCCTTTGGTATTTCTAAAGAGATATTCTTTAAATTATGTTCTTTAGCTCCCTTAATAACTATCTTTTTAATCATAATTCTTGTTGCTTTGACTCAATAAAATTAATATTCAGCTTAAATTGTGATATAATTCTAAATAATAAATTTGACAAATAATAAAATATTATGGCTGGAAGTTTAAATAAAGTACTTTTAATTGGTCGTTTGGGCGCAGATCCTGAGATAAAACAAATGGTAAATGGTAAAAATGTAGCGAGACTAAGTCTTGCAACTAGTCAATCCTGGAAAGATAAAAATACTGGAGAAAAAAAAGAAAAAACTGAATGGCACCGTATAGTTGTATTTAACGAGGGACTTGTAAATGTTGTTCAACAGTATTTAAAAAAAGGAGCTCAAATTTATGTTGAGGGACAATTAACTACTAGAAAATGGAAAGATGAACAATCTGGCCAAGATAAGTATTCTACAGAAGTTGTCATTCAAGGTTTTAATTCTTCTCTTACTATGCTGGGAGGCGGAAATTCTAGTGGTATAGCAAATGATAGTGCACAATCATCTCAAAAAAATGACGATCTGTCACAAATCTCCAATGATATGGATGATGAAATTCCATTCTAATCTTTATGCAAAAATCTGAAATTCCAAACGATAAAAATATTAAGTTAATATCTATGCATGATGAGATGAGCTCATCTTATCTTTCATATGCAATGAGTGTCATTGTTAGCCGAGCACTTCCAGATATAAGGGATGGTCTTAAACCAGTGCATCGTAGAATACTCTATGCAATGTATAAAGGTGGTTATGATTGGTCAAAACAATTTAGAAAATCAGCTAGGATTGTTGGAGATGTAATTGGTAAATATCATCCCCATGGTGATCAATCTGTTTATGATGCGCTAGTGCGTATGGTTCAAGACTTCTCAATGAGTTTGCCTTTAGTAGATGGCCAAGGTAATTTTGGGTCCATTGATGGTGATCCTGCTGCTGCTATGCGTTACACTGAGACAAGACTTTCTAAAGTGTCCCAATTTTTAATTGATGATATTGAAAAAAACACAATTAACTTCAAAAGTAATTATGATGAAACAGAGAAAGAACCAACAGTTCTACCCGCTCAATATCCAAATCTGTTAGTTAATGGCGCTGGTGGTATAGCTGTTGGAATGGCAACAAGTATTCCTCCACATAATTTAGGAGAAGTAATTGATGGAGCCTTAGCTTTAATTGAAAATAAAGACATTAAGATTAAAGATTTAATGAAACTGATCCCAGGACCAGATTTCCCAACCGGAGGAGTAATCATTGGTAAAGACATGATTAAACAAGGTTATAATAAAGGTAGGGGCTCATTTAAAATTAGAGGAGAAATTTCAATCGAAAATTTGAAAAATGGCAGAGAAAGACTAGTCATCACATCAATACCATATCAAGTAAATAAATCTGTACTTAATGAAAGAATTGCTCAACTTGTTAGAGAAAAAAAAATCGAAGGTATAAAAGATATTAGAGATGAGTCAAATAGAGAAGGTATTAGAGTTTCAATTGATTTACGTAATGGTGTTGAACCAGAAACTGTAAAAAGACAATTATATAAAAATACACAAATTGAAAGCTCATTCGGCTTTAATACTTTGGCAATCGTAGATGGAAAACCACAAACTTGTAATCTAAAAGATTTCTTATCGAGTTTTCTAACATTTAGAGAAGATGTTGTAATAAAAAAAACAAAATTTGATTTAAAAAAAGCTGAGGAGAGAGCACATATTTTAATTGGTTTATCCGTATCTGTTGAAAATTTAGATAAGATAATTAAAATTATAAGAGGCTCTAAAAATCCTGATAACGCAAAAAAATTAATTTTAGATACAAAATGGAAAATTAATAAATCACAAAAAATGATTTCTTTAATTGAGACTAAAAAAGCAAAAAATTTATACTCACTATCCGAAATTCAGGTTGATGCAATATTAGATTTAAGACTACAAAAATTAACAGCCCTAGGTATTAGCGAGATTGAATTAGAAATTAAAAAATTATCACAATTAATATCAAGATATAAAAAAATTATTTCATCAAAAAAAGAATTACTCAACGTAATAGGTGAGGAACTTAAAAATATTAAAGAAAAATTCTCATTTCCTAGAAGAACAAAAATAGTCGATGCTATTTTAAATTATGATATTGAAGAAACAATTCAGAAACAATCTGTTTTAATTACCGTCACTTTACAAGGTTATATAAAAAGAGGATCATTAAACAGCGTAAGAACACAAAAAAGAGGTGGTAAAGGCAAAACGGGTATAACAACTAGAAACGAAGACTCTGTAGTACAGACTTTGTCGGTAAATACCCATACGTCTGTTTTGTTTTTCTCAACAGAAGGTCTAGTGTATAGGATTAAAGCATGGAAAATCCCAGAGGGATCTGCTGCTTCAAAAGGAAAATCACTTTTTAACATTTTACCTTTAAAAAGCCATCAATCAATAAGCTCTATAATGCCTTTTCCTGAGAACGATTCTGAAGTAAAAAATTATCAAATAGTTTTTGCTACCTCCCAAGGAAAAATAAGAAAAAATAGTTTAGAGGATTTTACTTCAATCAACACTGCAGGAAAAATTGCAATGAAGCTAGATAATAATGATAAAATTGTAGGTGTAAAAATATGTAAAGAGGATCAAGACATAATTTTAAGTACTAAATTAGGAAAATGTATTCGTTTTGAGTCAAAAAAATTAAGGAATTTTAAGGGCAGATCATCCAAAGGCATTAAAGGTATTGATTTAGCTACTAATGACCAGATAGTATCTCTATCTATAATTGACAGTCATAGCAACAAAGGGTCAAAAAAAAATAGCGATAATAAATCTGAATTAAAGGCAAAAGAAAAGTTTATTTTGTCAATCACTGAAAATGGATATGGAAAAAAAACATCACACGTTGACTATAGAACCACAAATCGGGGAGGAAAGGGTATAATTGGAATTGTAAATTCTTCAAGAAATGGAAACATATCATCATCTTTTCCAGTATTTGATGGTGATGAAATCTTAATTTCAACAAATAAAGGAAGGGTTATAAGAGTTGCTGCTAGAGAAATAAGAACTGCGGGAAGAAACACCCAAGGAGTTAGAATTATAAAATTATCAGGAGAAGAAAAAGTTGTTTCAGCCAGTAAAATTGATGATAATTTAGTCTGATGAGCAAAGTAGCAATTTATCCTGGGACATTTGACCCGATAACATATGGGCACATAGATGTAATAAAAAAAGCTCTAAAATTGTTTGATAAAATAGTGGTAGCAGTTTCTGACGTTGCTAATAAAGATTATCTCTTCGATAGTAATGAAAGAATTGATATAATAAAAAAAGCATTATTTTACGATCTCAAATTAAATAAAAAAAAAATCATAGTGATTTCTTTTACTTCTCTTACCACAGAATTATGTAAAAAATACAGATCAAATGTTATATTGAGAGGTCTAAGAGCGGTTTCCGATTTTGAGTATGAGTTTCAGTTAGCAGGAATGAACAGAAAATTAAATAATAATATTGAAACAATTTTTTTAATGTCTGATGTAGAGAATCAAATAATTTCGTCAAAATTTGTTAAAGAAATAGTTAAATTGAAAGGAAATATTAATAAATTTACAACAAAAAGTACAATCAAATTATTAAAAAAAAAGTATGAATAAAATATTTTTTAATTTCTTAATTATTTTTTTTTTAGTAACAAATCAAACAATGTCAGAGGAGAATATTATGATTTTAAAACTTAAAGATGGAGATGTAAAAATAGAACTATTTGAAGATGTAGCACCTAATCACGTTAAAAGAATAAAAGATCTTGCGAATTCGGGAAAATATGACAATGTAGTTTTTCATAGAGTGATAGATGGGTTTATGGCTCAAACTGGCGATGTGAAATTTGGTAAATCCGATTCAAATGATTTTAACTTATCAAGAGCAGGCATGGGTGGATCAGATTTTCCAGATTTAAATCAAGAATTTAATAGTCTTCCACATGAACGAGGTACATTGTCTATGGCTAGATCATCTGATCCGAATAGTGCTAATAGTCAATTCTTTATTTGTTTTAAACCTGCTCCGTTTTTGGACAGGCAATACACAGTTTTTGGAAAAGTAATTGAAGGAATGGAATTCGTTGATAAAATTAAACGAGGTGATGAAAATAATAATGGCTCTGTTACGGATCCAGATAAGATAATAAGTTTTAAATCTTTATAATTTTTTGATGGCATTAAAAAAATTTGCCTTTCAAGTTCTTGAAAAGGATAAATTTGCAAGATGTGGTTTAATAAAAACTCATAGGGGGAACATAGAAACACCCGTATTTATGCCTGTCGGCACACAAGCAACTGTTAAAGCCTGTACGATTGATGATATAAAAAAAACTGGTTCTCAAATAATCTTGTCAAATACTTATCATCTGATGATCCGTCCAGGAGTTGAGAGAATAAAAAATGCAGGTGGTTTACATAAGTTTATGAATTGTGACTTACCAATTCTTACAGACTCAGGAGGTTTTCAGGTAATGTCCCTTTCTAAACTCAATAAAATTGATCTTGATAAGGGAGCAATATTTAATTCTCATGTTGATGGGAAAAAATTTGTTTTAAGTCCTGAGGAAAGTATCAAAATTCAATTAGGATTGAATTCTGATATTGTAATGATCATGGATGAGTGTCCAAAAAAAACAGATGACTACGATTTCATAAAAAGATCAGTGCAACTATCATTAAACTGGGCAAAGCGTTCAAAAAAAGCATTTGGTGAAAATCCACACAAAGGAATTTTTGCGATTGTTCAAGGAGGTCTATTTAATGACTTAAGACTTAAATCTTTAAATGAGTTAATTAAAATTGACTTTGATGGTTATGCAGTAGGTGGTTTAGCTGTTGGGGAAACACAAAAAGAAATGTTTTCAGTCTTAGATGGTATTAAAGAAGAACTTCCTGAAAATAAACCTCATTACCTAATGGGTGTTGGAACACCATCAGATATTTTAGGTGCAGTGAAAAGAGGTATAGATATGTTTGATTGTGTTCTACCAACTCGTTCAGGTAGGACGGGGTTAGCTTTTACGTGGGAAGGCAGAATCAATCTTAAAAATAATAAGTACCATAATGACAATACACCAATAGATAAAAATTGTGAAAATCTGAACCTTAATAAATATTCAAAAAACTATTTAAATCATTTATTCAACACTAACGAGATACTTGCATCTATGCTACTTACTTTACATAACATTAATTTTTATCAAGAATTAATGACTGCTATAAGAAAAAATATTCGCGAGGGTACTTTTAATGCTTTTCATGATAGATTTATAGATAAATTATAGATGTATATATTTGTCTCACAAATTCTTGTTTGAATTATTCAAATTATTATGTATACAAATAAAACTTTTCGTAAATATGGGCCGTTAGCTCAGTTGGTAGAGCAATTCCCTTTTAAGGAATGGGTCGATGGTTCGAGTCCATCACGGCTCACCATTATCATTACTAAATGTTAATTGGTGGATATTCTAATATTATCTTATTAGTCCATTCGTCTATTTTTTTTATTCTATTTTTTGCAGACGGATGAGTGCTCATAAACTCTGGCGGTGTATTACCCTTGTTAAATTCTTGCATTCTTTCCCAAATCTTTCTCGTTTCCCTAATATCAAAACCAGATAATGATGAAAATATCATACCCAAATAATCAGCCTCACTCTCTTGTTTTCGGTTGAAAGGATTCATAATTCCAAATCTTTTTAGCAGGTCAACTGTATTTACTCCTGGTATTGTTCGGTTTAGTTGAGATAACTTTCCGCCAGATAAAATATCTATAACTTTAGACCCGTGTTGAACTAAAAGACCTCTACTGGCTCTTTCTACAGAGTGTTTGGCAACAGCATGTGCAATTTCATGGCCCATTACCGCTGCCAAACCATCAGAGTTTTTTGTTACTTCAAGCATTCCTGTATAAACAGCAATTTTACCTCCAGGCATACACCAGGCATTTCTCATGTTTTTATTTTCAATTAATATATATTCCCAAACAAAGTTTGTTGTTGGATTTTCAAGATTTGATCTATGAAAATATTCATTAATTGAATTTTCCATTTTTTTCCCAATTTCTCTTATTTGATTGAGAGATTTGGTATCATCACTCATTTTTTCTTTCATCTTAATTTTTTCGTATATTTGAGCAGCTTGGTTGTTTAACGCCGCCTCAGGATATATTTTAAGCTGCTTTCTTTTTGTTATTGGAGCTGAAGCACAAGAATTCAAGATAAAACCACAGCAACCGCAACCAACGTAAGATAAAAATTTTCTTCTATTCATTTTAGTACAACATTGATAATATATTTTGCAATGAATCTAAATAATAAAATATTGTTATTTTTATTTATTCTTGCTATTTCTTTTGTAATTTACTCAAGTTTTAAATAAACAAATGGTTAAAAATAAAAAAAAAAAATCATTAACACTTATACTTAGAAACTACTTTATTACAGGAGTAGTTGTTTTAATTCCAATTGGTTTTACTTTATATCTAAGTAAAGTTTTAATTGGTCTTTCATCGAAAATAATACCTGAGAACATTAATCCAAATAGTTATCTCCCTTTTGCTGTTCCGGGATTAGAAATTTTAATATCAATTATTCTAATTACTTTTGTTGGAGGATTATCTTTATCCTTCTTAGGAAAAAGAGTTTTAAAATTAATTGATGACTTATTTAAGAAAATTCCTTTTTTAAGAACAATATACTCTGCAATTCTTCAAATGACTGAGACTTTCTCAAATAAGGAAAGTGATAAAAAAAGTGTTGTATTGATCGAATATCCCAGAAAAGGTGTTTGGGCAGTGGGTTTTGCAACTAAAGAAAACAAAGGAGAAATGGCAGAAAAAACTAATCAAAAGTTAATAAATGTTTTTGTTCCAACTACACCGAACCCTACAAGTGGTTTTCTACTTATGTTTCCTATCGAAGATGTGATTTTTCTAAATATGAGTTTTGAGGAAGCTTCTAAATTTATTGTATCTGCTGGGACATCTACTGGAAAAACTTAAACAATATCATTTATAATATCTGCTCTATCGTAAAGTTTAATTAAAGGTTTAAATTTACTAATATCTTCGTTTGATTTTTCAATTCTTTTCATTTCTTTTTCAGCTAAAAGAAAAAGATCATTATTTTGGATTGGGTCAGCTAATTTAAAATTTTTTATTCCACTTTGTTTAAAACCTAAAATATCTCCATAACCTCTCAATTTCATATCCTCCTCCGAAATTAAAAAACCATCATTAGTTTTTTTTAATATATTAATTCTTTTTCTAGCATTTTCACTTAAGTTTGATTTAAACATGAGTATACAAGTGGAATTTTTATTTCCTCTTCCAACTCGTCCTCGTAATTGATGTAATTGAGATAAGCCAAACTTATTTGAATTTTCTATGATTATAACGGTTGCATTAGGGAAATCTATTCCTACCTCAATAATTGTAGTCGAAACTAATATATCAAATTTTTTTTCTAAAAAATTATTTAATATACTTTCTTTTTCCTCAGGATTTGTTTTACCATGTAATAAAGAAACTTGATTAGGAAATTTTTTTTTAAGGAACTCAAATTTTTTAAGCGCTGAAGCATGGTCTAATTTTTTTGACTCCTCAATTAATGGACATACCCAAAAAATTTGATTACCTAACTTTATTTCTTTATTTATAAATTTTAATATATCCTCTATTTTAGTCTCTATTTTACTGTAAGTTTGTATTGGTTTTCTTGTCTTAGGTTTTTCTCTTATGATTGAAAGATCCATATCACCGTAAATGGTCATTGTAAGCGTTCTTGGTATTGGAGTTGCGGTCATTAATAAAACATCACAATTATTTCCCCCTTTATCAGACAATCTTTTTCTTTGATTCACACCAAATTTATGTTGTTCATCAATTATTATTAATCCTAATCTTTTAAATAAAACTTTTTTTTGGAAAATTGCATGAGTCCCAAAAATAATATCAATTTTATGATTTTCTAATTTATTCAAGATAACTTTTTTTTCTTTAGTATCTGTCTTACTTGAAATTAATTCTATCTCTAAATTTTTAGGGAATATTTTCTTAGCAAGATTAAAATGCTGTCTAGCTAAAATTTCAGTTGGAGCCATTAGTGCTACTTGAAATCCAGAATTTATTGAGTTAAAAGCAGATATTAGTGCAACTATTGTTTTTCCACTACCCACATCACCTTGCAAAAGTCTAAACATTTTTGTAGACGAGCATAAGTCATTGTTTATTTCTCTGATTGCTTTTAATTGATCATTTGTTAATGAAAATTCTAGTGTTTCAATAATTTTGTTTTGTTTATTCAAATCAAAAACTTTACTTTCTTTTTTATTTTTTTTTACTTTTTTTCTTATTTCAGAATTTACTAAAAAGGTTGAAAAGATTTCATCAAAAGCAAGTCTTTGGTAGAATTTTTTTTTATTTTTGCCAATATTTTCAGGTTTATGAAGTTCAATAATAGATTTATTCCAACTGTAATTATTAAATTTATTTAATATGTCTTCTGAATGCCATTCTTCTAAAATTGGTAATTTATTGATTATTTGGTCAATAATTTTGTTATAAACTTTTTCTGAAATTCCATCTGTTAATGAATATGTATTGTGTTTTTTTCTAATCAAAGAAGAATTTTCTGAAATATATTTTGGATTAGTTAATTGGTATCTATTCCTAAATCTGTTTATTTTACCACTTATTGTTATTTCTTTTCCAAGTGGAAGTATTTTTTTCACATATCCTTCATAACTATTAAAAAATATACAGTCCAGTTCACCTGTGTCATCAGTGCACAGAACCTTATTCGGTAAATTTCTTATTCTTGGAAAATAATATTTTTGAGGTATTATTGTTATTGTTTGATTTTCTCCAATATGTAAATCTCTAATTTTTGACGATAAACTTCTATCTGTAAACGTCCTAGGTAATTTCCACAGAAGATCAAAAATATTATTAATTTTTTTTTTCTTTAATAAATTAACAGTTTTGGGGCCAACTCCTTTTAATGTTGATAAGTCTGATAAAAGATATTTATAATTACTTTTATTATTCATTTTCTACTAATATATTCTAATTATATATATGGACATAGAGGAATTAAAAAAAAAAATTATTTATAGGTCAAATTATAGAGGCACGAAAGAAATGGACAAATTAATGGGATCATTCACAAAAAAATATATAAATAAACTAAGTAAAAACGATCTACTGGATTTAGAAAAACTACTAGATACTGATGATGATACTTTATATAACTTTTATAATGGTACTAACACAACAGTAGATTTTGAAAAAAATAATATTAATAATCTTTTTAAAAATTATAAATTTATTGATCAATAAATATGGCGGAGAGACTGGGATTCGAACCCAGGAAAGAGTTGCCCCTTTGCCGGTTTTCAAGACCGGTGCTTTCAACCGCTCAGCCATCTCTCCTTTTAGAAGCTTTTATAATTAAAAATATTTAATTCAACTATAAAATAGTCTATTTAAACTAAGTATTATCAATTTAAGTATAATTTAATGAAACAAGAATTTAATAAAGGATTAATATTAACATCATTAGGTTCTTTTTGGTGGGGTTTTATTGGAGTAATATATTTTGAATATGTATCTTTTATTGGTCATATAGAACTTGTTGTCCATAGGTGTTTATGGACTGCAGTAATGTTAATTTTTACAACAACTTTTTTTTCTAAATGGAAAATTTTTTTTGAGACTGTAAATAATAAGATTAATTTAATTGCTTTATTTTTTTCAGGTTTTTTTATTTTTGTTAATTGGGCTATTTGGATCTATGCAGTGTCTACAGATAAAATAATTGATGCAAGTTTTGGCTATTTTATTATGCCTATAATAAGCGTCCTTCTTGGAAATATTTTTTTTAAAGAAAAATTAAATACAAAAAGAATTTTTTCAATTTCATTAGTTTTAATTTCAATTTTAATTTTAGTTGCTCATAATTTAGAGAGTTTACCCTGGGTTGGTATTATAGTTGCTCTAAGTTGGGCATTTTACAATCTTGTAAGAAAAAAAATTAATGTAGATACTGATATTGGTTTATTGATTGAAAGTTTATTTATTTTTCCATTTGCGATAGGGTCTTTTTATTTAATTGTAGTCAATGGTTTAAATGATTTTAATTTATCTAACCCAGGGCTAAGTTTATTCATTATTTTAGCAGGACCCATGACAGTGATTCCCTTATTTCTTTATGTGAGAGGTGTTGAATTAATTGGTTTAGGGCCGACAGGTATGATTTTTTATATAACTCCTACATTACAGTTTATTTTAGGTTATTTTTACTATGATGAGGATTTTTCATTAGTAAAATTCATCAGTTTTATTATTATTTGGACTGCTGTAATTATATACATAAAAGATCTTTATGAGACTAATTAGTATCATCTTAATATTTATTTTTTTTTCAATCTCAAAGAATTATGCATCTGAAAATTTAGAATTTGCAAAATGGAAAAATAATTTCAAAAAAATTGCATTAGCAAACAATATTTCAGAAAAAACATTTGAGCTAACTATGAAAAATGTAATATTTTTGCCCAAAGTGATTGAGTACGATAGGTTTCAACCAGAATTTTATGAAGATACTAAAACATATATTTCTAAAAGAACTTCACTTAAAAAAGTAAAGAAAGGTTTAAATTTTTATAAAAAAAATAAGAAATTAATTAATACGGTAGAGAAAAAATATAATATTGAAAAAGAATTGCTTTTAGCGTTGATGGGTATTGAAACAAATTACGGAACATATGTTGGTAAAATGGATATATTGTCCTCATTGGCAACTTTAAGTTTTGACAAAAGAAGATCAGAATTTTTTACAAATGAACTCCTAATTTTACTAAGATTAGTAGACACAAATCAAATAGATTATAAAACTCTCTATGGTTCTTGGGCTGGTGCTTTTGGTTTTTTTCAATTTATGCCCTCAACAATTAAAAATCATGCAATTGATTTTAATAAAGATAACTATATAGATCTTAAAAACGCTGAGGATGCATATGCTTCGGCTGCAAATTACTTGAATAACATGGGTTGGGATAAAAATGATCCATGTTTTTATAGAGTTAATTTAAAAAAAAACGTTCCAAAAAAATATCTTAATGTTTCGGCGAAAAAATTAAAAAACAAAAAGAAATTAAAATTTTTTACCAAATATATAGATAACAATGAAATTTTAAATTCGCTAGATGAAAATTTAAATGTAGCTATTATTACACCTGATAAAGACATAATACCTAATGCAGAAACTTTAAACCCTGCTTTTATTGTTTTTGATAACTATGAAATAATTCTCAAATGGAATCGTTCTTTGAGATTTGCTTTAGCAGTATGTACATTGAAGGATAGGATTCATAATGACCTGTAAGATATTAAAAATCATTTTCTTGTTTTTATTTCTTTCAAATTGTAATCAGACTAATTTAAAAACTTATAAAATAGAATATCCTGACAAAACTAAGTACAGTAACTTAGGATTTGCACTGATCTACAACGATAATCTAGATGGATTAAAAAAAATGGATAACAATTCACTTTATATTTATCATAAATTTTTAAAAAAAAAATCAAGAGTGAAAATTATTAATCCTGCTAATGGTAAATCGTTGATTGCATTGGTAAAATCAAATAGAGAAAATTTTTCGGGTTTTTATAATTCAGTGTTGTCTTTGAGAATCGCTGAAAATTTAAATTTGGATTTAGATGATCCTTATATTGAAATAATATCAATATCAAATAATACAACATTTATAGCAAAAAAAACGAAAACCTTCGAAGAAGAAAAAAATGTAGCTGAGAAAGCTCCAATAGACGGAGTTTTAATTAGTGATTTGAACAAAAAGCTTAAAAAAAAAAAGAAAGTTAAAAAAAAAAAGTTTTCTTACTCTATAAAAGTTGCTGATTTTTATTATCTAGATTCTGCTAAAATGCTGATAGATCGTATTAAGAAAAATTCTTCTGTTAGGAATGTTAAAATTGTTAAAATATCTGATGTTAAATATAGGGTATTAATAGGTCCTTTTAATGATATAAAAGACATTAAGATAGCTTTTGAA
The DNA here is from genome assembly GCA_902616645.1 of uncultured Pelagibacteraceae bacterium. GTDB lineage: Bacteria > Pseudomonadota > Alphaproteobacteria > Pelagibacterales > Pelagibacteraceae > Pelagibacter. Next base: position 153,036 of record CACMTO010000001.1, read on the forward strand.
CAAATAATGTCACTAGACTTTGAAAATTTACAAATTTTAAAAAATGTTTAAAAAAATTATTTTTGTTTTATTAATTAAATTATTTTTATCAACACTTGCAATTGCTAATATAGATATAAAAGCAAGAACTGCAATTTTACAGGATTTTCTGTCAGGTGAAATTTTATATGAAAAAGAACCTGATCGATCTATTTATCCAGCCTCTATGACTAAGATTATGACATCTATAATTGCTTTTGATTTAATAAAATCTGGAGAAATAAGTTTAGATGATAAATTTATTATTTCAGAAAAAGCTTGGAGACTATCAACAGCCGGGTATTCTTCTATGTTCATTATGGTTGGAGATGAAGTGTCCGTTGAAGATTTATTAAGAGGTATTATTGTTGCATCTGGAAATGATGCTTGTATAGCTTTAGCTGAAGGAATTGCTGGAACAGAGGAAGAATTCTCAATTCTAATGACATCAAAAGCTCAAGAAATTGGAATGACGAATACAAATTTTGCTAATTCATCTGGTATCAATGATCCAGATAATTATTCTACTGTTAGAGATATTTTGATTATGTCAAATTATTTGATTAAAAATCATCCAGAATATTATGAGTGGTTTAGCGAAAAAGAATTTACCTGGAATAGAACAGGCGGTGATCCAATCACACAAGGTAATCGAAATCCACTTTTATACAAAAATCTTGGAGCTGATGGAATAAAGACTGGGTATTTAGCAGTTGAAAAATATTCTTTAGCATCATCGATCAAACGAAAAAATAGAAGATTGATTGCTGTGGGCAGTGGATTTGAAACGAAATCATCTCGATCTAGAGAAAGTTTAAAGTTACTAACTTATGGATTAACTAATTTTGATTTAGTACAAATCGCAAAATCAAATGAAAAAATAGGTAAAGTAGAAGTATGGTTAGGCAAACAAAACTTTGTTGATGTTCATGTCGACAAAGATATTTATAAGGTTATAAAAAAAGCACAAAAAAAAAGACTAAAAATATCTATGAAATATGATGGACCGATTGAAGCTCCTATTAAAAAAAAACAATCGATCGGAAAATTGAGAGTTGTTTATGATGAAGATTTAATAGGAGAATATGATCTTCTAGCATCAAACGATATAAAAAAAGTAAATATTTTTACTAAATTAATCAGATCTCTAAATTATCTAATTTGGGGTGATGTTTAAAAATCCAATAATCGTTTTTGAAGGCATCGAAGGAAGTGGAAAAACTTCCCATTGTAATTTTGTATCCAAATATTTAAAAAAAAAAAAAATAAAATATATTAGATTACGTGAACCAGGAGGAAGCAAGAATTCAGAAATAATAAGGAAATTGATATTAAATAAAAACTCAAATTTTAATAAAAAGACAGATTTATTATTATATCTGGCATCAAGAAGTGAAAATTTTTCGTTAATAAAAAATAATTTTAGAAAAAAAATAATTTTGATCGATAGATTTACTGATTCTACTATTGCATATCAGCATTACGGTTTAGGTGTTGAATTACCTATCATAAAAAAAATAAATCAATTTTTGTTAGGTAATATTAAACCTGATTTTACTTTTTTAAATATTGTAAATAAAAAAAATATGAAAAAAAGACTAAAATTAAGAAAAAAACTTAATAGATACGATAAATTTGATGATCATTTTTATTTCAAAGTCCAAAAAGGATTCCTTTTCCTAGCTAGTAAAAACAAAAAAAAATATCAAATAATAGACTCAAATCTCGAGCTTGATCATAATAAAGATTTAATTAAAAAAAAAATAGAAAAATTGATTAAATGAATTTAAAACCTGCTTCACAATTAACTTTATATGGATTGAATGATGATTTTAATGAATTAGCATCACTTTATAATAAAAAAAAATTACCTAATAAGATTCTTTTATCTGGTAATAAGGGGATTGGCAAATGTACTTTAGCTTACCATTTAATTAATTTTATACTATCAAATGACGAAGAGTTTCCTTATGATGAAAAAAATTTCACAATTAACGAAAATAATAAGTCATTTAAACTTACAATTAATAATGTTAATCCCAATTTTAATTTAATTGATGTAGCTTCTGATAAAAAATTTATTGATATATCTCAAATAAGAAATTTGATTTTAAATTTGAATAAATCTTCACTAAATAAAAAACCAAGATTCGTTCTTATTGATAACATCGAATACTTAAATAAAAATTCAATAAATTCTCTTTTAAAATTTCTCGAGGAACCAAACGATAATATTTATTTTTTATTAATACATAATAATAAACGTATTTTATCAACTTTAAAGTCAAGATGTCTAAATTTTAAAATCCATCTTACAAATTCACAATCTGCTGAAGTTTTAAATTGTATTTTAAAAAAGAAAATTCTAAACAATATTAATAATGAATTGATTGATTATTATTTTACCCCTGGAAAAATTTTAGAATTAATAAATTTTTCAAACGATTATGAAATAGAATTAGAGAATTTGACTTTAAAAAATTTCTTAAGAATTCTTATAGAAAAGAATTATTATAAAAAGAATAACATTGGAAAGGCCTTACTGTTTGACTTAATAGAGTCATTTTTACAAAAAAAAGAATTTCATATTCAATCAAATTTATTTGAATATTTCATTACAAAAATTAACGATGTTAAAAAATTTAATTTAGATGATGAGATTATTATTAACGAATTTCACGAAAAAGTTTTAAATGAATAAGAAATTTTATATTACTACACCGATTTATTATCCATCTGCAAAACCACATATGGGTCATGCTTATTCAAGCATTATTGCAGATTTTTTTGCAAGATTTAAAAAAATCGATGGTTATGACATTCATTTTCTTACAGGTACTGATGAACACGGCCTCAAAATTCAAAAAGCAGCTAAGGATAACAATATGGATCCACAATCATTTTGTGATGATATAAGCAAAACTTTCATGGAACTATCAAAAATCCTTAATTTGACTAATACTGATTTTATTAGAACAACTGAAAAAAGACATAAACTTTCTGTTCAAAGCTTATGGAGTGAACTTGAGCGGAAAGAAGATATTTATTTATCTAAATATTCTGGGTGGTATTCAATATCTGATGAAGCATTTTATGGTGAAAATGAAATAGAAGAATTTGATGGTATTAAAAGAGCTATTGCCTCAAAATCTACAGTCGAATGGATGGATGAAGAATCTTATTTTTTTCGATTATCTAAATGGGAAAAACCATTGTTGGATTATTATGAAAAAAATCCAGATTTTATTGCACCAAGTTCTCGTAGGAATGAAGTGATTAGTTTTGTAAAAAGTGGTTTAAAAGATTTATCTATTAGCCGTAAAAGTTTTTCGTGGGGGATAAAAGTTCCTAATGATCAAGATCATGTAATTTATGTTTGGTTAGATGCTTTAACAAATTATATTAGCGCTCTTAATTACCCTAATACTAAAGACGAACTTTACAAAAAATTTTGGCCAGCGTCTTTACATTTAATTGGAAAGGATATTTTAAGATTTCATGCAATTTATTGGCCTGCTTTTTTATTAGCTGCAAATTTACCATTACCTAGAAAAATTTATAGTCATGGCTGGATACTTTCTGGAGATGAAAAAATGTCAAAATCGAGAGGAAATATATTAGATCCTCTAGATATTATTGATAAATATGGATTAGATCCCCTTAGATACTATTTAATCAAAGAAGTATCTTTTGGAAATGATGGCAATATATCACAAGAACGTCTTGAGGATTGTATTAATAGTGATTTGGCAAATAATTTTGGTAACTTATGTCAAAGAGTTGTCACTTTCGCAAACAAAAATTGTGACAACACAATACCAGTAAAAGATAAGTTTAATAAAGATGATTTAATAATTTTAAATAAATTCAAGTTAGATTTAGATATTATTAGAAAAAAAATAGACGAACAAGACATTAATTTTTATATTAACTACATTGTAAGTAGATTGTTTGAGGCAAATAAATATTTTAACGATCAAGAGCCATGGAAAAAGAAAGCTAATCCAGAGCGATTAAAAACAATAGTTTACACAACATTAGAGGTAATTAGAAAAATATGTATAATGCTATTTCCAGTAATTCCACAAACATCATTAAGAGCATTAAAAATTTTTGATATTACTGAAAAGGAAATAGATTTTTCAAGTTTAGTTGACCATGATTTCTTAAAGTGTGGTAAAAAAATAAATAATATTGATATATTATTCAAAAAAATAATTAGAGAAAATGATTGATTCACATTGCCATCTAGATCATGAACCTTTATTTAAAGATATTGAAAATGTTATAAAAAGATCCAAAAATGTAGGTATAAAAAAAATATTAACAATTTGCACAACTCTTAAAAGTTTTGAAAATATTATAAAACTGATTGAACATGACGATATCATCTTTGGAACCTTTGGCATACATCCTCATGAAACAGAAACAAACAATATCACATCAGAAAAAATTCAAATTGAGGTAAATAAATATCAAAAGATAATAGGTATTGGTGAAACTGGGCTTGATTTCTATTACGATCATAGTGATCGAAAAGCTCAAATCAAAAGTTTTCAAGAACATATTACTGCAGCTAGAAATTTGAAAAAACCCTTAATAATACATTCTAGGAGTGCAGAAGACGAGATGTTTCAAATTCTTAAAGAATATAAAAATGAAAATTTAAAAATCTTAATGCATTGTTTTACAGGATCAAAAAAATTTGCTGAAAAACTTTTAGATATGAACGCTTTTTTTTCAGCGAGTGGTATAATTACTTTTAAAAATTCTGTAGAACTTCAAGAAACATTTAAATATTTGCCTTTAAACAAGTTATTAATTGAAACTGATAGTCCTTATTTGTCTCCTGAACCTTTTAGGGGAAAGAAAAACGAACCATCATATGTTAAGTTTACTGCTCAAAAATTAGCTGATCTAAAAAAAATATCATTTAATGAATTAATAGACAGTACCACTAAAAATTTTAATAATCTTTTTTTTTAAAATATGAAATTTATAATCCTAGGTTGTGGAAGTTCAATGGGTGTTCCAAGAGCTGATGGTTTTTTTGGAAATTGTGATCCAAAAAATTCAAAAAATATAAGAACAAGATGTTCTGCTTTGATACAAACTAAAAACGAAAATATATTGATAGATACTTCTCCTGATTTAAGAAAACAACTCCTTGATAATAATATCAAAAATATTAGTAGTGTTATTTATACACATAAACACGCAGATCAAACACATGGAATTAATGATCTGAGAGTTTTTTCTTTAAAAAATAAAAAAAGATTACCCATTTATGCTGATTCTGAAACCAGGAAATATTTATCTAAAAATTTTTCTTATTGTTTTATGGAAAATAAAGATTACCCAGCTATACTCAAAATTAATCTTATAAAAAGAAATTTAGATTTTGGTAAATTGATAAATATCAAAGTTATTAAAGTAAAACATGGTTATATAGATAGCTTAGCATTTATAATTAATAAAAAGATTGCTTACTTGCCAGATGTTAATAAAATTTTTAAAAAAGACTTAAAAAATTTTTTTAAAATTAATTATTTAATTATCGATTGTTTAAGGTATAAAAAACATATATCCCATTTTAATTTGGATGATGTTTTGAGTCTCAATTATGAACTTAAACCGAAAAAAATGATATTAACTAATTTACATTCAGATTTAGACTACAAAAAATTATTAGATATATTACCAAAAAATATTAAACCTGCTTATGATGGACTTACGATAAATTTTTAATGAAAAAAAACAAGATAATAGTAACAGGTGGGGCAGGGTTTGTTGGATCAAACTTAATAAATTTACTTATTAAAAGAACAAATTACAATATAATTAGTATTGACAATTACTCATCAGGCTCTATTAAAAACCATATCAAAAATGCTAGAGTCAGATATATAAACTCTAATACAAAAAATATAGAAAAGTATTTTAAAAACACAAAATCAATTAATTCAGTTTTTCATTTCGGAGAATTTGCTAGAATTTACCAAAGTTTTATTAAAATGAATGATTGCATCGACTCAAATTCTATTGGGACAAATGCAGTTTTCAATTTTTGCTTAAAAAATAATATTAAATTAATTTATTCAGCAACCTCTGCCACACTTGGAAATAGTGGTGATGATAAAAATCTTTCTCCCTATGCTTTTACAAAATCCAAAAATCTTGAATTACTAGAAAATCTAAAAAAGTGGTTTGGTTTTAAATTTGAAGTAATTTATTTTTATAATGTTTATGGACCAAGACAAATTACAAAAGGTCAAATGGCTACAGTTATTGGCATATTTGAACATGAATATAAGATGAAAAAAGCTCTCTCTGTTGTGAAGCCAGGTACTCAAACAAGGCGTTTTACTCACATAAACGACACAGTAGAAATCTGCTATTTAGCATGGAAGAAAAATCTCTGTAGACACTATAGCATTTCACACAAACAAAGTTATTCAATTATACAAGTTGCGAGAATGTTTAAGACAAAGATAAAATTTTTAAAAAAAAGACCTGGTGAAAGATATGCATCTGCACTCACAAATATGAATCTTTCTAATAAAGTTTATAAATATTTCGGGAAAAAAAATTTAAAAGATTATATTAAAAATATTATTAATAAATCTAATTAAGAGATTTTTCAATTTGCGAAATTACTTTTTTTGACATCGGATTTGTAAATGGTGCAAAAGTATCTATAATTTTACCATCAGATCCAATTAAGATTTTATGAAAATTCCACTTTGGTACTGCTGAGTTTCCGTAATTTTCCTTTGCCCATTTATAAATTTCATGAGAGTTTTTGCCTTTTACATCATAGATTGATGTTAAAGGAAAATTAATGTTAAAATTTACTTCACAAAATTTTTTTACTTCCTCATTTGTCTCTTTTTCTTGATTAAAAGATTTTGATGGCACACCCATCACAATCAAGCCTTTGTCTTTATATGTTTCCCATAATACTTGTAAATCTTCATATTGTTTAGTAAATCCACAGTAACTTGCAACGTTTACCAACAATACTACTTTATCTTTATATGACGATAGATTTATTAACTCACCATCAATAGAATTTATTTTTAAATCATAAAATGATTTGTTGTAATTTGCACTTGTTGGATTCTTTATAAAAAACATTATTAAAAAAAAAAATATTACTTTTTTAAGTCTCATTAACTTTACTTGTTTGGAGTTAGTAATATCAAAAAATATCCAAATAAAGTTGATAATAATGACCCAGTCAAAACCCCTATTTTAACTCCATCAATATATTGAATATTTTCGACAAATGCTAAGTTTCCAACAAATAAGCTCATTGTAAAACCAATACCAGTCAAAACACCGACCCCGTAAAAATTTGGCCAATTTGCGTTGTTTGGCATCTGAGCAATTTTTAATTTTATAGAAATATAAGAAAATATAAAAACACCTAATTGTTTACCTAAAAATAATCCTAAAACTATACCTAAAGGAACCTTTTCAAGTAATATACTTAATGACAGACCCTCAAGTGAAACACCAGCATTAGCAAAAGCAAATATTGGCATAATTCCAAAAGCAACATATGGACTTATTGCATGCTCTACTTTTATTAATAAAGAAAAATCTTTTTCTTTTTTTCTATGTGGAATTGTCATTGCAAGTAAAACACCGGCAATTGTTGCATGTATACCCGAGTTATGTGTGAAGTCCCAAAGCAAAAATCCTATAAGTAAATATGGCAAAAATCTTTTAATATTAAATTTATTTAATAACAATAATATTAAAAATGCCAATAGCATTAAGCTCAAATATTTTATACTTAAATCTCCAGAGTAAAATATAGCAATAATTAAAATGGCACCTAAATCATCTATTATTGCGAGTGCAGTAAGAAAAACTTTTAATGATAATGGCACTCTTTTTCCAAGTAACGACAAAACACCTAAAGAAAAAGCAATATCTGTTGCAGATGGTATTGCCCAGCCGTTTAAAGTTTCACTATCACCCCAGTTAATAAACACATAAAATAAAGCTGGCACAAGCATGCCGCCCACTGCTCCAATTATAGGAAGTAAAGCTTGTTTAATATTTGAAAGTTCACCTTGTATAAATTCTCTCTTAATTTCTAAAGTGACAAAGAAAAAAAAGATTGCCATCAAAGCATCATTGATCCAGTGAAGCACGGATAACTTTAAACCAAAATTATTAATACCAATAAATAAATATTTGTTTAGAGTATTGAAATATAGATCTGATAATTCAGAATTACTTATTACTAAAGCTATAATCGCCGCAAATAAAAGAACTAAACCACTTGCTGATTCAAGTTTGAAGAACCATTTGAAGGGTTTTGATATATAATTAATCATTATTGTATTAAATCTATTATAAAGAGTTTTATATCTTTTATTGTTTCAAATAAACTATACAAAAATGTTTCTAGTTGTGGAATAAGTGCATAAAGTGGCATTTTAAAAGTGTCTAAAATTATTATCAAACCGACAAAAGATATTAAAAAGACTATCAAATACGACAAAAATTTACTTAAAGTAAAAGCACTTTTATTTTTATCCTTATAAACAACAACCTCATTAGATTTTTTTGATAATTTTGGTTCTTGAGTAGTTTTTTGATTTATTTTTTCTTCAAAAAATTGTTTTTTTTTAGAAATTTTTTTATTTTCACTTAAAATCTCTTTTTGCTCGATAATATAATTTTCATTATTTTTTTGAAAAAACCAAGTTTGATTACAAGACCCGCATTTAACTAATCTTCCCTTATCTGGTATTAAATTATCATCAATTTCAAATCTTTTTTTACAGGAGGGACAAATAATTATCATATCTTCCTATATATCAGATTTTTATTAAAATTCTTTTAATTTGTATACCTTTATACATTGAAATAATTAATAAGTGCTGTATTAGTACACCACTCGGAGTGTAGCGCAGCCTGGTAGCGCATCTGGTTTGGGACCAGAGGGTCGCAGGTTCAAATCCTGCCACTCCGACCATCAAATTATGAAAAAAGCTAAAATATTCAGACCTAATAAAAGTGCAATGCAATCTGGATTAGGAAAAACTGATAAATGGATACTTGAATATGAAACAAAGGATCCAACTTCAAATCCATTAATGGGATGGGAAAGTTCCTCTGACACTTTATCCGAGTTAAAATTAGAGTTCTCCTCTAAAGAATTAGCTGTAAATTATGCAAAAAAAATGAAAATTGACTATGAAATAATTGAACCCAAAAAAAGGAAGATAGTTAAAAAATCATACGCTGATAATTTTTTAAATTAATAAATATGTTTAAATTTTTTACTCAAAAAAAATGGTTTTTATGGAGCATAGGGGGAACTTTATTAATTTTAATGGCTACTTGGTATCAAGTTCAATTAGACGTTAAAATTAACGAATGGTTTGGTGAATTTTATGATACTCTTCAAAAGGCATTAACGGAGCCAAACTCAGTTTCTGAAAAAGATTTCATAGCATATCTTTTCACTTTTGCAAAAATTGCAGCAGTTTATATTTTAGTGGTAATTTTTAGTGATTATTTTACCAGTCATTGGACTTTTAGATGGAGAACTGCAATGGCTGATTTTTATCATGATAAGTGGGATGATGCATCATCGATAGAAGGTGCTTCACAAAGAGTTCAAGAGGATACACTAAAATTTGCCAGAATTACAGAAGGTCTTGGCGCTGAACTTTTAAGAAGTTTGATGACATTAATAGCCTTTACACCAATCTTATGGGAATTATCAAAAAATATTACTGTTCTTCCATGGATTGGAGAAGTTGAACATGCATTAGTTTGGGTAGCTATTCTCTCAGCATTAGGTGGTACAATTTTGTTGGCTAGTGTTGGTATCAAACTTCCTGGTATAGAGTACGATATTCAAAAAGAAGAGGCTGCTTATAGAAAAGAACTTGTTTTAGGTGAGGATTTTAAAGAAAGCGCAAAACCAGCAAAAATATCAGACTTATATGGTGGTGTTAGAAAAATTCACTATAAAATGTATTTTCATTATCTTTATTTCAATGCAGTGAAATGGAGTTACCTACAAGGTATGGTAATTGTTCCATATTTAGCTTTAGCACCAACAATTATAACTGGCGCTATTACTTTGGGATTTGTTCAACAAATTATTCGGGCTTTTGGTAGAGTTGAAACATCTCTTCAGTATTTAGTACGAAGTTGGCCAATCATTGTTGAACTAATTTCTGTTTGGAAAAGATTGAGAGAATTTGAAGCAAAATTAAAACTCAATGAAGAAATAAAAGTTACAACTTAATGGTGTTAGATAGCAAATTAGAAAATATATTTTTACAAATAACTAGTAGAGCAGCATTATCATCATCTTACTTTATTGGAAAAAAAAACAAGCAAGCCGCTGACAAAGCTGCTGTGGACTCTATGAGGTTAGATTTAAATAAAGTTGATATGAAAGGTAAAATTGTAATAGGAGAAGGTGAATTAGACGAAGCCCCAATGCTTTATATTGGTGAAAAATTAGGAACTAAAAATGGTCCAGAATTAGATATTGCAGTTGATCCTCTTGAAGGAACTAATTTTGCTGCGAATAATTTACCAGGTGCACTATCAGTGATTGCTGTAGCAGGAAAATCAAATTTATTTAACGCACCTGAAACTTATATGAATAAAATTACAGCAAATGTGACTGAAAAAGATGTTATCGATTTAGATTTTTCAATAAATAAAAATATAGATAATTTAGCTCAATATAAGAATAAGAAACCAGAAAACTTAACTGTGTGTATTCTGGAAAGACCTAGACATAAAAAAATAATTGAAGATTTAATTAAACTTAATGTAAAGTTAAAATTAATTACAGATGGAGATGTATCCGGAGCTTTACTTGTTACTGACAAAAAATATGGCGTAGACCTTTTTTTGGGAATTGGTGGTGGTCCAGAAGGAGTGTTAGCTGCTTCAGCATTAGATGCATGTAATTGTTATTTTCAAGGCAAATTTTTATTCAAAACTGAAAAAGAAAAATTAAGAGCAAATAAAATGGGCATTGTTGATTTAGATAAGAAATATGACTTAAAAGAAATTGTAAAAGGTGATTCTATTTTTTGTGCTACAGGTATAACTTCCGGTGATTTGGTTTCAGGAATACATATTCAAGGTGACGAGTTTATATCTGAGACATTTATTACTCACAAATCATCTGGCCTAAAAAAGAAAATTCGGATAAAACAAAAAATCTAAATAGGACTTGATTAATAATTATTTATACAATAAAAGTCAGCTTTTTGGTCCCTTCGTCTATCGGTTAGGACACGTGGTTTTCATCCTCGAAAGAGGGGTTCGATTCCCCTAGGGACCGCCATTTTAATGAAGTATTATGTTTATATAATTAAAACTAAGTCATCAAAAATCAATAAAACATATGTTGGTTATACATCTGATATTAAAAGTCGTTTATACAAGCACAATAATAACAAAGGTGCAAAATCAACAAAAGGTCACAAATGGCAATTAATTTATAAAAAAAAATTTAATTCAAAATCTGATGCAATGTCTTATGAATATAAAATTAAAAAAAATAGAAAATTAAGAAAAGATATAATTAATAATTGTACATTATGAAAAAAAAAATTTCTATAATTTTGCCTTACAAAGAAATATATTCTGATAGTTATGCTGGTGCTGCATCTATATGGTTGAAGGATTATAATCTTTTATCAACTCTAAAAAAAGAAACGATAATATATGGAAATTTAGATAATAAACTTAAACCAATAACAAAAAATTTTAAGAATATAAAAATTAACAAAACACCTTTTTCTAAAACCAAAGCTTACATAAATTTTTTTTATAAAGATTATTTAAAATATAAATATGAAATTATTGAGATTCATAATAGGCCTGAATATCTAAATTTTTTAATTAATAAAAATGTTCATGCGAAATTAATATTTTTTTTTCATAATAACCCACAAGAGATAAGAGGATCAAAAACTGTTAATCAAAGACTTAATATTTTAAATAAAACTGATAAAGTTTTTTTTGTTAGTAATTGGACAAAAAAAAAATTTTTTGAGGGACTACCTTTTAAAACAAAATCAAATTGTGAAATATTATATCCTTCAATCAAAAAAAATAAAAAATTTTATAAGTATAAAAAAAAACAAATTGTATTTACTGGTAAACTAAATTCCTCTAAAGGGTATGATCTATTTGGTCCAGCTGTAATAAAGATTTTAGAAGAGTTTCCAAATTGGAAAGCAATAGTTGCAGGAAATGAGCCCAGAGAGAAATTTTCTTTTAAACACAAAAACCTTAAGATTTTACCATGGCTACCTCACAATAAAATTTTAGATTTATATAAGAAATCATCAATTTCTGTTGTACCGTCTAAATGGGAAGAGCCTTTTGGAAGAACCTCCATGGAATCTGCTGCTTATGGTTGTGCAACAATTACTTCGAATAGAGGTGGATTAATTGAGACCTTTGACAATGATCTACTTTTAAAAGATCTTAAATCATCAGAGATTTATCGGATTATTAAATTATTAGTAAAAAATCCAAAAAAGTTAAGATTAATCCAAAAAAAAAATTTTAATAAGCCTCTTCATATAATTGAAAATTTAGTAAAAACTCTAGACTCAATAAAAATAAATCTTTTAAAAAAAAATATAAATGTATTTAATTCTAAAGGACCAAAAATACTACACATATCAAATTTTAATGAAAAAAATAATCAAAGGTTATTTAATATTTCAATAGCTACAAAATTAACAAATGGTTTAATAAGAAATAATTGTGATGTAATAAACTTTAGTTATAGAAATTATTTATCAAAAAAAGTTTTTTCAAATTTGGATAATGATATATTAGATATATCAAAAAACTACAGACCAGATTTGATTTTATTAGGTCACAATAATATATTAAAAAGAAATACATTAGAAATTTTTAAAAATAATAAGCAAAAAGTTGCCTTATGGTATGAGGATCATGTAGCTAATTATGGACCAAATTGGAATTCTAATTTGAAGTTGATTGAAAAAAATAATGATTTAATTGATAATTATTTTATTACAACACACCCAAGTGTTATTAAAACTTCAATATTTAAAAAAAAAATAAATTATTTACCAATACCAGTTGATGAAAATATTGAAAATTTAAAGATTTATGAAAACAAATATAGATATAAAGATCTTTTTTTTGCATTAAGTCATGGTGTTAATTTTGGAGGATTGAGAAAAAAATCTAATGATGAGAGAGAGGTTTTTTTAAGAAATATTTTAGATAAGGGTAAAGGTATAAATTTTCATATTTTAGGCATTAATAATGACGAACCTAAATGGAACTATGATTTTTATAACGAAATGATGATATGTAAAATGTCTCTTAACTTAAGTAGGGGAAAACCTCTTAAATATGCTTCAAGTAATAGAATAGCCTCATATGTGGGTAATGGCATTTTAACATTTATTAATGAAAAGGTAAAATTCCAAGAAATATTTACAGAAAATGAAATGGTTTTTTATAAGAATGAAAATGATTTGATTGAAAAAATTAATGACCTTAAAAATGATATGAATAGAATTAACAAGATATCTAAAAACGGAAGAGACAAATATTTTAGAATATTTAATAACCAAATTGTTTCTGACTCAATTTTATCAAAAGTATTTCAAAGAACACCTTATTATAAATATGCATGGGAAAAATAAAACTATTTGTATTGCAGGTAAAAATGATTGTGCAATAAAAGCATTATCGTATGTCATCAAAAAATATAGAAAATATAAAATACTAGCGTTACCAAACAAGACTGATAATGGAGTTGATAATTGGCAAAAGTCTTTTAAAAAATTTGCTAAAAGAAAAAAAGTAGAAATCGTATCTTTAAACTCTCTTTATCGAAGAAAAGATTTATACTTATTTTCTCTTGAATACGAAAACATATTACCAGTTAAAAAATTTATTTCTAAAAATCTTTATAATCTTCATTTTAGTCTACTTCCCAAATATAGAGGCTGTCACACGAATTATTTACAGATTGCAAAAGGTGAAAAAAAGTCAGGTGTTACTCTTCATGAGATTGATAACGGCATTGATACAGGTAGAATAATCGACAAAATCGATTTTAATATCCCTTTAAATTCAACAGGATATGACAATTATAAAACTCTTTTGAAAAAATCTGTGTTATTATTTAAGAAAAATTTTAGCAAGATAATTAATGGCAACTATTCTTCAAAAAAACAAAATTTAAAAGCTGGAAGCTATTTTAACAGAAAAAGTATAAATTATAAAAAAATTGCCCATTTAAAACTAATAAGACACAACAAAATTACACATAATAAGATTAGAGCTTTAATATTCGATCCTTATCAATTACCAATTTACAATGGAAAAAAAATAAAAAAATCAATTTTTAAAGATAAAAAAATTAAACTATTTTATTTATAATGACTTTAAAAGTAGCAATTATTGGATATGGTTATTGGGGACCTAAGCTTGCAAGAAATATACAAAATTCAAATAATTTTGATATTAAGTTTATTATAGATACTTCCATTAATAATTTAAATAAAGCTAAAAAAAATTTTCCTTTATGTCAATTTTATAAAGATTATAGGAAGCTTAATTCAAAAAAAGTTGATTTAGTTGTTATCTCAACACCTACTAAAACCCATTTTAAAATGGCAAATCATTTTTTAAATAAAACAAATGTATTAATAGAAAAACCATTAGCTTTGAAATTAAATGATGTAGTAAAATTAGAAAAACTCTCACTACGTAAGAAAAAAAAATTATTTGTTGATTATCCATTTATCTTTTCAGGCTCAATAAAATATCTAAAAGATATAATAAATCAAAAAAAATATGGTAAACTCTTAGAAATTGAAAGTTTTAGGGAACAGGCCCCAATAAGGAACGATGCTGATGTAGTTTGGGATTTAGGAGTACATGATATTTCAATTTTACGTTATTTACTAAATACGAACCCAAAAAAAATTAAGTCAGTGAAATATAATACAATTAAAACTAAAAAAAAGGATACTGCTTATATTAATTTAGAATATAAAAATAATCTTAAAGTTTTTATAAAAAATTCGTGGATATCCCCACTAAAAATAAGACTTATAAAATTTAAATTTCAAAAAGCAATAATTATTTGTGATGAAAACGAGCCAATATATAAATTAAAAGTTTTTACTAAAAAAAAACTATCATCCATTTATAAATTAGACTTACCTGAAATTGATTTATCAGAACCACTTTTTAATTTAATCAACTATGTATCAAAAAGTATAGAAACGAATAAAAATAAAATTTTTGAAAAAAAATTTAATATCGATGTAACAAAAGTTCTAGAGAGAATTTGAAAATGATAAAATTTTTAGATCTATATAAACAAGATAAAATTTTACATAAAAAAATCTTAAAAAAAATAAGCAATTTATTTAAGAATGGGGATTTTATATTAGGAAAAGAAGTTCAAATATTTGAAAATGAATTTAGTAAATTTTGTGGATCTAAATATGCAATTAGTTGTGCTAATGGAACAGATGCCTTAACTTTAGCATTAAAGTCACTAAATTTACCAATAAATTCAGAAGTTTTATTACCCGCAATGACATACTGTTCTACAGCTTTTTCTATTGTTGAAGCAAATTTAAAACCTGTTTTAGTTGATACAGGATATTTAAGTTCAACAATTTGCACAAAAGATTTAAGAAAAAAAATAAATAAAAAGACAAAGGTAATTTTACCTGTGCATCTACATGGTTCTGTGGCTAATTTAAAAGAAATTAGAAAAATTATAAAAGGAAAAAAAATTTACTTGATAGATGATTGTGCCCAAGCACATGGAGCTTATGATGACACAAATACTCAAAAGAAAAAAATAGGTTCAACAACAGATATTTCCTGCTTTAGTTTGTATCCTGGAAAAAATCTAGGAGCTTATGGAGATGCAGGAATTATAACAACGAATAGTTTGAATTTATTTAAAAGATTAAGAAAATTAAGGAATCTAGGATCAGAAAAAAAATTTAAACACGAATTTATAGGCATGAATAGTAGATTGGATACAATTCAAGCGATTATTTTAAACGAAAAACTAAAAAAACTTTCTAATAATAATTTCAAAAGAAGAAAAATAGCAAATTTTTACAATCAAAATATTTCTAATCCTAAAATACAAAAGCTAAAATATTCAAAATCTTGTGTTTTTCATCAATATGTTATTTTAACAGAAAAAAGAGAAAAATTAATAAAACTTTTGAATAAAAATAAAATTCAATATGGTTTTCATTATCCTAATGCAATACATCAATTAGATGTTTTTAAAAAATCGTTAGGAAAAAACAAATTTAAAAATGCTGAAAAACTTGCTAAAGATTCTATTAGCATACCTATTGATCCGAATTTAAAAACTAATGATATCAAAAAGATTGTAAAAGTTTTAAATAATTTTTAATAAATTGAATAAAAAAAAAATTATAATATTTAAAAATGATGCTACTGGCGATTTAATTCATAGTAGAGAAGCAATTTATAATATTATAAATTCAAATAAAGACAAAGAAATTATTCTCTTTTTATCGGAAAGTAGTAAAGAATTTTCTTTTCTATTCCAAGAAAAAAATTTATCTATTAGATTTATAAAAAATAAACTTACTTTTGTAGATAAAATTAAAATTTTTTTATTTTTTTTTGATAAACATATTTACAAGACTTTTATTTTAACCCCAAAAAATTTTTATTTCTTTTTACCTTTTATCTTTAAAAAGATAAAATTTTATGGTGTATGTATTGAGGATATTGACGATTATAATAGACCAAATCTTTTCCTTAAAAAATACTTATATAAATTTGTTATCAATAAAAGAAATGCAATATTTAAAAGACAGTCAATTTTCGACTTACAAAATTTATTAATAGGAAAAGATTACAATCAGAATTATAAAATTGATTTTAATCATAAATTCAAAGATAAATATACAAGTGATATTAAAGATTATTTTCATTTTCATATTAATCAAAAAAAATTTGATAAACTGGGTTGGAAAATTTCTGATGTTCAAATTTTATTAAATGAATTACAAAAATATAAGAGGAAAATTATAATAACTAGAGATATAGAAAAAAATTTAAGAAACATGGAATATTATAAAAAATACAATATTTACGATTTTAACAACTCAAAACTTATAAATAATATGTCAGATATCACTCTTATGGAAAATGTAGCTGGAAAAGATTTGTATAAGATTATCAAAAACGCTTATAAAGTCATCGCTTTTCATGGAATGATAACAAGTTTTGCATGGATGGAGAAAAAAAATGTTATGGATCTTTATTTTTGTGAAATTAATAACTGGAACGATTACAGAAAATATAGAAATTCCTTTTATGAGTTCAAACCATCTTATAAAGGGTATGACTTTATTATCCCTAGTAATGATATTCACAAAACAATTAGAAAAATGAATTTTTTTTTAAAAAAGTAGATGAAAAAAAAAATTATTATTAGAATTTCAAATGAAATAGGTAATCAAATGTTTATGTTTGCTTCTGCCTTTTCAATTTCAAAAAAAATGGATCGCACTTTATTCATTGATAATGAGTCAGCTTTTTTATCAAAAAAAAATATAAGTAAATATGGTTTAAATAATTTTAATATAAAAACTGAAATTGCAGGAAAAGAAAATAAATTTACTGATTTTTTGGGATATTCTAAACGTAAGTTTTTAAAAAGAACTGATTTTTTAAGATCAAAAAAATGTTTTTATATAGAACCAAAAAATAAAGACAAAATTTCCTCTTTTGATTTAAACTTTTTAGACCAGAAATTTTCTGACAATCTTTTTATTGAAGGTCATTTTGAAAGTGAAAAGTATTTCATTGATTATAAAGATGAAATTTTATCGCAATTTAATTTTATTGACTCAAAAATGTATATGTTAAATCCTTTTTATTCTAAAATTCTCGATGGGGTTTCAGTAGGAATTTGTTTAAGGCAAAATCGTTTTTCTGAAGGAAAAGGAAAAAATAATTATTTAAATAAAATAAAATCAGAGAAATACACAAATGAACAAATTAATTACATCAATAAATCTGTGAATGAAATCAAGAAAAAATTAGACAATCCAAAATTTTACCTTTGGTCAAATGATTTAAAAAATTTAGATAAACAAAAATTTGAGTTTGATTTTTTACCTGTTGATGTTTCAAATTATAATGAAAATTTGGATAAAAGATTACTTTCTCTTTTTTTGTTAAAAAGCTGTAAGCATTTTATTGTAATACCCTCGACTTTTAATTGGTGGGGAGCTTGGTTATCGGATAATAAAAATAAAATTATAATGAGACCATCCGAAGTTTTTTTTTCAGATTTCAAAGTTAATAATACTGATTTTTGGCCCTCTAATTGGATTAAAATAACTTAATTTACTTATAATTTTTGATATAAGGACTTTTATGAATCATCAGTCAATTCAAATCGGATCAAATAGAAGTTTTGGAATAGTTTTTTTTATTTTTTTTCTGTTAATAGCATTATGGCCATTATTAAATAATCATGAAATAAGATTGTGGTCACTTATAATTTCTTTAATTTTTTTAATCTTAGGAATTTTGAATTCAAAGTTATTAAGTCCTTTGAATAAATTATGGATGAGATTTGGATTGTTACTTGGTAAAATTGTTTCACCAATTATTATGGGTATAATTTATTTTTTTGTTGTTACCCCAACAGGCTTAATAATGAAAATTTTTCGTAAAGATCTGCTTTCTTTAAAAAAAAATGACGAGAAATCTTATTGGATAGAAAAAAATGATGAAAAATCAAATATGAAGAATCAATTTTAGTATGGAATTTATTAAAGAATTTTGGGAATTTTTAAAAATAAGAAAAAAATATTGGCTTTTACCTATTATTTTTGTCTTAGTTTTATTTGGAGGCCTAATAATTTTAAGTCAGGGTTCAGCTGTAGCTCCATTTATATATACACTTTTTTAACGTGATTACTATTTTAGGCATTTCTGCTTTTTATCATGATAGCGCTGCAGCGTTATTAATTGATGGAAAAATTATCGCCGCAGCACAAGAGGAAAGATTTACTAGAATTAAACACGACTCAAATTATCCTCGTCATGCTATAAATTTTGTTTTAAAAAAAGCAAATTTGAAATTAAGTAATTTAGATAAAATTGTTTTTTTTGAAAAACCTTTTTTGAAATTTGAAAGATTGTTAGAAACCTATGTTGCTTTTGCACCTAAAGGTTTTGAGTCATTTTGTAAAGCAATGCCGATATGGCTTAAAGAAAAACTTTTTCAAAAAAAATTACTTATAGATGAATTAAATAAACACGATAAAGATTTTAACCAAGATGGTAAACTTTTTTTTTCTGAGCATCATCTTAGTCATGCGGCTAGCGCATTTTATCCATCTCCGTTTAAAGAAGCTATAATATTAACAGCAGATGGGGTAGGAGAGTGGGCTACTACTACAGTTGCAATAGGGAAAAACGAAAATTTGAAAATAAAAAAAGAGTTACATTTTCCACATTCATTAGGATTATTATATTCAGCTTTTACCTATTTTACTGGATTTAAAGTAAATTCCGGTGAATATAAATTAATGGGTCTCGCTCCTTACGGTGACCCAATATACGAAAAAAAAATCGTAAACAATTTAATAGATATTAAAGAGGATGGGACCTTCAAGCTTGATCAAAGTTATTTTAATTATGCAACTGGCCTAACAATGACAAATAATAAATTTCATAAACTATTTGGAAAGAGTCCTAGAAATCCTAAAATAGAAAATATAACACAATTTCATATGGATATAGCTGCTTCAATTCAATTAGTCACAGAAAATATAATGTTGAAATTAGCCAGATCTCTTAGAAATGAATATCAAATTAAGAATTTGTGTCTTTCAGGAGGTGTAGCATTAAATTGTGTCGCAAATGGAAAAATTTTGAAAGAAAACATTTTTGAAAATATTTGGATTCAACCTGCATCTGGTGATGCTGGAGGTTCACTTGGAGCAGCTTTAGCTTATTGGCATCTTGAGGGAAAAAAAGAGAGAGTTATTAATCCAGAGGATGACATGCAAGGTTCTTATTTAGGGCCTGAATTTACAAATATTGAAATTGAAAATGAGTTAAAAAATCTAGGAGCTAATTTTGAAAAATTAGATGATAATGAAATAATTGAAAAAACATCTAGTGACCTATCAAATAATATGGCTATTGGTTGGTTTCAGGGTCGAATGGAATTTGGACCAAGAGCACTTGGGTCTAGATCAATTCTTGGTGATCCAAGAAATTCTGACACACAAAAAAATTTGAATTTAAAGGTCAAATTTAGAGAAAGTTTTAGACCTTTTGCGCCATCTATAATCGAAGAAGATCTTGGTGAGTGGTTTGAAATCAAATCTAAAAGTCCATATATGCTTTTAGTATCTAATATAAATAAAGAAAAAATAATCAAAATGACTGATCAGGAAAAGAGTTTGTTTGGTATAGAAAAACTTAATATTAAAAGATCGTCCATACCAGCAGTGACACATGTTGATTATTCAGCTAGAATACAAACTGTAAATAAAAAAACAAATGTTAGATTTTATAATTTGATTAAATCTTTTAAAAAAAAAACAGGGTGTCCTGTTATTGTCAATACATCATTTAATGTAAGAGGTGAACCGATTGTAAATACCCCAACAGATGCTTTTAACTGTTTTATGGGTACAAATTTAGATAAGTTAGTTATAGGTAATTTTTACTTAGATAAAAGTAGACAAGATCCTAAATTAAAAATCGACTATTCGAGTAAATTTGAACTTGATTAATGGAAATTTATATTAAAATTTTTGAAGTTATATTTCCAGTTTTTTTTGTTATTGGAATTGGATATTATTTAGGAAAAAAAAATCCTAAATTTGATACTAATTTTATTACTAATTTTGCAGGCAATATAGGTACACCTGCTATGATTTTTTATACTGTAACCACTACTGGAATTACTCTAGAAATTTTTATCAATTATTTCTTTTATGCTATTATGATGATAGGTGGCTTTGCCGTTATTGGATTAGTATTACTTTTTTTCTTAAAAAAAGATTTAAGTATGGAATTACCACCATTGATACTTCCAAATACAGGTAATATGGGCGTCCCTATTTGTCTTTTCGCTTATGGCACTCAAGGTTTAGGAGTAGCTTCTGCGGTTGCATCAGTGATTATTTTATTTCATTTTACTTTAGGTGTATTTCTAGCCAAAAAAAAATTTTCATTTGATATTCTTATTAAAAGTCCACCTGTTTATGCAATAATTGTGTCTGTTTTTTTCTTGTACTTTCAAATTAAAACTCCAATATTTTTAGAAAACACCACTTTTTTATTGACCTATGCAACTATTTTCTTAGTTTTAATGTCTCTAGGGATTGCATTGACACGATTTAAATTTTCAATGAAAGACTCAATAATTATGTCCTTATGTAGGGTTTTAATAGGACCTATTATCGCTTATTCTATTATATATAATTTCAAATTATCTGGATTAGCTGCCGGTGTACTACTTATACAAAGTGCTATGCCAAGCGCTATTTTAAATTATTTAGTTGGCAGCATGTATTCACCAAAAAAGGTAGTCGATAATATAGCTAGCACCATTGTAATATCGACTTTAATATCATTTATAACAATTCCTATAGTAGTTTTCTTTGCTTTAAAATACTTTAATTAATCTATATATCCTTTGTATTTATGAAGGCTATAATATTTAATCTTTTGGCATGGGTGATGCTTCCAATTATGGATGGATTTGCAAAATATTTAAGCACAGATCTTCCAGTGTTACAAATTACATGGGCCAGATATTTTTTTACTGTAGCTTTTACTTTACCACTAATGTTTTTCTTTTTTAGAGAAAAACTTGTTTGGACTGATAAGCCAAAATTACAATTGATTAGAGGTTTAATTCTTTTGGCAGCCAATATATGTTTCTTTTATGCAATTTCTGTAATTTCTCTTGCAAAAGCATTAACTTTAGCTTTTATTGCACCTTTAATTGTTACTACTTTTTCTCCGATCTTCTTGAATGAGAAAGTAGGATTAAGAAGATGGTCCGCAGTTATTATAGGATTTATAGGTTCTTTGGTTGTTATAAGGCCTGGATATGTCGAAATCAATTTAGCAAGCATAGCAGCTCTTGGAACAGGTGTCATGTATGGTTTTTATCTAATTATCACTCGTAAACTTAGCACCTCAGATAATCCTTTATTAACTTTATTATTGACAGGTGTAGTAGGGGCCACAATTATTTCTACTGTAATGCCATTCGTATGGGTTAAACCATCACTTAATCAATGGTCAATAATGGCTGCGATAGGTATTTTTGCATGTATAGGGCATTTATTTATCATATTGTCCCTTAAATATGCTGATGCATCAAAGTTAGCTCCATTTAGCTATTTTGAGATTGTTACAAATATTATTATAGGCTATTATTTCTTTAATGATTTCCCTGATAATTCGACCTTCTTTGGATTATTTATTATTGTTTTAAGTGGTATTTACATCTCAAGGAGAGAAAATCTGGTTAAAAAAATTAAATAATAGGTATTATTTATTTACTAATATCTAAAGTATTACATTAAGTATCACATTTAAACTATTGTTTTTATTTAAATTTTTGCAATTTAGATTTAAATAAATTATTACAAAATTTTAAAAATTTTAAAATTAAAAAATCACAAAAAAATATAAAACGCTTTGAGTTAAGGTTAAATTATGGTGAATATTAAATAATCCAATAAAATAAAGACTTTTAAAGATTTTAAATATAGAATTTTTTGAAAAATAAGGTGGTCTTAAAGCTTTGATATAGTTAAATAGTAGAGTGTTGCACAAATTGAATATACCATTTAAACGGCCATAGAGGGGTCTATTTTAGGAGTCTTATCATATATGGTACAACTGAAGGGTGAATTATGACATTTTACAAGAATTCGAATTTTAAGGTCAAAAAATCTTGATTTTGCTTGTTTTTTTTAATGAAAAAAGCCTCAAAATCAGTCTAAATTACTACTTTTTCAGATCTAAGTAATCTTAGCTTTTCCTTAATTCCACCTTTTCCTGAATAGCCTCCAAGGGCTCCATTTGATTTAATTACTCTATGACAGGGTATTTTTGGGGCATATGGGTTTTTAGCACAAGCATTAGCTACAGCACGAGCTGATTTTGGGCTTTTTATACCAATAGCTACCTGTTTATAGGTTTCAACCTTACCTTTAGGTATGGTTTTGAGATATTTCCAAACTTTTAATTGAAATTTAGTAGGGGATATTCGTTTCATAAAAAAAATCCTGATTCTTCACACTTTTTAAGGTGTAAAGATCAGAATTTTATGGCTCGTCGTTTTATGCGCTACCGCCGAACCTGTCGCCCTGTATGTTTAGCGCTGCTTTACAGAGCTTTCTGCCCTCCAAACTTGAACCTCTCGGCCTTTCTTTGGCTGGCCAGTTAAGAGTTGCCTCTTAATTCATTTTTTTTATAACATTTAGGTAAAAATTAATGTATCACTTTTTAGGTGATATTTTAAAAAAACCAGTTTAGTTGTGAATAATGGTGATAACTTATTGTCTAAAAATCAATATTAAATAGCTAATAGCAAAAAGAATAGCCATTATTGATAAAAATATAGTCTCAATACTTTTTCCAAATTTTTTATATTGAATAACACTAAGGATTATAAATCCCACAGAAGTAATAAAAAACCAAACTGCCGGTATTTCTCCATCAATAGTTCCCATAATATTTTTAAATTTAAACTATTGACAACATAAATCACTTAATATATTACTAGTGATAATTAATTGTTATCAATAGTAATTATATGGGTGAACTTACAACAGATCTTAAATCGCTTCATGAAGCAACTTTAAATAATCTTAAAGCGTCTAAAGCAAATAATACTTTAAGAGCATATAAATCAGACTTTAAAGATTTTGGAGCTTTTTGCGTTAACCATGGTTTAAATTCATTACCATCAGAACCAAAAACAGTTTCTTTATACCTTACTCATCTCTCTAAAAATTCAAAAATTAGCACTTTAAGAAGAAGACTAGTGTCAATAAGTATGGTCCATAAACTTAAAGGACATTACTTAGATACCAAACATCCAATTATTATTGAAAATTTAATGGGAATAAAAAGGGTGAAAGGAAGCATTCAAAAAGGTAAAAAACCTATATTAATCAATCATTTAAAAATAATAATTAATGTAATAAATGAACAAAAAATTGATAACATTAAGAAATTAAGAGACAAGTCAATTATTTTAGTGGGTTTTGGAGGCGGGTTTAGACGAACAGAGCTTATTTCAATTGATCATGAAGATTTAGAATTTGTGCCTGAAGGCCTTAAAATCATTATCAAAAGATCAAAAACTGATCAATTTGGCGAAGGAATGATTAAAGGACTACCCTACTTCACTAATGAAATTTATTGTCCAGTAGCTAATCTTAAAAAGTGGTTAGAAATTTCTAAAATTAAATCTGGACCTATTTTTAGAAGATTTTCTAAAGGCTCTAATTTAACTGATAAAAGATTAACGGATCAGTCCGTAGTTTTACTAATGAAAGAGTATTTGAACTTAGCGGGAATAGATAATAAAAATTTTGCAGGTCATAGTTTAAGATCAGGTTTTGCAACAGTAGCTGCTGAATCAGGCGCAGATGAAAGAAGTATAATGGCTATGACGGGTCATAAAACTACTCAAATGGTTAGAAGATATATAAAAGAAGCTAACATATTTAAAAATAATGCACTAAATAAAGTTAAAATTTAATCTTTTAATATTTTTTT
Source organism: uncultured Pelagibacteraceae bacterium (assembly GCA_902616645.1). Classification (GTDB taxonomy): domain Bacteria; phylum Pseudomonadota; class Alphaproteobacteria; order Pelagibacterales; family Pelagibacteraceae; genus Pelagibacter. The sequence continues at coordinate 177,915 of CACMTO010000001.1, forward strand.
AGAAATTATTTCTGCAGCCCACTTATTTCCTTTAGGAGTCCAATGACCATCACATTTTAAATAAAGTTCCTCTAAGTTTAAAATTGGATATTTTATTAGATCGATAAAAGTAAAATTCTTTATATTCTTACTCATATTGTTCAATGATTTGATCCAAAAAACCTCTTCCAGATTTTCTCCACTATTTAATTTATTAAAATCCTGTAGTCTTGGAATACTAACTAAATATGTGTCTTTATCAGCCTCTGTAATCAATTTTTTAATAAAATAAATAGCAGCTTTTTGTTGATCTAATTTTGTGTCAAAATAACCGGAAAATGTATCATTACCATATTTTTTCTTTGCTCTATAAATCTTATAATTATAATTAATATTTATGAATAAATTAGATGTCCAAAAATAGTCTTTAAAAAATTTTTTAATTTTTTTTGTTTTTGACTTATGATTTTTAACAGCATCTTTGGGTATAAAAATTTCATAATTTTCGTTGTTAATTTTTTTATAATAGGGACGATATCTTTTTGAACCATTCCAATTATTGTAATCATTCTCACTAAAATCGTTACTAGGTAAAAAAAAGATAATCAATTTACTATGATCATAATTTTTAGCGAATTGTGAGTATATTTGATAATATTGAACTATTCCAAAATTTTTCGAAACTCCAAAATTAAGAACATTTAGTCCTGTAAAATTTTCAATATATTTTTGTGAAGTATTATTTAAATTGACACCGTATCCCTCAGCAAATGAGTCACCTATTAAAATGATATTGTTAGATGAATTTATCTTATAAGATTCATCTCTAGCTCCTATTTCATTAGAAATATATGTGGCTTGATAACAGCTCCTTTTTTGTTCTGTTTTAGCGTTATTAATATGCCACGGACCCCATTTATTTTCTTCTGTCCACCATTCATCGTTAGGAACGAAATTCTGTGATAAGTAAATTTTAGGCTTATGCGCAATTTCTAAAATATTTAGTTTATAAATAAAAAAACTCAATAATTCAAAAATTATTGTTAAAAATAAGATTATGACAAAAAAATTCTTAAGCCTAAGCATTAATTATAAAGTCTTATTAATGTAGGAAATTTTAAAATATCTTTATTTTTCTTAAAAAAAGATAAGCAATTTTTAATGTTAATTTCTGTTGTTTTGTGAGTTATGATTATAATTGTTGCTTTTTTATTCTTTTTATCGGGTGTCTGAATTATTCTATTAACAGAAATTTTATATTTAGCTAAACGGTTTGTGATGGAAGAAAGAACACCTTGTTTATCTTTAACTTCAAATCTCAAATATAATGAATTTGTATAGTTATCATTATTAAAAGAGTTTATTGATTTTCGTTTAATAGATGAAATACCAAAAGGATATTTAATATTTCCTCTAAGAATAGATAATAAGTCTGATAGTAAAGAGGATGATGTTGGACCCGGGCCTGCCCCCTCACCTTGTAAAACGCTTTCTCCAACAGGTTTTCCCTCTATTATAACAGCATTCATCACACCATTTACATTACCTATATATGTATTTTTACTTACCAGGCATGGATGGACAGTTTCAAATAATTTATTATTTATAATTTCTGAAATTCCAAGCAGCTTGACTCTTAAATCTAATTTATTAGCTATTTTAATATCTTCAGCCTTGATGTTCTCTATACCTTCCATGATGCACTTACTTTTTGCAATTTTAGTATTAAAAGATAAAGCAGATAATATTCTTATTTTTGCGAAAGCATCAAAACCATTTAAATCTAATTTTGGGTTACCCGGTTCTGCATAACCTAACTTTTGTGCTTTTTTTAATACTGTTTCAAAATTTTCACCACTACTTTCCATTTCAGATAAAATATAATTTGTTGTGCCATTAAGTATTCCATAAACTTTATTAATCTTATTAGTAGCCAATCCTTCTTTTATAGTACGAAGAACAGGAATACCACCTGCTACTGAGGCTTCAAATTCAAGATTAACTCTTTTTTTTTCTGCAAGCTTTGCAAGATAATCACCATGTTTTGCTATTAGAGTTTTGTTTGGAGTAATTACATGGATCTTATTAATTAGCGCTGTTTCAACTATTTTTTTTGAAATCCCATCTGACAATCCTATGCACTCAAAAAGAATATCAATTTTTTCTTTTTTAAAAATATGTAAAGGATTTTTGTAGAATATTTTTTTATTAATAGGATATATTCGTTTTTTATTTTTGTTTTTCGCAGAAATTGCAACAATTTTTATTTTTTTTCCTGTTTTTTTTTCAATTTCTTTTATTTTAGAATTTAATTCTTTGTACAAGTATATTCCAATTTGTCCTAATCCTATAATTGCAATATTTATATTATTTTTCATCTTTATTTATCTATATCAGGATATGATTTATTTATTGTGTATTCTTTAAGTTTTAATTTGAATTCATTAAAACTCATATCTTTTTCTACTTTAAAATTACTTTCTAAATTAGGTTTTGAGCAAGCAAAAAGAAAATAAAAAAATAAAAAAATAAATTTTTTCATTTAAGACCATTAAAAATATTAAAATTAAACTTTATATTCATATTTTGAACCGCTTGACCAGCACCACCCTTAATTAGATTGTCAATAACTGATAATATTATAATTTTATTTTTATATCTAGTTTTGCATACTGATATAAAACAATTATTAGTGTTAATCACTTCGTTAGTGCTTAAATAAGTGTTCATTTTCATAATCTTAATAAATTTACTACTTTCATAATATTTCTTTAAAATATGGTTTATTTTTGTAATAGAAAATTTTGGTTTTAATTCAAGATAGATTGTGCTCAAGATACCTCTAAACATGGGAGATAGATGGGGAGTGAATGTTAGATTAATGTTGTCTTTAGTGTATTTCTTAAGCTCTTGTTCAATTTCTGAGTTATGTCGATGAAAACCTACACCATAAGCTTTCAAAGACTCATAAAGATTTTTATTTTTATAAATTTCGTGAACGTTTCTACCTGCACCAGAGTATCCTGATTTTGAGTCAATAATAATATTATTTTTGTTAATCGTTTTTTTTAAAAATAATGGCACTAAAGGTAAAAGTACAGAAGTAGGATAGCAACCAGGGCAGCTTATAATTTTAAATTTTTTTACCTTATTTTTTGAGATTTCAGGTAAAGCATAAATGCTTTTTTTTATATTCTCGACTGCATTATGTTTTTTTTTATACCATTTTTGATAATCTTTACTTTTATTAAGTCTAAAATCAGCAGCCAAATCGATTAAAGTATTTTTCTTTAACAAATCTTTAGATATTTTTTGTGCCTCTCCATTTGGTAAAGCTGTAAAAATTATATCAATATCACCTAAATATTTTTTGTTGTATTTAATAATTTTTGGTAATCTTTTCGATTTTAAAGATTTGTCATAATTATAAATACTTTTTCCCACTGAAGAGTTACCACACAAATATTTGATATTTACATTTTTGTGTTTAATCAACAATTTTATTAGTTGAATACCGATGTAACCAGTTGATCCAGCAATTAAAGCATTTAGCTTACGCATTTTTATATTATAGCAGTTTTAAATTAAAAAAAAAATTATCTTTTAGAGAATTGGAAGCTTCTTCTAGCTTTTTTTCTTCCCGGTTTTTTTCTTTCAACCGCTCTAGAGTCTCTGGTTATCAATTTTTCAATCTTTAGTTTTGGTTTGAGATTTTGATCTATTAATACCAGCGCTTTTGAAATGCCATGCACCATTGCACCTGCTTGACCAGTTGGACCACCACCTTTTACACTACATTTTACATCATATTCTGTAGATTGATTTATCAACTCAAAAGGTCTAGTTATTTGCATTTTGTGGTTATCACTAGTAAAGTAGTCACTAAAAAGTTTTCCATTAACATAAATTTTACCTGAGCCTTTTTTTAACCATACTTTGGCTATTGAAGTTTTTCTTCTACCTGTAGCATATTTACTGTCAGTAAAATTTAATTTAATTTTAGTTTTTTTTATATTTTGTTCTGTATTTTCCATTTATTTTCTAAAAATATTCTTATTATTTAATTTTTGTAATTCTATACTTTTTAATTTTTGTGCACTGTGTGGATGATTGTTACCAGTGTAAATTTTAAGTTTCGTTAATTGTTTTTTACCCAAAACACCGCCGGGTAACATTCTTTTTACTGCTCTTTTTAATACTTCCTCTGGTTTTTTTTCAAAAAGTTTTTCAGGGGTTGTCTCCTTAATTCCTCCTGGATGACCAGTATGTTTATAATATTTTTTTTCATGAAATTTCTTCCCAGTAAATTTTATTTGCTCAATATTTTTGACAACCACAAAGTCACCATCGTCCATATGAGGAGTAAAAGTAGTTTTGTTTTTACCTCTTATTATTTTTGAAATAATAGTAGCTAATCTTCCAACTACAGCGTTTTTGGCATCTATTTCATACCATGAAGAAGATAATTGGTCTTTTTTAACGAATTTAGTCATGTTTGGCGGGATTAATACTGATAAATGGCATATTGTCAATTTATATTAATATTGATAGTTAATTATTAACATTTAAAAATAAGGGTAATTTATGAGTGATAAAAAAACAAAAGGCACTGATCCAAAAACATACAAATTTGATACACTTAGTCTTCATGCAGGCTATCAACCACATAAAAATGCTGGTTCAAGGCAAGTTCCAATTTATCAAACGACTTCATATTTATTTGACGACGTTGATCATGCAGCTGCTCTCTTTAATTTAGAAAGAGGTGGCCATATTTATAGCAGAATTTCAAATCCAACTGTTGCAGTTTTAGAGGAGAGAGTTGCAGCACTCGAGGGAGGCACTGCCGCATTAGCAACTTCATCTGGAATGAGTGCAATCTTTTTGACAGTCATGACTTTATGTGAAGCCGGAGATCATCTTGTTGTTTCATCTCAACTTTATGGAGGAACTGTAAATTTATTCAGACTTACTTTACCTAAGTTCGGTATCAAATGTACTTTTGTTAAACCTAGAGATACAGAAGGTTTTAAAAAAGCAATTCAGAAAAATACTAAAGGTATATTTGGTGAATTAGTTGGTAATCCCGGAAACGAAGTAATGAACATGCCAGAAATTGCAAAAATTGCGCATGAGGCTGGTATTCCTCTTATGATTGACGCAACCTATCAAACACCCTATCTTTGTAAACCAATTGAGCACGGAGCTGATATTGTAGTTCATTCACTAACCAAATGGATGGCTGGTCATGGTTCATCAATGGCTGGTATTTTAGTTGAAGGTGGTAAATTTGATTGGATGCAAAATGATAAATTTCCAACAATGACAACTCCTTATGAAGGATATCATGGACTTTCTTTTGCTGAAGAATTCGGCCCTACTGCATTTACGATGAAAGCGAGAGCCGAAGGAATGAGAGATTTTGGACCTTGTTTAAGTCCACAAAATGCTTGGAACGTTTTACAAGGCATAGAAACCTTATCTGTAAGAATGCAAAAGCATTGTTCTAATGCAGAGAAGATGGTCCAATATTTATTATCTCATGAAAGTGTTGCCTGGGTTTCTCATCCAAGTGTTCCAGATCATCCTGACCACGATTTAGCAAAAAAACTTTTACCAAACGGTAAAGGTTCAATGATAGCTTTTGGCATCCATGGCGGCAAAGAAGCTGGAGAAGCTTTTATCAATAATGTAAAATTATCTTCACATCTTGCAAATGTTGGAGATACGAGAACATTAGTAATTCATCCAGCATCATCTACTCACTCTCAAATGGATGAAGCAACATTGAAATTTGCGGGATTATCTCAAGATATGATAAGATTGTCTGTTGGTATCGAAGACTTTGATGATATTAAAAATGATTTTGAAACAGGTTTTAGAGCAGCAAGGAAACCAAGACTTGTTTCTAATCAATGAAGTTTAAAGTAAATGGAGATGAAGTTTTTGCGTCTACAGGTGGCAGACCTTTTGATAAATCCAAACCTTTAATCATTTTTGTTCATGGAAGTGGATTGACTCACATGACATGGGTTTTGCAAACTAGATACTTTGCTTTTCATGGTTACAGTGTTTTAGCGTTGGACATGCCTGGTCATGGTTTATCAGGAGGCAAAAGTTTAAAATCAATTGAAGAAATGGCTGACTGGATAAGTGATGTTATCGAAGCAGTAGGATATAAAGAGGCATCCTTAGTAGGACACTCTCAAGGTTGTTTAGTTACAATAGAGTGTACTTCAAGAAATCCAAAAAAAATAAAAACATTAAGCTTAATGGGTGGAGCTGGAGCTATACCCATGAACCCAGAACTGCTATCATTAGCGGAAAACAATGATCCTAAAGCTGTAGAATTAATGATGGATTGGGCTCATGGACCTGCAGGTCATTTCGGAGGTCATCCTGTGCCAGGTTTATATCATATAAATACAGGTTCTATGTTAGCAAAAACAAGAACAATTAAAAATACTCTTGGTGTAGACTTTAGAGCATGTGATAATTACAAAAACGGTTTTGAGGCTGCAAAAAAAATAAAAATTCCTACACTATCAATACTTGCTACTGATGATAAAATGTGCCCAGTTAAAGAAGGTAAAAAATTAGCAAATTTAATAGAGGGAAGTCAAGTTGATATCATAGATAATTGCGGTCATATGATGTTATTAGAAGAGGCAGATAGAGTTTTAAATGTTTTAAAGAAATTTATAACAATAAATTATCCAGCAAAAAGATAATAGCCTTAAACTACTAATGAAAAAAAAATTTCGATTTTTTGATAACAGACAAAAATACTTACTATTTGTTACCACAACAAATGAAAAAAATAAAATTGCTGATGCAATACAATCAATTGTTCAAAAATTAAAACCAAAATTTCCTGCTTTGAAAATTTTTGATGCTGGTATGGGTGATGGATCATTATTGATGAATGTTATAAGACAATGCCATCAGAAAATGCCACACATACCCCTTTTAGTCACAACAAAAGAGATAAGCATGGAAGATGTAAGATTAGGTCTTGAAAAATTACCTGATCGATTTATTGAACATAAAAACACAGTATTTGTTATATCAAACCTTAACTATACCGAGTCAACACAATTAAAATCAAATAACATCAATAAACAAAAAAAAATGAATTGGAAAGTTATCCGACTAAAAGGTAGCTCATCTTTAGACTTCTCCACCCAGCTAAGAAAATTAAATCGAGAATTTTTGAGTAAAAATTGGCAGATAGATAGAAATTCAAAAAATGGCAACCCAACATATAAAGAACCATCTGTAATTGTAATTTACAGAAAAGATCAGGAGTTCAGTCTCAAAAATATAATACCAAAAAAAAATAATGGAAAAAATAAATATGATTTAATTATTGCCTCGCAACCTTATAGATCAAGAATTTCTGCTGAAAAAAAAGTTAAATATGTAATAGAGCCGATGATAAAGTCTTTAGAAAAGAAAGGTAAATTAGTTGTTGTTCATGCTAGTGGCGGTGATCCTGCAAGCAAAATTGTTAAAAAAATATGGCCTAAAGAAAAACCTTTTCCAACACTATATAATTCAATATTAAAATATATAAAAAGAAATATCGATAAAAAATTATTAAAAGATCTAAGATTTAGTAAAAAAAAGAGAGTTAAATATGTATTAAGAGCACTCCCTAACGAGATCAAAGGAGGTATAGCAACTTCTTTAATTTTCTCAGCATGGAATGCAGCTGTATATGTGAATCAAATATCTGATGAACAAGTAATGAAAGCAGAAAGAAATAAAGAGTATCTCACAATTGTTAAAAAGATCGTCAATGAAAATAAAGGTCTGTACTTTAACGATGAGTTATTTGTGGTAGAGAAAAAGTAATTAAGCAAAACGATTTTTAAATAATAAATATAAAGCAGACGATACAAGTAATATAGAGCTAAATTGGTGCAATGATGCAAATATTATTGTAGCACCACTTAAAACTGTAAGTATACCGAGAAGTACTTGTAAAAATATTATTAATCCTAAAATAATTACTGGTTTAATAAGATTAATAATCTTATTTTTAAAAACAACATATATAGATATTAAGTAAATAAAAGAAGTTAAATATGCTAAGTTTCTATGAAGAAATTGCACTAACGATGGATCACTAAAAGCTGTCATTTTAAAAAGATTTGATAATTTATTATCATCAGGAAAATAAGTTTCACCCATCAATGGCCATGAGTTATAAATTTTACCTGCATCCATACCAGAAACAAATGCACCTATTATTATTTGTAGGAATATTAAAAATAAAATAAATTCTGGTAAAAAATTTATTAATCTATTTTGATATTTCTGTGTTCTATTTATTAAAAACAAATTCCAGAGTATTAAAGATAATATTATAAAAGCAAATAATAGATGAACAGATAACCTAAAATGACTAACATCTATATTGTCAACGAGACCACTTTGTACCATGAACCATCCTAAAAAACCTTGAAAGCAAATCAGAGAAAAAATGAAATAAAAATTTAATAGTTTTTTGAAACCTATTTTAATAGTAAAATAAATTAATGGTGCTATAAAAGCTAAACCAATTAATCTACCTAAAAACCTATGAGCCCATTCCCACCAAAAAATAATCTTAAATTCACTCAAAGTCATTGAATAGTTTTGAAATTTGAATTCAGGAATTAGCTTATATTCCTCAAAATAAATAATCCAATTTTCGTTATTTAAAGGTGGTAAAATGCCCGAGAATAGTTCCCATTTAGTAATTGACAAACCGGAGTCAGTTAATCGTGTCAAACCCCCAATAACAATCATTAACATAATTAAAAAAAACATAAAAATTAACCAGATAGATAGCCTGGTACGAATAATATTATTTTCTATATACATGTATTGATAAATATAATATTTTTTAAATAATCCAATTATATAAATGTCGCCATTAAAAAAAAAAAAATTGTTAAAAATAAGATCTGAATTAGACAAACTCGACAATACTCTTATTAAAATTATTAAAAAGAGAACTTTTCTAGTTAAAAAAGTTTTGAATTTGAAAGATAAAAAAAATCAAATTGTAGATAAAAAAAGAATAAAAAAAATACTTAGTAATATAAAAAAGAAGTCATTAAAAAATCGCATAGATCCAAAAATAACGAACAAAATTTGGAAAAACATGATTTCAGCATATATTGATTTTGAAAAAAGAAATTTTAAAAAAAAATAACTATTTACTATGTGGTGGTAATTTTTTTTCTACAAATATTTCGTGTTTTCTAGTTGAAGGATTGTATTTTCTCGCTTTTAATTTTACTTTAGCTTTTTCTCCACCAGCAGGTTTTTTTAAATAGTAAAAGAAAGGGCTATCAGGTTTACTTTCTGGAACCATTCTAATTTTAACATGTGTTTTTTTTGCCATTTGTCTATTTTTTTAAAGTTTTAATAATATTAGAAATTTTTACTAATTTACTTTTTAAATTACTTGTTCTTATAGAATTATTTAAACTTTCGTCAATATTAAAATTTTGTTTATTATCCAAAATTTTTTTTACACCATTTATTGTCATTCCTTGATCTTTTAGAAGAAAATGTATCTTTTTTAATAGAAGAATATTTTTTTCATCATAATATCTTCTATTACCATTTAAAATTTTTGGTTTTATTTGTCTAAACTCTTTTTCCCAATATCTAATTGTATGAGTTGGTAAAGAATTTTCATTTTTAGACTTTAAACCTATAAGTTTTACAACTTCACCAATGGTCTTATAAGCATTATTACTTTTATTCATCGTCTTTTTTGTTTATAAATTCCTTAAAGTCTTTTGAAGCCTTAAATGAAACAACATTTCTCTCAGAAATGATTTTTTTTTCTTTAGTTTTTGGATTTCTTCCAATTCTTGGTTTTTTTTTTCTTATCAAAAAAGTTCCAAAATTAGAAATTTTCAATTTTTTCTCTTTTTGTAAATTATCCATAATTAGTAGAAAAAAATCATCAATTAAATGTTCAGATATTCTTTTAGAGTACCCTATTTGCATATAAATAAGATTGATTAGGTCTTTTTTAGTTAAATTTAATCTCATCTATTTAAATTTCCCTTAATCTTATCAATTAAATTACCTTTTATAATTTTATTACAAACATTAATTGAATTCGAAAAACCTATATAATCTGTGCCACCATGACTTTTAACTACTGGAGCATCTAAACCTATAAATATAGCTCCATTATACAATCTTGGGTCTAATCTTTTTTTAAATTTTTTTAAATTAGAAATATTTAATAATGATGATATCTTACCTAAAATTGATCCACTAAGAGCTAATTTTAATTCATCGGTAATAAAATTTGCCGTTCCTTCAGCGGTCTTTAAAGCTACATTACCAGTGAAACCATCTGATACAATTACATTTACTTCTCCGTGCATTAATTGATTACCTTCAATATAACCCTTAAAATTAAAATCAAAATTTTTTTTATCATTCAATAACTGAAAGGTTTCCTTGATTGTTTCATTTCCTTTTAATTCTTCAGAGCCAATATTTAATAATGCAACATTAGGAGTTTCATTAGGATATAACGATTTATATAATGATGCTCCCATAATAGAAAAATCAACTAAATTTTTCGAACCACATTCAATATTTGCACCTAAATCCAAAACAACACTCATTCCTTTTTTATTTGGCCATAGTGCTGATAATGCAGGTTTGTCAATATTCTCAATCATCTTAAGATTTAATTTTGCTATTACTAGTAATGCACCAGTATTACCTGCGGAAATTACAATATCAGAATTTTTTTTTTTTACACTTTCAATAGCAAGCCACATACTTGTGTCTTTTCCTCTTTTTGCAGCCTCCAGAGGACTATCAGTACTTTTAACTACATTTTTAGTATCAATAACTTCAAAAAAATCTTTATCAATATTATTCTTTAAAAGACTATTAATTTCATCTTTGTCTCCAAAAATTTTAAAAAAATTATCTTTATTAGCTTTGTGATTATGAATTATACCATCTATTATTTTCTTAGGTGAGCCATCTCCCCCCATTGCATCAACTGCAATTTTAATTAAATCATCCATTTTACCTAAATAATTTAATCTTTAGGATCTAACACTTGTCGTCCTTTGTATGTTCCAGTCTTTAAATCCATATGATGAGAAAGTCTATATTCACCAGACTTTTTATCTTCAACAATGTTTTTTGAAGAAAGTTTCATATTTTGAGAACGTCTCATTCCTGTTCTGGACGGTGTTTGTTTTCTTTTAGGTACAGCCATAATTGTTACTTATACTTTTATAAAAAAAAATTCAAAGTCTTTTTTGACAAATCTTGTCTATATTTATCAAAATATTCAATTAAATAATCAGTTTTATCAAAATTAGACAAAAAAGTTGAAATTGTTTTTTTCTTTTCGCTAAGTGTTAATTTATCCCAAAAATGAACTTCAGAAATAATAGAATGGAAAAGATTTATATAATCTTTCATTTTTTTATTAATCGATTGGTCTCCATATCCTATTTCTCTAATGCTTAATTCTAATTGTCTAAAATTAAAATCATAAATATCCTGTAATATTTTTGGTTCATTGTCATTTTTAAATCTATTAAGAAAAAAAGCGAAATGTATAAGGAAAAAAACTAATCTATCATAAAAAGTGTCTTGTATAGTTAAACCTTTGTACAAATTTTTATTTGTGGTTAATTTAATCAAATTATTGTAAATATTTAGATATTTAATACTCATGTTAAAAATAATTTTTATTATCTTTATATTTTTGTTTAGCACAAGTTGTTCTTTTGACAAAGTTGTTAGACATCATGGAGTGCATTATTTAGAAAAAAAACAAGAAAAATTAAAAATATTAACTTCAAATAAAAATGATGCAAAATTATTACTTGGTGTTCCCTCGACAAAAAGCACATTTGATAACGATATTTGGATTTACATTGAGAGAAAGACGACTGTTAGTGAATTTAAAACTATGGGTAGAAAAAAACTTTTGCAAAATAACGTTTTAGTTTTAGAATTTGATAAACGAGGTCTCTTAGTAAAAAAAGATTTTTATGACAAAGATCAAATGAAAGAACTTAAATTGTCTAAAAAAGAAACTAATGTTTTAGACAAAAAAAATTCATTCATAAACAATGTAATTACGAGTTTAAGACATAAGATTAATGACCCTCTAGGTAGGCGAAAAGCTAAATAAAGAAACTAATGCCCACCTGCAATCACAGCAAGTAAAAGTAAAGCAACAATATTTGTTATTTTTATCATTGGGTTTACAGCTGGACCTGCAGTATCTTTATATGGATCACCTACCGTATCACCAGTAACTGCGGCCTTGTGTGCCTCAGATCCTTTACCACCATAGTTTCCATCCTCTATATATTTTTTTGCATTATCCCATGCACCACCACCAGCAGTCATTGATACGGCTACAAACAATCCGGTTATAATAACCCCTAATAACATTGCACCAACAGATGCTAGTGCTGCAACTTGACCTCCAATTGATAAAATAATGAAATACAAAACTATTGGTGATAACACAGGCAATAAAGATGGAATGATCATCTCTTTTATTGCTGCTACAGTTAACAAATCAACCAATTTAGCATAATCTGGTTTTTGTTTTCTTTTCATTATACCTGGATATTTCTTAAACTGTCTTCTGACTTCTATAACTACTGCTCCACCAGCGCGACCTACAGCCTGCATTCCCATAGAACCAAAAAGGTATGGAAGCATTCCACCTATAAGTAATCCAACAACAACATATGGATTTGATAGATCAAAAGTAACCACAATTCCTTCAAGATTAGATCCAGCAACTTTTGAAAAATGTTTTATGTCTTCTGTATATGCTGCAAATAAAACTAAAGCACCAAGTCCAGCTGATCCAATAGCATAACCTTTTGTAACTGCTTTAGTTGTATTTCCTACTGCATCTAAAGCATCTGTAGTTTTTCTAACATTATTTGGAAGCTTTGACATTTCAGCTATTCCACCAGCATTATCTGTTACAGGTCCATAGGCATCAAGAGCAACAACCATTCCAGCTAAAGCAAGCATAGTTGTTACTGCTATAGCGATCCCAAATAAACCAGCAATATAATTTGTAATCAAAATTCCTGATACAATTATTAATGCAGGTATTGCAGTCGCCTCTAAAGAAATAGCTAGACCTTGAATAACGTTTGTCCCATGACCAGTAGTCGATGAATTTGCAACACTTTTAACAGGCCTATAACTCGTACCAGTATAATACTCGGTTACCCAAATTAATAAACCTGTTATAACTAAGCCGATTATACCACAGTAATATAAACTCATTCCAGAGAAAGTCTTATTATTTAAATTAAATGAATTTTCTAAACCTAAAACATAATCAGTTACTGGATAAAGAATAATTAATGACGCGATAGCTGAGACAATGAAACCTTTATATAGTGCATTCATAACGTTTTTACTTTTTCCTAATTTTACAAAAAATGTACCCAAAATAGATGTAAGAATACATGCGCCACCAATAGTTAAAGGATAAATCATCATTGACATGTCACCGGGGAAAAAAATAGATGATAAAACCATTGTAGCAACAATAGTTACTGCGTAAGTTTCAAATAAGTCAGCAGCCATACCCGCACAATCACCAACATTATCACCAACATTATCAGCAATAACTGCTGGATTTCTAGGATCATCTTCAGGTATACCAGCCTCAACTTTCCCAACTAAATCTGCACCAACATCAGCTCCTTTTGTGAATATACCACCACCTAATCTTGCAAAAATTGAGATCAAAGAGGCCCCGAACCCTAACGCAACTAAAGCATTAACTATTTCTCTTTCATCTACATCAAATTTAAGTAATAAATAATAATAAACAGCTATAGCCAACAAAGCTAGACCAGCTACTAACATTCCAGTTACCGCTCCTGATTTAAAAGCTACAGAAAGTCCATTTGCCAAACCTTTTCTTGAAGCCTCAGCAGTTCTTACATTTGCCTCAACAGAAACCAACATTCCAACATAACCAGCTATACCAGATAATGCTGCACCAATGAGATAACCTAAACCAACAAGTGGACTAAAAGCAATACTTACTATTATTAAAACAACCACACCTACTATTGAAATCGTTTTATATTGTCTGGCTAAATATGCTTTAGCTCCTATTTGAATAGCAGATGCAATTTCTTGCATTTTAGAATTACCCGTACTGGAATTTAAGATATTTTTGCCAGTCAAATATCCGTAAATTATTGATAAAAATCCAGCTGCTATTGTAAATAATAATATTGTTTCTAAAGATGAGTTCATATTAGCCTTAATTAAAGTTATTTGTTAAAAAGCGGACAATACAAAAAAAGCAATAAAAGGCAATATTTAACTTCTTAAAATTTATGAAAATAGCCTTTGTTTTTAATGTTAATTTCCCTTCCTTTTTGATCAATAATTTGGGATTTCTCTCTACTAGAACATATTTTTCCAATTTTAGAAATTTTAATACCTAAAGTTTTAGAGGTTTTCATGATGATTCTGGATTTATTCGGTGATGCAGTGAAAAGAATTTGATAATCATCACCTCGAGAAATAAATTGAGTTTTTTTTAATTTTTTAGAGTTAATTAATTTTTTAAGATTATTTGATATTGGAATATCCGATAAAAACAATTTATAAGAAAACTTCTGTTTATTTATTAGTTTTTCTAAATCACTTATCAATCCATCTGATAAATCAATTGATGTATTACAAAATGATTTTAATTTTTTTGTTAGTTTAATATTTATATCAGGTAAATAAAACTTATCTGTAAAATACTTATAAAAAGATTTATTTACTGAAATTTTTTTCTTTAAAATCTTTAACCCAATATAACTATCACCTAAATTGCCTGTCACGTAAATATCATCATTCATTTTAGCTTTATTTCTATAAATTATTTTAGAGGAAAATCCTATACAGGTAATAGTAAAGCCCAAATTCTTTGAGAATGTGGTGTCTCCTCCACATAAAAAAATAGAATATTTTTTTTGTTCTTCTTTGAGTGATTTTGATATTTTTCTTAAGTTTTTTTTTGAGAAAGATTTCTTATTTCCTGAACCGGAAACAAAATAATATTTTGGAATAACACCTTTGCAGATAAGATCAGAAATAGATGAACGTATAATTTTTTTGATTACCAAATCAGGTTTTTTAAAATCAATAAAATGTGTACCTTGTAAGTAACTATCTATACTAATAACTAACTTTCTTGATTTATCAAAGAAAACATCGTCATTTAAATTTAATGATCCTTTATTATGTCTTGATAGATTCAAAAAATATTTCTTAATTAAATCAAATTCGTGCATTTGTTGATCTTATATTTTTTGCAATCTTGTCTAATAATGCGTTTAAATATTTTGTTTGTGAGTTATTCAAAAAAAAATTTGAGGCATTTAGATATTCTTTTATAATAATTCGAGTAGACAAGTTTGGTTTATATAAAAACTCATAAGTGGCAGATTTTAGTATAACTTGAAAAACTTTATCAAGGTTATTAAAATTTATTTTTGAATTTAGATTATTATTTAATTCTTCAAGTATTATTTCATCCCTTTCGATTGTTCCTTTAGTTATATCTTTTATAAACTTTTTGAAACGATGTTTTGGATAAGTTAAAATTTCATCATCATTAAAAAATTTACTATACAGTTTTTGAATAATTATAACTCTTGGATTGTTCTGTGGTTTAAAAGAGATTTTCATTACTGATTAAGTACCGATAAAACAGACCTAGCAGCTTCAGCACCCTTTTTTTTTCTTTTAACAGCTTGTTTCATATTCAAACAGGTAATTATTCCACAACCTATAGGTTTTTTAAAATCAATAGCTAATCTCATGATACCGTCAATCGATGCTTTAGATATGAAGTCAAAGTGTGGTGTTTGTCCTTTTATTACACAACCTAAAGCTATAAAGGCATCGTATTTTTTTATATTTTTTGAAATAGTAACTGGTATTTCGAAAACACCAGGAACCTCAATAATTTTAATTCTTGAATTTTTAGGTAAAATCTTTTTTGCACTTTTTAAAAGACCTGAAGATATGTGTTTATAGTAATTTGCAGATACAATTAGAAATTTTTTTTTCATTAAATATATTCTTGTTTAACAATTTTTATATCGAAACCATCTAAACCTATAACTTTTTTTGGTGATTTTGTGATTAAGATCATTTTCCTTATCTTCAAATCTTTAATAATTTGTGCACCTATTCCGTAGTTTCTAATCAATTTATCATGACCTTTTTTAAAATTTGATCTACTGTTATAATCTTTAAGAGTTTGTGTAACTGACTCTAAATTACTATCTTTGATAAAAACTAAAACACAATTATTATATCTTTTGAAATAATTCAAAGTTTTGCTAAAAGAGTTTGGTAACTTTTGGTTAATAAGATAATTGTGAACAATGTTTGAGGATATTACTCTTACTCTTGGAATAATACTTTTTTTTAAGGATCCTTTTACTAAAGCAAAATGTTCTGATCCATCAAGTAAATTTTCATAAATCTTAATTTTATATTTTTGGTTTTTAACTTTTATGTCTGAAATTTTTTTAAGTCTTACTAATTTTTCTTTTTTTAATCTATAAGAAATAAGATCTGCTATTTTAGCAATTTTCAATTTATGTTTTTTTGCAAAATTTAGGAGATCTTGTCCTTTTGCCATTGTTCCGTCTTCATTCATGATTTCACAAATAACGGCAGAATTATTTTTTTTGGCAAGTTTTGAAATATCTACAGAGGCTTCTGTATGCCCAGCTCTTACAAGAACTCCACCATCCTTTGCTATAATTGGAAATACATGACCAGGTGATACAATTTCATTCTTATTTACATTTTTCTTTGAGGCTATCTTTATCGTTCGAGATCTATCTTTTGCGGATATACCAGTAGTAATTCCTTTTCTCGCCTCAATAGAAACTGTGAAAGCAGTTTGATTTCTTGAACGATTAACTGGAGACATCAACGACAAATTTAATTTTTTTGCCTGTAAGCTGTCTAAAGCAAGGCAAATTAGTCCTCTGCCATATTTCGCCATGAAATTAATATTTCTACTATTTGTGTCAGATGTTGATATCACTAGATCACCTTCGTTTTCTCTTTTTTCATCATCAACTAATATAAACATACCACCTCTCTTAGCAATTTTAATAATATTTTCTATTGATGAATACTTACTTTTTGGCATTTAAAAAATTTTTTACATATTTTGATAAAATATCAATTTCAATATTGACAAAACTTCCTTTCTTAATTTTCGATAAATTTGTCAATTTTAGTGTATGAGGAATAACCCATATATTAAAACCTTTTTTTGTAATTTTTGCTACAGTTAAAGAAATACCATTAATACAGATCGATGCCTTTTCAATAATGTTTTTTCTTTCTTTAAAATTAATTTCAAAATCAAATATATATGATTTATCAACTTTCTTAATGTTTAAAATTTTACCTGTAGTATCTACATGACCTTGACAGATATGACCTGAAATATTTTGGCCATATTTTAAAGGGAGTTCTAAGTTAATTAAATCATTAACTTTTAAATATTTAAATTTAGATCTTTTAACAGTTTCATTAGACAAATAAAATTCCATTATCTTTTTTTTAATTGAAATTAAAGTTAAACAGACACCGTCACAAGCTACAGAAATACCTATATCTTTATTGTTTATTTTCAAATCTGATTTAATAAATATATTTAAACCTTTTTTTCTTTTATATATTTTTTTGATTGAGCCAGTATTAAATATTATTCCATTAAACATTTTATTTTCTGTAAATTGTAATATTATCTTTGTTGTTTTTATAAACTATTTTGTTCTTTTTTTTATATTTTCTGTTTAAAATTTCAATAGAAGTAAAGTTTTTAAATACTTTATTTCTTGATAGTATTTTTGGACTTTTAAATAAAAAAAATAAATCAACCAATTCACTCTTTATAAGATTTTTTGTTATTTTATCACCTCCTTCAACAAGAAGGTTATTTATACCAAGCAGAAATAGCTTTCTTAGTATTTGTTTTAGGTCAAAATTTTTTTCTTGATTAAGTTTTGATTTTATTAAACATATTCCTTTCTTTTTTAAAAGATTTATTTTTTTAGTGTTTGAAGAATTATAAAATAAAATTGTATTATCTTTTTTTACTGATTTAATAACTTTGCTTTTAAAATTAATATTTAGATTTCTATCTAAAATAATTCTTTTTGGTGAGTATTTTTCATATCCGACTAATCTACAATCCAATTTTGGATTATCAATGTTTAACGTTTTGCTTGATATCATAATAGCATCATTTTTATATCTAAGATAATGTGATAATTTATCAGAATATTTATTTGTAATTCTTTTTATTCCTTTGGTATAAATAATTTTATTTTTTGAAATAGCAATTTTAGCGGTTACAAATGGTAGTTTTTTTAATCTATTCTTAATATAAGAATCATATAACTTTTTAGCCTCATCTTTTAAAAGACCCCTTTTTACTTTAACTTTATATTTGGATAAGATCTTAAAACTTTTACCTTTTACTCTTTTATCAATATCATTCATGGAATAAATTATTTCATTAATTCCACTTTTGATTATTTTTTTTGTACAAGGGGGCGTTTTACCATAATGATTACAGGGTTCTAAAGTGACATACATTTTTGACCCCAATAGTTTTTCATTAGAGTCTTCGATAGCATTGTGTTCAGCATGGGGTCTTCCATTATAACCTGTCTGTCCTATTGAAATAATTCTATTGTCTTTTACAATCAGACATCCAACTGATGGATTACTCCCCGTCAAACCTTTACGAACTCTTGCTATTTTTAAAGCAAGTTTCATAAAATTTTTATCTATTGATGAGAATTTATCTTTTTTTGTAGACATCTATCTTGTCAACAAATTGTATAAAGTCTTTTTCTTCTCTAAAATTTCTATAAACTGATGCAAATCTTACATATGCTACTGGATCTAATTCTTTTAAGCCTTCCATAACCATTGTGCCAATTGTACTTGTTGAAATTTCATTTTGTCCTAATTCTTCTAAAGCTCTTGAAACCTTGCTAATAAATTTCTCGATAGTTTCTGTGTCTAAAGGTCTTTTTTTTAATGCAATATAAATTGACTTAGCAAGTTTATCTCTGTCAAAAGGTGATTTTCTCCCATTTTTTTTTACAACCATTAATTCTCTAAATTGTACTCTTTCAAAAGTCGTAAATCTAGCACCACACACACACAATCTTCTTCTGCGTATAGCGGTGCCGTCTTCTGTGGGTCTAGAGTCAACTACAGAAGTTTCGCCTTTCTTGCATATAGAGCAAATCATTTATTCAGATTTTTATAAATCGGAAAATTAGAGCATAAATTCACTACTTCATCTCTAACTTCACCCTCAATTTTGCTATTGTCCTCTGGATTTTCTGATAAACCTTTTATAACTTTTGTTATTAAGTTACCAACTTTTTCAAATTCTTTTAAACCAAAACCTCTTGTTGTTGCCGCTTGAGAACCCAAACGAATTCCAGAAGTAATCATTGGTTTTTCAGTATCAAATGGTATTCCATTTTTATTACATGTAATATTAGCTCTACATAAACTTTCTGATGCTAAATTTCCTTTTACATTAAAAGGTCTTAAATCAACTAACATTAAGTGAGTATCTGTACCACCAGAATAAATTTTGAAACCATTATTTTTTAAAGTCTCTGCTAACATTTTTGCATTAGCTAAAACATTTTTTATATAAGTTTGAAAATCAGGTTTTAATGCTTCATAAAAACCAGCGGCCTTTGCTGCTATAACATGCATTAATGGACCACCTTGATAACCTGGAAATACGGCTGTATCAAATTTTTTACCTAAGTCCTCTTCATTTGACAAAATAATTCCACCTCTTGCACTTCTAAATACTTTGTGTGTAGTAGAAGTAACAACATGAGCATAATCACATGGATTAGGATATCCTTTTCCTGCAACTAAACCTGAGAAGTGAGCCATATCTACCATCAAATATGCTCCAACTTTATCTGCTATCTCTCTAAATCTTTTGAAATCTATAACTCTTGAGTAAGCACTACCTCCAGCAATAATCAACTTAGGTTTATGCTCAAGGGCAAGTTTTTCAACATTATCATAATCAATAAGCTCAGATTTTTTATCTACATCGTAGCTCACAGCATTAAACCATTTTCCAGACATTGAAATTTTTAATCCATGAGTAATGTGTCCACCAGAATTTAGACTCATCCCTAAAAAAGTATCATTAGGTTTTAATAAAGCTAAAAATACTGCACCATTTGCTTGTGCACCTGAATGAGGTTGAACGTTAGCATATTTACAATTAAAAATTTTTTTAATTCTCTCTAATGCTAATTTCTCTGCTACATCAACATGTTCACATCCATTGTAATATCTTTTACCAGGATATCCTTCAGCATATTTGTTTGTTAAAACAGATCCCTGAGCCTCTAACACTGCCTGTGAAACAATATTTTCTGAGGCAATAAGTTCTATATGATTTTGTTGTCTAATTAGCTCATCGTTAATTGCTTTAAATAAATCTGGATCCGCTTCAGATAAACTTTTTTCAAAAAAGTTTTGATAATCTGAATTTAAATATTTTTTTTCACTTGACATAATAACCTATATTTTTTTTACCCTTTTTAAATGCCTTCCACCCTCAAATTTAGTGTTTAAAAACACATTAACAAAGCTCAAAGCATTTTTTTTATTTAATAGTCTTGATCCTAATGTAATGATATTTGCATCATTATGCAATCTTGATAATTTGGTTGATTTTAAATTAAAACATTGCGCTGCACGCACGTTTTTGTGTTTATTTGCTGCGATATTCATACCTGTGCCAGATCCACAAACTAATATACCAACGTTATTTTTGTTCAACTTTACTTTTTTTGCTACTTTATGTGCAAAGTCTGGGTAATCCACACTATTATCATTTTCTGGACCTAAATCGAAATATTTATATTTTTTTCTTTCTAAATACATTTTAATAGTTTCTTTTAGTTTGAATCCAGCATGATCTGATGAGATAAAAATTTTTTTCAAATTAGTTAAATTTATGATTTAAAACGCATGCCACTAAATGGATTCTGTTTTCCTCACCACCATTAAAGGCATTATGATATTTCGTGTTATTAGTAATCCAAACAGAACCATCTGCTGGTAAATGTTTTGCAACGTTATCTATAACCATGATTGACCCAGGATTAGTAATTATTGGAATATGAAGTCTTGGTTCTGGATCTCTATGCCAGCTTAAAGTAGATCTAGGCTCTTTTAATAAAATTCTTACTCTACCCAATTTATATTTAGATGCCAAAACATCGTAAACTTCTTTAAAATAAGTTTTTTTATAATCATCGATAAACTCAGAATAGGCTGCCTCATCAATTATTTTATCTCTTACTACTTCTTTCCCTGAGGAATTAGGTTTTGTCCAAAAAACACCCCTGGCATTATTACCTTTAATTGATTCTGGATCACCTGGAATTTGAGTTAAAGAAATTGCTCCAAAATTTGTGACACCTTTAACACCGGTAAAATCTTTCATTTTAATGATATCCTCATATGCTTTTCGAAGTTCATGAATGTCAAATTTGACATCTTGTTTCTGAAAATCATTAAAATTTAAATTCATAAGATTGTTTAATATATTTTTTAAGCTATATTTATATATAACATTTGTCGCATATAATAAATATATTTTAAAATGATAACAGGAAGATTTCCAAACCTAAGACTAAGACGCAATAGAAAAACCGACTGGTCTAGAAGACTAGTCGAGGAAAACAACCTTACCTCAAATGATTTTGTCTTACCGATTTTTCTCATTGATGGCAAAAATAAGAAGCAGTCTATAAAATCCATGCCAGACGTTTATAGATATAGTCTGGATAAACTTGGTTATATAATTGATAAAGCAATTAAAGATAAATTACCTATGGTTGCATTATTTCCTTATACTCAAAAAACTAAAAAAGATTTATTAGGTTCTGAAGCACTTAATGAAAATAATCTTGTGTGTAAAGCTTTAAGATTAATTAAAAAAAAATATAAAAACCAAATAGGTGTAATGTGTGATGTTGCTCTAGACCCTTACACATCACATGGTCATGATGGTTTAATCAAATCTAATTATGTTCTTAATGATGAAACAACAGAAATCTTAGTTAAACAGTCTTTATTACAAGCACAAATGGGTTGCGATGTGCTTGCACCATCAGACATGATGGATGGAAGAATAGGTGAAATTAGAAAGTCATTAGATAAAAATGGATTTAAAATGACTCAAATCTTATCTTATGCTGTTAAATATGCATCTTATTTTTATGGTCCGTTCAGAGATGCAGTAGGAAGTAAAAATTTATTAAAGGGAGATAAGAAAAATTACCAAATGGATTTTAATAACAAAGATGAGGCTTTAAGAGAAGTAGCTCTAGATATTAAAGAAGGCGCAGATATGGTAATGGTAAAACCGGGTTTACCTTATTTAGATATTATAAGTCTTATCAAAGAAAACTTTAAAATTCCTGTGATGGCTTACCAAGTTTCTGGTGAATACAGCTTATTATCAAATGGCATAAAAAATGGTCATGTAGATAAAAGTATAATTTTAGAAAGTTTAATTTCTTTTAAAAGAGCAGGAGCTAATGCAATTATTAGTTATTATGCGGATAGATTAGATAATATCTTAAAATAATTATTTAAGTGAATTAATGAAGTGAATTCTACTGGTTGGTTGGTTTAAATTATTTGGTTGTAAAATCGTTTTATCTAAATAATCACCAACTAATTTTAACCCCTCAAGTAAATTTACCTTATCAATGTTATTTTGATTTTTTTCAACTAAAAATCTTGGAATCATTTTTTCAATAGTTTTTGATTTAGTAAAATATTGAATTCGATCACCTGTGACTCGTTTTTGAGCTAATTCATTTAATTTTAAATCATAGCCAAGAATTTTAAATAATTCTAGCTCCCAAAAAATATAATTCTTAATCCAAAATTCAGATTCAAGTATTAAGAAAAAATTTTCTATTAGATTAAATATTTCTAAATTTTTCTGAAATTCTGCGTTTAATAATTTTATTAAATTCATTGCTGACGAAATACAGGATAACTTTTTATAATTATCAAAATAAATTGGGGATGTTACTTTTGAGATTTCAACTTTAAAATATCCAATTTTACCTTGTGATTTTGAATTATAATTAACATGAACTTTATTTCCAATTTGAAGGTAATTTTTAATTTTTTTTGAAGTACCACCAAAAATTATTCCAGAAACTTTTCCATAATCTTTTGTGTATATTTCAGCTATTAATGAATGTTCATTATATCTATTTTTAGATAATAAAAATCCAAAGTTATCCCACATCATCTTTGTTTCATATTCTCCAAAATTTTTATTGCTGCATTTTGTTCAGCATCTTTTTTAGATTTACCCTCAGCAATATAAATTTTTGTATTATATAATTTGACACTGACTTTAAAAAGTGGTTTGTGTCTAGGACCTGTATTAGAAATAATCTTATAGATTGGTAGTTTCTTAAATTTTTTTAGTGATAGTTCTTGAAGTTTTGTTTTTGCATCGATTTGAGTAATCTTACTATCCTTTATATTTTCTGACCATAAATCTAACGTAAATTTCTCAACAAAGCTAAATCCTTTGTCTAAATAAATAGCTCCTATGAGAGCTTCACAGCAATCAGATAAAACTTTATCCTCAATAATATATTTTTTATTTTTCGAACTTAAAATCATAATATATTTTTCTAATTCAATTTTTTTTGCTATTTCTAAACACGTTTTCTTGTTTACAAGAGAAGCAAACTTTTTGTCTAAAACCCCCTCTTTCTCTTCAGGGTAAATTTCTAGAAGTTTTTTGGCCATTATTAAACCTAAAACTCTATCTCCCAAGAATTCTAACTTTTCATTATTATTTATCTTATTGAGACTTTTATGTGTCAAAGCCCTTATTAAAAGGTTTTTGTTTTTAAAAAAAATATTATTTTTTTTTTCAAAAATTTTATAGTAAGAATTCATTATTTAATTTTTTTAAAAAAACGATTAAATCTTATTGACTTATTCCATTTCCAAAATAAAAAAATACTTCCGATTGATTTATCAGATGAAAAGAAAATAAATTGAGCTTTTCCAACAAGATTATCTCGATGAACATATCCCACACTTGATAGAAATCTACTATCTTTTGAACAATCCCTATTATCTCCTAAGAAAAAAAAATGATTTTCTGGAACTATAAAAATATCTGAATTTTGAGGTGATAAATTTTTTAAATACACTGATTTATGATTAGTTGCATTCGGTAACAACTCATCGAAAGTAAAAACATCTATTATATTTGCACCACAAAAAATTTTATCCTTTTCTGATATTTTTGATTTTAGCACTTCAATGTTGTTTATGTATAAATTAGAGTCTATAAATTGAATTTTATCTCCCGGCATTCCAATAAGTCTTTTAATGTAATCAGTTCTGTTATCAGCAGGAGTTTTAAAAACAACAACGTCTCCCTGTTTGGGGTTACTATACATTAATCTACCATTGAAAATTGGAGGACTAAAAGGAAAGGAATGTTTACTATATCCATAGGAATATTTTGTTACAAAAATTCTATCTCCAACTAATAAATTTGGTTCCATCGAAGATGATGGGATATAAAAAGGTTGAATAAAAAGAGATCTTATTATAACTGCGATTATAAGCGCATAAAATAAAGTTTTAGTGTTTTCTAAAAAAAATTTTTTATTTAACATTATTTGGTCTCAAGTATTGTAAAAGCAATTGAATAATCTTTTTCGTCAGAAATAGAAAGAAATAAATTATAATTTCTAATTTTAAATCTTCTATAAACTATATCATTTATTTTTTTTGACTTGTTATAATAGGGTCTGCCCTCTTTATTATTTAATATTTCTATATCTTTCATATTAAGATTATATCTAAAACCAGTGCCTAAGGATTTTGCAAAAGCCTCCTTAGCAGAAAATCTTTTAGCGAAAAAATTTGTTTTATTTGCGATATTTTTAGATATTTTAATTTCATTTTTACTAAAAGTTCTCGAGAGAAATCTTTTATTATTGAGTAATAATTTAATTCTTTTATTTTCAACTATGTCAACACCTATACCCAATATTCTCATCTTAATTTTTTATAATTTTTCTAAAATTCTTAATAACTCTATTAAGTCCATAAAAAATAGACTCACCTATAAGGTAGTGTCCTATATTGAATTCTTCAATAATTCTTATTTTTGTTAGAATTTTTGTGCTTTTATAATCTAAACCATGGCCAGCATGAACCTCTAATCCCAAGTTGTTAGCCTCAATCGCACATCTTTTTATCTTTTTAAACTCTTTTGTATAATTCCTATTTGATTTAACTAAATTAGATAAATTTCCAGTGTGTATTTCAATACAATCAGCATTTAATGATTTGGATATTTTTACATCAGATAATGTAGGATTTATAAAAAGGCTTGTTCTAATTTTTTTTTTTTTAAATTTTGAAATTATCTTTTTTAATTTGTATTTATTTCTTTTTAAGTCCAAACCTCCCTCGGTAGTAATTTCTTTTCTATTTTCAGGAACTATACAAATAAAATCCGGTTTGATTTTTAAGGCAATTTCAATAATTTTTGAGTTAGTTGATATTTCAAGATTTACTAAAAGATTTTTTTGTGCACATATTTTTTTTGCGTCTTCATCTCTTATATGTCTTCTATCTTCTCTTAGGTGAATTGTTATAGAATCAGCACCAGCTCTATTTACAAATTTAGCTGCAGATAGAGGGTCTGGGTGAGACTCACCTCTGGCATTTCTAACTGTAGCAACATGATCAATATTAACACCTAAACGTTTCACTTTAAAAATCTACTTCCAGGAGTTGTTATCTTAATTAAAGCTAATTTTTTTGGTAATTCACTCTTTTTAAAAGTTGGTACATTAATCTTTAGATGAGAAATGATTTTTTCTTTAATCTTTAAAGTTTTTTTATTTGATCTGTCGATAATTGCTGCAAAACCAATTATCTTAGCATTATTTTTTTTAATTAATTTAACACACTCCATACTGGATTTACCTGTTGTGATCACATCTTCAATTATTAAAACATTTGAATTTTTCCTAATATAAAAACCTCGTCTTAATGTAAATTTCCCATTAACTCTTTCACAAAAAATAGTTTCTTTTTTTAAAATTTTGCCGATTTCATAACCAATTATGATACCTCCCATTGCTGGTGCTAATATCAAATCAATTTTCTTAAACTTTTTTTTAATTTTATTTGCTAAAGATTTGCATATTTTTTCTGCTAGATGTGGATGGCTAAGCAGTTTAGCGCATTGAATATACTTAGATGAGTGTAATCCAGAAGATAAGATAAAATGACCTTCTAATAATGCATTAGTCTTTCTTAAAATATCTAAGGATTTTTTGGGTGAAAGCATTTCTTTTATCTTCGTGTCTAATTATCTTAAATTTTATACCTTTTTGTTTAAGCTCTGCAATAAAATTAGTAAAATTTTTAAGATCTCTTATTATTAGTTGAAACTTAAAATTAATATAATTAGGGTTTTTACCAGCCATCTCTAAATTTGAAATATTTAGCTTATGTTCTCCTATTAACGAACTCACGTTTCCTAATTGGCCAGGTTTGTCTGGTAATGAAATCCATAAGGTTGTATTGTATTTTTTTACCCTCTCTTGTTTTTTTTCACCTTTTTCATGCCAATATCTTCTTATTGCAGCTCTTGCTTTACCTGTTTTTGTCGTCGGTATCCAATGTAAAGATGGTGAATTATTTTTTGAAACTATAATTTTTACTCTATCCCCATTTCTAAGAATAGATTGGAGCTCACTTTTTTTTCCATTAATTTCGCAACCAATTGCGGTGTCGCCTATTTTAGTATGTACCGCATAAGCAAAATCAATAGGTGTGGCATCTTTTGGTAGTTTAATTACTGAACCCTTGGGAGTAAAACAAAAGACATTTTCTTGAAACATTTGGAGCTTTGTGTATTCATAAGAGTGTTCAGGATTTTCATTTTTTTCAATTATTTCAACTAAATCTTTTAACCAATCATACTCTTTCCATGTAAGAGAATTAAATTTTTCCGAGGATTTATATTGCCAGTGAGAAGCGATACCTCTTTCAGCAAATTCATGCATAGTTTTTGTTCTTATTTGAATTTCTATAGGTTTTTTGTTTGATCCAATTACTGCAGTGTGTATTGATTTGTAACCATTTATTTTTGCTGATGATATGTAATCTTTGAATTTTCCCGGTATACAATTGTATTCTTTATGAATTATACCTAATGTCTTGTAGCAACTATCAATGTCGTCTAAAATTATTCTAAAACCTATAATGTCAGTAATTTCCTCAAGAGAAACTCTTTTTTTTTGGACTTTTCTCCATATTGAAAAAGGAGTTTTCTCTCTGCCATAAATTTTTGATCTAATATTATTTGCTTCAAGTAATTGATAAAATTCCGCTGCAAGATTTTTGAAAATATCTTTCTTATCGAATTTAATTTCATCAAGTCTTTTTTGGATCAATTTACGAGCTTGATTATTTAAAATTTCAAAAGAAAGATCCTCTAACTCATCTCTTATTCTATGCATTCCCATCCTATCAGCTAATGGAGCATAAATTTCCATAGTCTCTTGAGCTATTCTTTCTCTTTTATTTTCATTATTAATAGCTTTAATAGTTCTCATATTATGTAAACGATCGGCAATTTTTACCAAAAGAACTCTGATGTCTTTTGAGGTAGCTAAAATCAGTTTCCTAAAATTTTCTGCTTTTGAATTTGATGAGGCGGTATTTTCAAAAACTGAAATTTTTGTAACTCCATCAACTAAATCAGCAACCTCATCACCAAATTCCCCTTTTATAGTTTCATAAGTTGCATAAGTATCTTCTATAGTATCATGAAGTAATCCTGTTGTTATAGTTGCGCTATCTAACTTTAAATCAGTCAAAATGTTTGCAACCTCAATAGGATGGACTGAATATGGGTCTCCTGATGCTCTTTTTTGGTTTCTATGAGCTCTTACAGCAAAGTCATAGGCCTTATTTAATTTCTCGGGATTTAAAAATTTATTATATCCTCTTACTTTATTTATAAGTTCTTCTGAATTAAGCATAATTTACTATATCATTAAATTAAATTTGTTTAATAGATCTTATGTCTCTATCAGATAGAGAAAAAATAAGAGTTTTTATATGTTTTTTTGAAATAGGATGGATCCAATTTTTGTCTATTTCAAATAATGGTAACAAAACAAAATTTCTGTTGTGCATACTTGGATGAGGTAATAAAATTTTTTTATTAATTTTTTTTCTACCATAATCGATAATATCAATATCACATTTACGTGGAGAATTTCGTATCGAGTCCCTAGATCCGAATTTTGCTTCAATTTCTTTACATTTATTGAGTAAATTTAAAGGTTTAAGTGAAGTATCAATACTAATCACAATATTTAAAAATTTTGGTTTTTTTTTGTCTGGCCAAGAAAAACTCTCATAATAACTTGAGACTTTAATTATTTTGATATTATTCTCTGTCAAAAAAAATTTTGCTCTATCAATATTTTCTCTTTTTTTACCTAGATTTGAACCTATACCAATATAAATTGGTTCAACTTGATTTTCTGATATACCTTGCTTTATCACGATTCCAATCTCTATTTTTTTTAGCAGCCCTTTTGTCAAATTGTTTTTTCCCTTTTGCAATTGCCAATTCTATTTTAGCTCTTCCCTTCCTAAAATACATTTTTGTAGGAATAATTGTAAAACCTTCTCTTTGAATTTTACCAATTAATTTATTTATTTCTCTTTTATTTAGTAACAATTTTCTCTCATCTGTTGGGCTATGGTTTGAGTAACTTGCTTGTTTATAAGACGCTATATGAGAGTTAATTAAAACTATTTCACCTTTTTTTTCAACTGCGTAAGAGTCTGCGATATTGACTTTCCCGTTTCTTACAGATTTTATTTCAGATCCCTTTAAAACTATACCAGCCTCTAATAAATCTTCAAAAAAATAATTAAAACTTGCTTTCCTGTTTAGACAAATTATTTTTAAACCATTATTGGTTTTTTTGTTCATCAAAATAGATTAGCTGACTGTAGTGCATCCTTTACAATTTCTTTAGTAGAATTTGTAACTTTTACCAAAGGAAGTCTTACATCATCTTCACAAAGATTTAATAATTTTGCTGCATATTTAACAGGACTTGGATTGCTTTCGATAAACATTGCATTATGAACCGGTTGCAAGATATCATCTAATCTTTTTGCTTCTAAAATTGATTTGTCGTCATTCAAAACTGAATATTTTTGAAATTCAGCACAAAGTTTTGGTGCAATATTTGCAGTAACACTTATAGAACCAACTCCTCCTCTTTTATTGAAATCTAATGCATTGTCGTCGTTACCAGTTAATTGAATAAATTCTTTACCCATTTTATCTAAAGTTTTTTTAACTCTGCTAAGATCACCAGTTGCATCTTTTACTCCAACTATATTTTTTAATTCATATAGTCTTGCCATAGTTTCAACTGTCATATCAATTACAGATCTCCCAGGAATATTATAAATAATAATTGGAATTCCACATTTGTCATTAATTGCCTTATAATGTTGATATAAACCTTCTTGAGTTGGCTTATTATAGTATGGGGTTACAACTAATGCTCCATTGGCTCCCATTTTTTCAGCATGAGATGTTAAAGATATAGCCTCTTCGGTAGAATTAGACCCAGTTCCAGCTATAACGGGTAATTTTCCCTTACTTTCTTTTACACACAAATCTATTACTCTTTGATGCTCATCATGACTTAAAGTTGGGGATTCTCCAGTAGTTCCGGCTGGAACAAGACCTTTAGTTCCATTTTCAATATGAAAGTGTATTAACTTGATATAAGCGTCCTCGTCAAGTTTGTTATTTTTAAATGGTGTGATTAAAGCAACATTTGAACCTTTAAACATAAATACTTATAACATAGATTATTGATTAATAACAAAAATTATGAACAAAAAATTCTTACTTTTTTTACTTTTATTTCAATTTTTGGCTTTTAATGAAATAGCCATTTCGGAAGTAATTCCTTTAAAAAAACCTTTACAGTCCAATGAAATAATAAAAAAGAAGTTATTAGTTGATGTTTTAAAACCATTACCAAAACCAATTAAGGTAAAAGAAGAAGAATTAAAAGAAAAGGAAAGCGACAAAAAGATTGTCTCTAAAAAGACTAGTGTGCAGGGTCTACTTTTGCCAAAAAAAAAGCCATTAGTAGCTGGAGTATCTAAAAAAAATACAAATTTAAAAATTTCAAAATATTACAACAAAAAAGATTTTAATATTGCTGATAAAGCTATATCAGAGATGAAAAATGCTCAATGGTCAAATGCAATAAAAACAGCTAAAAAAGCAAAAGATAAGTCTATATATAATTTTGTTCAATGGAGACATCTTTTAACTAGAGGAAATAAAGCTTCATATTATGAATATAAAAGTTTTATTGATAGAAATGAAAACTATCCAAGAATTGGTCGCATAAAATATTTAGCCGAACACAAACTTTCAACCGATAAGATCTCACCTAAAAAAATAATTAATTGGCATGGATCATCAGAACCATTAAGTGGTTTTGGTAAAATGATTCTTGGTGAAAGTTATATTCTCACTGGAGATGTCAACAGAGGAACCTTGTTAATTAAAGAAGGTTGGGAAACAGCAGAATTAGATAAATCTCAATTAAGATTTTATAGGAAAAAATTTAGAAAATTTCTTGATGCAAACGATCACATAAAACGGGCAGACTATTTAGCTTGGAATAATAAGTATTGGGATCTTAAAAGAATGCTGAGATATTTACCCAAAGATTATCAATTATTATATAATGCAAGACAATTATTGATGAGTAGATCTTATGGTGTGGATAACGCAATATCCAAAGTTCCTGTAAGATTTAAAAATGATTCTGGTCTTAACTACGATAGATTAAAATGGAGAAGAAAAAGAGGAAGAGTTGATAGCTCTGTGGAAATACTTTTGAAAATTAAAAATACAAAAGATTATCTAGTGAGACCTGATAAATGGTGGGTCGAACGAGAAATTATTTCCAGATCATTAATTTATAAAAAGAAATTTGAGTTAGCTTATAAAATTGCAAGTAATCATGGTATTACAGATGGACCTGAATTTGCAGCAGCAGAATGGATGAGTGGTTGGATTGCATTAAGTTTTTTAAATAATCCATTACTAGCTAAAGATCATTTTCAAAAATTTTATGATAACGTTGGTTATCCTATTAGTACTTCAAGAGGGGCATATTGGTTAGGAAAAACCTATCAAAAATTAGGTAATGGAGAATTATCCACAAAATGGTTTAAAGAAGCTTCAAATTATCTAACTACTTATTATGGTCAATTAGCATTTATGGAATTAAATCCAAATAATAATTTTGAATTGTCGAAAGATATTGAAGTTAAAAAAGAGTATCGTGATTATTTTTTTAAGAAAGATATTGTTAAATTAGTATATTTACTAGATGAACTGGATGAAGACAAATATAGTAAACATATTCTTAGATTCTTAGCTAAGGACGACATTGAAAGTGGTAGTGAAATCCTTGCAGCAGAACTCGCTACTCAAATTGAAAGATATGATTTCGCTATCCAAATTTCAAAAATAGCTTCTTATGAAAAAAGATTTCACAATAAATATAATTATCCAATTATAAGTACGCCAAATTATATCAATGGTAGAAAAATTCCTGAAACTGCTTTTATTTTATCGATTATTAGACAAGAAAGTGAATTTGACTTAAGTGCTAATAGTCATGCTGGTGCAAAGGGCTTAATGCAATTAATGCCTTACACTGCAAAGCTTGTAGCGAAACAAGCAAAACTTCCTTATTCAAGATCAAGATTAACAACGGATGCAGAATATAATATTAATCTAGGTTCACATTATATTGCGGGATTGATATTAGAGTACGACGGAGCATATCCTTATGCAATAGCAGCCTATAATGCCGGACCCAAAAGAGTAAGATATTGGAAAAAAATAAATAAGAATCCTCAAAAAAATCAAATTGATTATGTGGATTGGATTGAGTTAATTAAATTTAAAGAAACTCGAAATTACGTTCAAAGAGTTTTAGAAAATTATAATGTTTACAGATATATTTTAGAACAAAAACCAATCCAAATGAAAGATTTTTTTAAGGATAATCCACTATTCTAAAAATGGCGGAAGAGGAGGGATTCGAACCCTCGGTACAAGTTTCCTCGCACGGTCATTTAGCAAACGACTGGTTTAAGCCTCTCACCCACTCTTCCTAGAAATATGGTACTTTTGATTGTATTGAATAATTAATATTTATAAAGTAATTATTCTTAAATTATGAAAAATAAGTATTCTATATTTTCGCTTATTAAAAACGCTTTTTCTCACCATGAAAATTGGGGAATGGCCTGGAAAGATCCTGCGCCAAAAAAAGAGTATGACGCTGTAATCATCGGAGGAGGTGGTCATGGTCTAGCAACTGCCTATTATTTAGCAAAAAAACATGACATGAAAAATATTGCAGTTGTAGAAAAGGGCTGGATTGGTGGTGGTAATACCGGAAGAAATACAACTATTATAAGATCAAACTATTTATGGGATGCTAGTGCTGGACTTTATGATCATGCACTAAAAATTTGGGAAGGTCTTTCACAAGAATTAAATTATAACGTCATGTTTAGTCAAAGAGGAGTTATTAATCTTGCACATAATCTACAAGATGTTAGAGATTTAAAAAGAAGAACCCATGCAAACAGGCTCAATGGCATTGATGCAGTATATCTTAACACTCAGGAAATAAAAAAGTTTTGCCCAATTATTAATACATCACAAGATATAAGGTACCCGGTTTTAGGAGGCACTTTGCAACGAAGAGCTGGAACAGCTAGACATGATGCTGTTGCCTGGGGCTATGCAAGAGGTGCGGACGAAATGGGTGTTGACATAATCCAAAATTGTGAAGTTAAAGGAATTAAAAGAAATGAGGATACTGTTGAGGGAATAGAAACAACAAAAGGTTTTATAAAAACAAAGAAAATTGGAGTTGTTGCAGCAGGTCACTCTAGTGTTATAGCTAATATGGCTGGTTTAAGATTACCTTTAGAAAGCAAGCCACTACAAGCCTTAGTTTCTGAACCAGTAAAACCTGTAATTGATACTGTAGTAATGTCTAATGCTGTTCACGCATATGTGAGTCAATCTGATAAAGGAGAGTTAGTTATTGGCGCTGGCACTGATGATTACATATCTTATTCTCAAAAAGGTAGTCATGATATAGTTGAAGGTACTTTAAATGCTATATTAGAACTTTATCCAATCTTTAGTAGAATGAGAATGTTGCGTCAATGGGGCGGAATTGTTGATATATGTCCAGATGCAAGTCCTATTATTAGCAAAACATCTATTAAGGGTTTATATTTTAATTGTGGTTGGGGGACCGGCGGATTTAAAGCAACTCCTGGTTCTGGAGATTTGTTTGCTCATACAATTGCCAATGATGAACCACATAAATTAAATGCAGCTTTTAATATTAATAGATTTGTAAGTGGTGATCTTGTCGATGAACATGGTGCTGCCGCAGTTGCTCATTAATGTTTGTAATCAATTGTCCGTATTGTGGTGAAAGAGAGCAAAGTGAATTTAAAGCTGGAGGGGAAGCTCATATCATTAGACCTAAACAGCCTACCGAACTAAGCGATGATGAATGGGCAGAATATTTATTTATGAGAAAGAATATAAAAGGAGTTCAATTTGAAAGATGGAATCACGCTCACGGTTGTAGAAAGTGGTTTAATGTTGTTAGAGACACATCCAATGATGCTATTAAAGCAGTTTACAAAATGGGTGAGAAACCACCAACTTATTAAATAATGACAAAAAATTTAAGAGTTAAAACAAGTAAATTTATTGATGAAACCTATAAAATTTCATTCAAATTTAATAGAACAACTTACTATGGGTACAAAGGGGATACATTAGCCTCTGCACTTTTAGCAAATGACGTTCATTTAGTTGGAAGAAGTTTTAAATACCACAGACCACGTGGAATAATGACGGCAGGTTCAGAGGAACCTAATGCAATTGTTCAACTTCATAATAATTCTGCAAGAACAGAACCAAATGTAAGAGCTACAGAAATAGAGATTTATGAAGGACTTGAAGCTTCAAGTCAAAATTGTTGGCCAAGTGTAAATTTTGACATTGGTGGTATAAATAATTTTTTAAGCCCAGTGTTACCCGCGGGTTTTTATTACAAAACTTTTATGTGGCCAGCTAGTTTCTGGGAGAAATATGAATATTTTATTAGAAAATCTGCAGGGTTAGGTAAATCCCCTACTGAACCTGATCCTGATATCTATGAACACAAATATATTCATTGTGATGTATTAGTTGTTGGTGCTGGTATTGCTGGAATTTTAGCTGCTAAAACAGCTGCAAAGAATGGATTTAAAACACTATTGCTTGATGAGAAATCTTATTTGGGAGGCTCAACTATTTATCAAAATATAGAAAACCATAAAATAAATAACCAAATTTCAAATTCTTGGTTAGAAAAAGAAATTAATGAAATTAAAAAACTTAAAAACTTGGAAATAAAAGTAAGAACAAGCGTAGCAGCATTTCATGGATACAATTTTTTATTAGCTCGTGAAAATTTAACTGATCACTTACCTTTAGATCAAAGAAAAAATAAAAC
Source organism: uncultured Pelagibacteraceae bacterium (assembly GCA_902616645.1). GTDB lineage: Bacteria > Pseudomonadota > Alphaproteobacteria > Pelagibacterales > Pelagibacteraceae > Pelagibacter. The sequence continues at coordinate 212,744 of CACMTO010000001.1, forward strand.
TCGTCACAGACTGCTTAAAATAAGAGCCAAAAAAGTTATTATGGCCACCGGATCTTTAGAAAGACCTTTAATTTTCGATAATAATGATCGTCCTGGTATTTTACTTTCATCAGCTATTGAGAAGTATGCAAATCTTTTTGGTGTAGCGTGTGGTGAAAAAGGTGTTCTTTTCACAAATAATGATAGCGGATATGAAACCGCTATTAGTCTTTTTCAAAAAGGGATTAATATAGAGGCAATAATTGATAATAGAGAAAATATAGATTCAAAACTAATAAAAGAAATTGAAAAAAATAATATTAAAGTCTTCAAAGGATATACTGTAGTTAATACTTCTGGATATAAAAGAATTAATAATGTTTCAATAATGCAACTTTCAAAAGATGGTCAAAAAGTAGTAGGTCCAAAACTATCTATTGCATGTGACTACCTTGGAATTTCTGGAGGATGGACTCCAGCTGTTCATCTTTTTACACAATCTGGGGGAAAATTGAAATTTAGAGATGAAGATCAAGTTTTTATTCCAAATATATATTCTTCAGACCAAATCAGCATTGGTTCATGTAATGGTGATTTTACTTTAGATGAAATATTATCAAGTATACCTAATAAGTTAAAAGAATTTTTAGATTTAAAGAAATCAGATTATGATGACCTTGAAGTTCAATCTTCATTTAATAAGTCAAAAAGAAATATATGGTTACTTCCCTCAGATAAAGTTATTGGAAAAACTAAACCATTTGTTGATTATCAAAATGATGCTACGGCAAAAGACATAAAATTAGCCTTAAGAGAAGGATTTAGGTCAATAGAACATGTCAAAAGATACACAACTACCGGTATGGGGACTGATCAAGGAAAACTTGGTAACATGCATGCATTAGGTATAATTTCTGAAACAGCAGGTTCTAAAATGGGTGAACTTGGCACAACAACATTTAGACCACCATACACTCCTCTAACTTTCGGAACAATAGTTGGAAGAAATGTAGGAGAGTATTTCGATATATTCAGAAAGACACCAATTCATGAATGGCATGTTCAAAATAAAGCTGAATTTGAAAATGTTGGTCAATGGAAGAGAGCTTGGTATTACCCTAAAAATGGTGAAAGTATGCATAATGCAGTCCAAAGAGAAAGTAAAGCCGCAAGAGATAGTGCTGGTATATTAGATGCATCTACTTTAGGTAAAATAGATATTCAAGGAACTGATGCATCAGAATTTTTGAACAGAGTTTATACTAACGCTTGGTCAAAACTTGCTATTGGAAGATGTAGGTATGGATTGATGCTTAACGAAGATGGTATGGTTTATGATGATGGAGTCACAACAAGATTAGATGAAAATCATTATATCATGACTACTACTACTGGAGGAGCTGCAACTGTTCTAGGAAAGCTAGAGGATTATTTACAAACTGAATGGCCTGAATTAGATGTCTATTTAACATCTGTAACTGATCACTATGCAACAATTAGTGTTTGTGGACCAAACAGTAAAAAAATTGTTTCTCAAGTAATTCCTGATCTCGATTTTTCAGATAAGAGTTTTCCGCACATGTCTTTTAAGAATGCAAAAATTGATAAAATTAAATGTAGAGTAATGAGAATTAGTTTTACTGGTGAACAAAGCTATGAAATTAATGTTCAAGCTAATTATGGTAAATCTGTATGGGAAAAATGTATGGAAATAGGAAAAGAATTTAATATTACTCCATATGGAACGGAAACTATGCATTTGTTAAGAGCTGAAAAAGGATTCATTATAGTTGGTCAAGATACAGACGCAACAATGACCCCTATAGATTTACAAATGGATTGGATAGTAAGTAAAAAGAAATACGATTTTATAGGAAAGAGATCTTTGTATAGATCTGATACGATTAAAGAAGATAGAAAACAATTAGTAGGTCTTCTTACAGAAAATCCAGATGAAGTTTTAGAAGAGGGAGCACAAATCGTCGCTGATATTAAGAAATCCCCAATTGAAATGTTAGGTCATGTAACTTCAAGTTATTATAGTCCAAATTTAAAAAAATCTATCGCATTAGGAGTTGTGAGAGGTGGAAAAAACATGATAGGTCATAAATTAATAATTCCAATGGAAAATAAAAATATTAATGTGACAGTTGCGGATCCAGTTTTTTTAGATAAGGAGAATAAAAGAATAAATGCTTAATTACTCAAATGTGATAACCGAAGAAAAATCTTACACAGGTTTACAAATGAAAGAAATTAAACCTATTATGAAATTGATTATAAGAGGTAAGAAAAGAGAATTTTTATCAGCAATTGGTAAATCATTAAACTTATTGTTACCTACTGAAGCTAATACGTCATCAAGAAGTGATAAATTAACTGCTCTATGGTTAAGTCCGGATGAGTGGATGATTTATTGTAATAAAATCTCAAGCTTTGATAATAACGAATATGAAATTGAAAATTTACTTAACAAAAATATTTCAAAAATGAATTTAGGTGCTGTGACAAATGTTACTGATCAATTTGTTTTAATAAATATTAAAGGTGATAAGATTTTTGATTTATTTGCAACTGGATCTCCGTTTAATTTTAATGATTTTAGAAAAAAAGAAGGCTCCGTTACACAAACGATTCTCGCAAAAATTGATGTAATTATCCATAATCAGAACAAAAATGAGGTTAATCTTTTTGTAAGACGTTCATTTTCCCAACATTTATTCTCATGGATGAATGATAGTGCGTCAAGATTATAGTCTCATTTAGATCCTAAATAAGTTAAATAAAAATATGAAAAAATTATTTTTAATAGCAATTATTGCTTTTTTACCCTTTTCACTTAATGCGGAATCTAATTTAGATAAAATTTTATCTTCTGGAGTATTAAAAGTTGGTACAACTGGAGATTGGGATCCTATGACAGTTAAAGATCCTGCAACTAACAAATATAAAGGTTTTGATATCGATGTTATGAACCAATTAGCAAAAGATATGGGTGTTAAAATTGAGTTCGTACCTGCAGAATGGAAAACTATTGTCTCAGGAATAACATCAGAAAGATATGATATCTCAACTAGTGTTACAAAAACCCCAAAAAGAGCTGAGGTAGCTGGTTTCACGGATACATATTATAAATATGCTACTGTGCCGCTCGTTCTTAAAAAGAACTTAAAAAAATTTCCAACTTGGGACTCACTTAATAATTCAAATGTAACAATTGCGACTACACTCGGTACTTCTCAGGAAGAAAAAGCGAAAGAATTTTTTCCAAAATCAAAATTAAATTCAATAGAGGCGCCAGCGAGAGACTTTCAAGAAGTATTAGCAGGTAGAGCTGATGGTAATATCACAAGTTCAACAGAAGCAAACAAATTGGTTATTAAATATCCTCAATTAGCAATCGTTCCAGATGGTGGAAAAAATCCAGCATTTTTAGCAATGATGGTTCCTAAAGGTGATTCTAAATGGAATAATTATGTTAATAAATGGATTAAGGATAAAAAATCCTCAGGCTTCTTCACAAAGTTATTAGCTAAATATAATCTAAAGAGCTTATAAAAAATTAGTATTTAATTTTTTATTCTTTATAAGTTAAAGAGTGAAAAATCTTTTTTTATTAATTCTAATTTTTTCATTAACTTCATGTGGCAAAAGTGAGTTAAACTGGCTAGTCTTATCACCAAACAATATTGAGGGATTAACTAATCTAAAGTTTTTATTAAGTGGTTTAACAACTACAATCTATATTAGTTTAGTATCTATAATTATTTCGATTTTTCTCGGTCTTTTAGTTGCTATTCCCTCTCTAGCCAAAAGTAAATTCTTAACCTACATGAATATTGGTTATGTAGAGATTGTAAGAGCAATTCCTTTACTAGTTTTAATTTTATGGATTTATTATGGTCTACCGATTATGACAGGTATAAGTTTTAGTCCTTTCGTCTCAGGTATCATTGCATTATCAATTAGTGAAAGTGCTTTCCAAGCAGAAATATTTAGAGCAGGAATTAATTCAATAAAAAAATCACAATGGGAAGCTGGGAGTTCTTTGGGATTAAACTTTTTAAGAAAACTAAGATTGGTTATTTTACCTCAGGCAATAAAAAATATTTTACCTGCTATTGGTAATCAATTTGTTTATGTTCTTAAAATGTCATCTCTTGTATCAATAATTGGTATTGGCGATTTAACAAGAAAAGCAAATGAATTAGTTGTTACAACCTATAGACCGTTGGAAATATACACATTTTTGATTTTAGAGTATTTAGTTCTGATATTAATTGTTTCTTATTTGGTTAGAAAATTAGAAAAGAAATTACAAAAAGATTAATTTTTAAACTGACAACTTTATCTATTTTTTCTCCAGTTCCAAGGCATTTCAAAAGTACCTGACCATAGACCTAGTTTTTCTTTTTTAGCAAAAATTTCTTGTGCTACAAATTTTTTTGAATACTTCTTATATGCTACTGCATGTCCAGTTTGAACCATCCATGCATTAATATTTGTTTTATTTAAAAAACATTCAGCTATAAATCTTTTATATCTATCTTTACTACTGTACTTACAGACTACAAGTTTATCATTTATTTTTTTTCTAAGTCTGTCTGCTGAAATTTGGCCGCAAGGATAATCTTTGCCAAATGTTAAAAAAGAAATACTTAACGAAGATCTTCTACATTGCTGTTTTTTTTCAGGGGCATCAATACCAAATAAACGTATTTTTTTTTTATCTATTCTTAATGTATCTCCATCAATTACTTTGGCTATACCTGAGATTACTTTAATTTCCTCTGATTTTACATCAATATTAACGAGCGAGAAAAAGATTAAACAGATATTAATTTGTAAAAAGATTTTTATTTTGTTTAAATACATTATTTAAAAAATACCTAATAAATATTAAAACTGCAATTCCCATTAACCAGTTTGTTATTAAAATAGTATAAAAAATATCTTCATAATCTCCTCCCCTAATATTAATCACATACCATAGACTTAAAAAAGGGAGAGCTGTTAATCTCAAAATGCTCATATAAAGACTATAAACAGGTTTTTTTACTGCTTGAAATACAGCGGTTGTAATGAAAAATACTGGATAAATTGGTCCTATTAATGCAGCAACTTTTAAGTAAATAATACCATGTTTAATTGCTGTTGAGTTATCTGTAAATAATGTGATTAAAAATTCTGCTCCAAAAAAAATTATCAAACCAGCACAAATCATAAAAGAGGATCCAAATAAAAGAGCCTTTCTATATAATTCTCTTATACGATCATAACTTTTTGCACCAAAGTTTTGTCCACCAATTGATAATACTGCTGTATTTAATCCAATCACAGGAAGTAAAAAAACTTGCTCAATTCTTAAAGCAGCACCATAACCAGCAGTAGCTAGATCACCGAATTGCCCAATAAAATACAGAATATTAAATATACCCACGCCTATTAACAACATACTAAACATTACAGGAATGGTTTGATAAACAAGCTCTCCTAATAGATTTAATTTTGGAATAAAACATTGGAGTTTTAAATATTGTTTTAATTCACAGCAATAAACTTTATAAGCTAAATATAGTAAGCCGATAAACTGAGCAACAACAGTAGCTATAGCTAATCCAGCAATACCAAAAGCTGGGATAAATCCATAACCAAAAATAAATAGAGGATTTAAAAAAATATTTAAAAAGAAACTAAATATTAAAACATTTCTGTAACTTTTTGTATCTCCTTGAGCATTTAAAGTACCATTTAAGGATATCTGGATTAAAACAATTATTGTTCCATAAAAAATAATATCTAAATATTTTCTTGATAAAATTATACCTGCTTGATCTGATCCCATTACAGAGAGTAAAAAATCTGATACGTTTAATCCTAAAAAAGTAACCAAAATAGAAAGAAAAATTGCAAATATTATTGACTGTGCAACAAACAATGAAGCTTTCTTTTTGTTATTGGCACCTATATTGTTACCAATCAAAGTATTTGTTCCTGCTGTCAGTCCAACACCAATAGCAACTATTATGAAATAAATTGGAAAAGACTTTGCAATAGCTGCTATTGCTTCAGCTGAAATTCTACCTGCAAACCATGTGTCAACTAGATTATAAAAGGTTTGGAATAATGAGCCAACACTTGCAGGAATGGTCACTTTTCTGAGTAAAAACCATATTGGATCTTTTGTGAGTTTAAGTGTTTGTGACAAATAAATCCTTAATTGTATTCTTTTTGAAAATTATATTTTTTTCCAGATAATTTAGCCTTATATATCTGACTTTGTCTCATTCTGAAACGAGATTTTTGATTTTTTGTGAGTTTATTAAAACAATTTGGACAAGTAACTCCCTCCTCATATCTTTTAGATTTTTTGTCTTTAATTGAAATTGGTTGTCTACATCCACCACAAACAGAATATGTTCCTTGTTTTAATTTATGTTTTAAACTAACTCTATTATCGAATACAAAACATTCACCTTTCCATAAACTATCTTTTTTCCTAATTTTTTTTAAGTAATTGATAATTCCTCCTTTTAATTGATACACATTCTTAAAACCTTTATTTTCTAAATATACAGAGGCTTTCTCGCATCTAATTCCTCCAGTACAAAACATGGCTATTTGTTGATCCTTTTTTAATTTTTTTAAATATTTTGGAAAATCTCTAAAATTACTGATATCCGGATTTACTGATTTTTTAAAAGATCCAATCTTATTTTCAAAAGGCTTTCTTGCATCTAATAAAAATGTTTTTTTATCCTTAATTAAGTTATTCCATTTTTTTGGTTCGATATAACTTTGCTTTTTTTTAACTCTGTTTGATAATCTTAGATCCATTGAAACAACTTCTTTTTTGATTTTAACTTTTGATTTATGAAAAGGATTAAACTTGCTTTTTGAATTATTAAAGCTATCAAAATTTTTAATATTAAAGATTTTTTTTAATTGAATAATACAATTTTTAATATCATTATTTTTTCCAGATACCGATCCATTTATACCTTCTTTAGATATGATGACTGAACCATATACGTTATTATTAATCAAAAAATTATTTAAAGTTTTTTGATTTTTTTTTAATTTTTTAATTTGCTGAAATCTATAAAAACCAAATATAGTAAACATCAAATTTTCCTACAAACAGTCATTCCATCACCGAAAGGAACAATTACTTTTTCAACCCTCTTATCTTTGGAAATGAAATCATTCAACTCTCTTATATTTTTTGTATATTTGTTATTTATATCTTTACCAACCACTTCACCGTGCCATAGAACATTATCAATTATAATTAGACCCCCATTGTTTATTAAGTCTAAAGAAATTTGATAATATCTTTTATAATTCATCTTATCAGCATCTATAAAAATCAAATCAAATTTTTGATTTCTAATTTTAACTAATGTTTCTAAAGCTGGTTTAATAATTGTTTTAATCTTATGATCTTGACGAGACTTTTTAAAAAATTTAACAGCAATTTTATTTGTTTTTTCATCTTTATCTAAAGCAGTAATTTTACCATTATCAGGTAAGGCTAATGCCATAGACAAAGTGCTTAAACCGGTAAAAGTTCCAATTTCTAGCACTTTTCTAATCTTAGAAACTTTTATAATTAAATGAAGAAATTGACATTGCGAAATAGATATTTGCATTCTTTTAACATTTCCTAATTTTAGATTATATTCTATTATTTCTTTTTGAACTGAATGTAGTTTTAAACCATATTTTAAAATATAATCTTGTAACTGTTTAGTGATGTTAAGGTCTGAGCCCATAACCTTATAATTTTCTTTTTAAAATCTCATTTATCAATTGAGGATTAGCTTTACCACCAGAGGCTTTCATTGCTTGTCCAACAAAAAAACCAAATAATTTTTCTTTACCTTGTTTGTATTCTATGGCCTTTTCCCTATTATCATTAATTATTTTATCAATTAAAGCCTCTAATGCCTTAGGATCACTTTGTTGTTTTAATCCTTTTTCCTCAACAATTTTTTGAGGATCTTTGTCTTCATCTACCATTATTTCAAACACAGTCTTTGCTATTTTCCCTGAAATTGTTCCATTCTTTATTAAATTAACCAGAATTGCTAAATTCTTTGCACTAACTGGACTTTGAGAAATTTCTAAATTCTTATGATTTAAAACCGCAAATAACTCACCAGTTATCCAATTAACTGCTAATTTCATATCTTTGTTCTTGCCCATTTTAGCAACAACTTCTTCAAAATACTTTGCTATGTCAATATCTGATACCAAGATTGTTGCTTCATATGGAGATAACTTAAATTCATCAATAAATCTTTTCTTTTTATCATCTGGTAATTCAGGAATATCATTTTTAAGTTTGTTAATAAATTCATCAGAAACTTCCAGTGGTAATAAATCAGGATCTGGAAAATATCTATAATCGTGCGCATCCTCTTTTGATCTCATTGATCTAGTCTCGTTTTTTTTAGTATCAAATAATCTTGTTTCTTGATCAATTGATTTACCCTCTTCGATTAAATCAACTTGCCTATTCGCCTCATATTCAATAGCCATTTGCATAAATTTGATAGAGTTTACATTCTTAATTTCACATCTAGTACCAAATTTTTTTGCACCTTTTGCTCTGACAGATACATTTACATCTGCTCTTAATGAGCCTTCTTGCATATTTCCATCGCAAGTTCCTAAATATCTCATGATCGATCTTAACTTTTTAATATATGCACTAACCTCATCTGGAGATCTTAGGTCTGGTTTACTTACAATTTCCATCAAAGCAACGCCTGATCTATTAAGATCTACAAATGTGTTTTGTGGATCAAGATCATGTATACTTTTTCCTGCATCTTGTTCTAAGTGTAATCTTTCTATACCCACTTCTTTTTGCCCATCTGGCATATCTAAAATTACTTTGCCCTCTCCTACTATAGGATCTTTGAATTGTGAAATCTGATATCCTTGAGGTAAATCTGCATAAAAATAATTTTTTCTATCAAATACAGATCGATTATTAATTTTTGCCTTAAGTCCAATGCCTGTTTTTATAGCTTGTTTAACACAAAATTCATTAATAACAGGTAGCATTCCTGGAAACGCAGCATCAACTAAACTTACTTGGGTATTTGGCTCAGCTCCAAATTTAGTGGCTGAAGTAGAGAATAATTTAGACTCTGATAAAACTTGTGCATGAACTTCTAAACCAATTACAACTTCATATTGATTATCTCTTCGATTAATCAAATATTCTGATTTTTTTTTACTCATTTAATCCACCAATCAGTGATTTTATTTTTAAAATTTATTTTTTCCTCCATCGCAAACGCGATATTTAATATGTTCTGTTCATCAAAAGCTTTACCTATAATTTGTAAACCCAAAGGATATCCTCGTGAATCATGTCCAGCTGGGATAGAAATTCCCGGAAGGCCAGCTAAATTGACTGGTACTGTAAATATATCATTCAAATACATCGAAACTGGATCGTTTGTCTTTTCACCTATTTTAAATGCTGAACTAGGCGTGGATGGTGTTAAAATTGCATCAACTTTTTTATATGCCTCATCAAAATCATTTTTAATAAGTTTTCTCACTTTTTGTGCTTTTAGATAATACGCATCATAATAACCAGATGACAAAACATAAGTTCCGATCATAATTCTTCTTTGAACCTCAGCGCCAAAACCTTCAGATCTAGTTTTTTCATACATATCAATTAAATTATCACCTTTTGCTCTAAATCCATACTTGACACCATCATATCTTGCTAAATTAGAGGATGCTTCAGCAGGAGCTACAATATAGTAAGTTGGAAGAGCATAACTTGTATGTGGAAGAGAAATGTCAATTGTTTCTGCACCACATTCTTTAACAAATTGAACTCCTTTTTGCCAAAGATCATCAATTTCTTTTGGCATACCATCAACTCTATATTCTTTTGGTATCCCAATTTTTTTTCCTTTAATATTGTTGGAGAGTTCTTTGCTGTAATGATTTCTTTTAAAATCGATAGAAGTAGAATCTTTTGTGTCATAAGTACTAATTACTTCCTGTAGTAGAGCACAATCTTTAACATTTTGAGCCATTGGTCCTGCTTGATCCAATGATGATGCAAAAGCGACTATACCATAACGTGAACAGCTGCCATATGTAGGTTTTAAACCTACAGTTCCTGTAAAAGAAGCTGGTTGTCTTATTGAACCACCTGTGTCAGTGCCAATTGTAATTGGAGTTAGTTGTCCAGCAAGTGCTGATGCTGATCCACCAGATGAACCGCCTGGAACAAAATCTTTATCAATCGGATTTTGCACATTACCAAAAAAACTGGTTTCATTTGATGAACCCATAGCAAATTCATCACAATTCAATTTACCTAAAAGTATTGCACCTTCTTTCCAAATATTTTCAGTTACTGTTGACTCATAGGTTGGTATGAAATTATTTAAAATTTTACTACCAGCAGTTGTTTTAACACCTTTTGTACAAAATAAATCTTTTACTGCCATTGGAATACCAGGTAATTTTAAATCTAAATTTGGCTTTTGATCAAATTTTTTTGCTTTATCTAGAGCAGATGTAAAGTCCTCAGTAATATAGGCATTTAACACTTTAGACTTTTCAGATCTTGCAATAAATGCTGTAGTCACTTCAGTTGAGGAAAGTTTTTTATTTTTAATATTCTCTACTAACTCTGATAAAGATTGTCTTGTTATATCCGACATTATTCTATTACCTTTGGTACAACAAAATAATCTTCATTTTCTTGAGGAGAGTTCTTAATAATTTGTTCTCTTATATTTTCACTCTCAACTTTGTCGGATCTTAATTTTAATGTCGTTTCAGCAACTGAGGTTAATGGCTTTACATTATCAGTTTTTAATTCATTAAGTTTTTCAATAAAATCAAAAATTGAATTTAAATCTCCTGCTAATTTTTCAGCTTTTTGTTCATCAACTGAAATCCTTGATAATTTAGATATATGTTTTATTGTTTTAAGATCTATACTCATATGCTATTTAAATATGACGAAAACTATCACTTAAGTAAATAATATACAATATGATCACTTTGAAGGAATTTAAAAAAAAACACTCAGATAAGTGCAGATTAATAGGTTTAGACCTTGGTTCTAAAAGAATCGGTGTATCTATATGTGATGAAAAACAATTAATCGCTACTCCTTTAAAAACAATTAATAGAAATACTCTAAATGAATTAATTTACGAGCTAAAAGCAATCATTCATGAAAATAATATAAAGGGAATCGTAATTGGAAACCCTCTTAATATGGATGGTTCGTCAGGTAGATCAACACAATCTGTAAAAGACACCTCTCAAAAAATTGAAGAAAACATCAATATTCCTATTTGTTTATGGGATGAAAGATTATCAACAGTAGGTGCATTTAACCTATCTAGTCAATTAGATATCAATGTAAGCAAAAGAGAAAAGAAAATCGATGAAAATGCTGCTGCTTTTATATTGCAAGGAGCAATAGATTTTTTGAATAATTAATACTTGCTATTATAGAGGTTTATAGCTATAGAGTTGGTTTTAATGGCAATTAAAACAAATAAAGCTATTAAAATTTCCAAAAAACATTTGTTAGGAATTCAAGATTTATCAATCAATGATGTTAATTTGATACTTGATGAAGCACAGGCATTTATAAAAGTTAATCAAAGTAAAAATAAAAAGATTGATGTTTTGCGAGGAAAAACTCAAATTAATTTATTCTTTGAGCCCTCTACTAGAACTCAGAGCTCATTTGAATTAGCTGGTAAGAGACTTGGTGCAGATGTTATGTCAATGAATATCAGTAACTCAGCAATAAAAAAAGGCGAGACATTGATTGATACAGCGATGACTCTAAATGCAATGCATCCAGATATAATTGTAATTAGACATCAAGATTCTGGTGCATGCAATCTATTATCACAAAAAGTTAATTGTGCTGTTTTAAATGCTGGTGATGGCAGAAGAGAGCACCCTACTCAGGCCTTACTTGATGCTTTAACTATTATAACTCGTAAAAATAAAATTGAAGGATTAAAGATTGCAATATGTGGAGATATACTACATTCAAGAGTTGCAAGGTCAAATATATATTTGCTTAACATGTTAGGAGCTGAGGTAAATATAATAGCTCCAACAAATCTTATGCCGAGGGAAATTGAAAAATTTGGTGTTAATACTTTTACTGATATGAAAAAGGGTTTGAAAGAATGTGATATTGTAATGATGTTAAGATTACAAAACGAAAGAATGACAAGTTCATATCTTTCGTCAAATAGAGAGTATTATGAATATTATGGTTTAACTCCTGATAAATTAGAACATGCTAAATCTGATGCACTAATAATGCATCCTGGACCAATGAATAGAGGTATAGAAATAGACACTATATTGGCTGATGACATAAATAAAAGTGTAATTAAAGAACAGGTTGAGCTTGGTGTAGCAGTAAGAATGGCTTGTTTGAAGATATTTTGTGTATAAATGAAAAAGCAATACTTTATAAATGCAAACATAATTGACCCTTATAATTCAATAAATGAAATAGGAGGCCTAATCATAAGTGAAGATGGTAAAATTGAGGCTATAGGAAAAAAAGTAAATACAAATAATCTACCAAGCAGGGAAAAGCCAATTGATTTAGAAGGAAAATATATTTTTCCTGGTCTAGTGGATATGAGAGTTTTTGTTGGTGAACCTGGATATGAATATAAAGAAAATTTTAGAACTTTAAGTAATGCAGCTTTGTCTGGAGGCGTAACATCAGCAGTTACAATGCCAAACACAGATCCAATAATAGACAATGTGTCTATAGTTGATTTTCTAAAAAGAAGAGGAAGAGATAAATCTAAGATAAACATTTACCCATGTGCTTCACTTACTAAAAATGTAGAAGGTACTAATATGACTGAATTTGGTCTTTTACAAAATAAGGGAATTATTGCTTTCACAGACGGAATAAAAACAATTCAAAATCCAAGATTAATGTCTCGGATAATGAACGCTGCAAAAGACATAGGTTGTTTAATCATGCAGCACGCTGAAGATTATGAGCTTGCAAGAAATGGTATGATAAACTCAGGAATTATCGCTTCTAAATTAGGATTATCTGGAATACCTGAAATTGCAGAAAGGATTTTAATAGAGAGAGATTTAACACTGTTAGAAAAAGTCAAATGTAGATATCACATATCTCAGTTATCATCACAAAAATCAGTCGATGTAATTAAAAATAGAAAAGAAATTGTAAAATTTACTTCAGGAGTTTCAATTAACAACCTATCGTTAAACGAAAACGATATTGGAGATTTTAGAACTTTTTTAAAATTATCTCCCCCACTTAGAAGAGAAGAAGATAGATTAGCTTTAGTTCAGGGACTAAAAGACGGTTTGATTGATGTAATTGTATCAGATCACAAACCTGAAGATGAAGAATCAAAAAGATTAACATTTGCTCAAGCTGCAACTGGTGCATCAGGTATAGAAACACTCCTATCCCTAAGTTTGGAGCTATACCACAATGGATCACTCAAACTTGAGACAATCATAAAAGCTTTAACATCTAATCCAGCAAAAATACTTAAAATAGATAAAGGTAATTTATCTATAGGGAATGATGCTGATCTATGTATAGTTGATATTGATAAACCATGGATTGTAAAAAAAGATAAATTAATCTCAAAATCTAAAAATACCTCAATAGAGGATAAAAAACTTCAAGGCAAAGTTACAAATACCTTTGTAAAAGGAAAAGAATTATTTAAGCTGTAGAATGGATATTTTTTTAATAGGTATAATATCTTACCTAATGGGTTCGATACTATTTGGTTTAGTACTTACAAAAATATTTTTAAAAAAAGACATAAGAGAAATTGGCTCTGGTAATATTGGTGCTACTAACGCACTTAGAACAGGGAATAAAATAATTGGTTATTTAACATTAATCTTGGATGTTTTAAAAGCTGTGGTACCAGTCCTCTATGTAAAAATTTTTTATCAAGATTATTTGTATATTGCATCCTTGTGTGCTTTCTTAGGTCATGTGTTCCCAGTTTGGCTCAAATTTAAAGGTGGAAAAGGTGTTGCTACCTACGTTGGAATTTTATTTGCTATAAATTTTTATTATGGAATAATTTTTATTCTGTCTTGGTTTATAACTTTTTTTATTTCAAAATATTCATCTCTATCATCTTTAGTTGCATCAGCTTCAGTGCCTATATATATATTAATTTTTAATCAATTTAATCAGATAATTTTTTATACAATTATGTTTGTTTTAATATTTTTTACCCATAGAGAAAATATTAAAAGATTGAAAAATAAAGAAGAAACTAAGACAAAAATTTATTAAATTGACTATCTAGGTCTTTTGAGTACTTTGTAGCTTATGAATTTAGTCATTGTTGAAAGTCCAGCTAAAGCTAAGACTATTAATAAATATTTAGGTGATAATTATAAAGTTTTAGCAAGTTACGGTCACATAAGAGACTTGCCCTCTAAAAATGGTTCAGTTGATCCAGATCAAGACTTTAAAATGGAATGGGAGATTGATAGTTTTTCAAAAAAATATCTAAAAGAAATAACTGACGCAGCAAAACATTCTTCTAAAATTATTTTAGCTACAGACCCTGATCGAGAAGGTGAAGCTATAGCTTGGCATGTAAAAGAATATTTAAATGAAAAAAAACTTTTAAAAGATAAAGAAATTGAACGTGTTGTATTTAATGAAATAACCAAAAAGGCTGTCATGCAGGGTATTGAAAACCCAAGACAAATTGAGCCACTATTAGTTGATGCTTATATGGCAAGAAGAGCTTTAGATTATTTGGTTGGTTTTAATATTTCACCAATACTTTGGACAAAACTACCAGGCTCAAAATCTGCTGGAAGAGTCCAATCTGTAGCTTTAAAATTAATTACTGAAAGAGAACATGAGATTGAATCATTCAAGCCTGAGGAATTTTGGACTTTAAGTATAAAATTTGCTGATAATGAAAAACAAAATATTACCGCAAGTATAAGTCAACTAAATAATAATAAAATTGAAAAATTTTCATTTAAAAATAAAGAAAGTATTAATAAAGCTATATCAAGTATTAACGAAAAAAAGTTTAGCATTACTGATATCTCAAGCAAAATAATAAATCGTAATCCCTCTGGACCATTCACTACATCTACTCTTCAACAAACTGCTTCAAGTAGATTGGGATTTGGTGCATCTAGGACAATGCAAATTGCCCAAAAACTGTATCAAGGTATAGAAATAGAGGGTGAAACTATTGGGTTAATCACTTATATGAGAACTGATGGGACTAACTTATCTAAAGATGCAGTCTCAACTTTTAGAGATTATATTCAAAAAGAGATTGGTAATGAATATTTACCAAAAGATTCTTTAAATTACTCTGGTAAGAAAGCTAAAAATGCACAAGAAGCTCACGAGGCAATCAGACCTACAGATATTATTAGAACACCTCAAAGCATAAAAAAATACTTAAGTGTAGATCAAAACAAACTATATGAACTTATTTGGAGTAGAGCTTTGTCTTCACAAATGGAGTCTGCTAAATTCGATAGAAACACAATAACTATAACTTCCGACAATAATGATACTATTTGTAAAGCTAGTGGTTCAGTGCTTAAATTTGATGGATTTTTGAAAATTTATAATAATCAGAACAAAGATGATAGTGAAAGTATTTTGCCAGCTGTATCTAAAGGACCAATTAATATTGAAGCGTTATTAGATGAACAGCATTATACACAACCACCACCAAGATACTCAGAAGCTAGTTTGGTTAAAAAACTAGAGGAACTAGGTATTGGAAGACCATCTACTTATGCAAGTATAATTTCTACTATTGCGAATAGAGGGTATGCAGAAATATTGAATAAAAGATTTTTTCCTACAGACAGAGGTAAATTAATCTCTGCCTTTTTAGAGAAATTATTTTCAAAATATGTAGATTATAATTTTACTGCAGGATTAGAGGATCAACTTGATGAAATAACTACTGGAAAAGAAAGTTGGGTTAAAGTTTTGGAACTTTTTTGGAAAGATTTTAATAATAACGTTTCAGAGGTAAAAGAAAAAAGGACTAGAGAAGTCTTAGATTTACTTAATGAAAGTTTAGGTGAATTAATTTTTGATAAGGATAAAGAGGGAAATGTAGTTAGAAAGTGCCAATTATGCAGTTCTGGAACACTTAGTTTAAAAAATAGTTTTAGGGGTGGTGCTTTTATAGGATGCTCAAACTACCCTGAGTGTAAGTTTACAAGACCATTATCTAAATCAAAAGCTGCAGCTCAAGCACAATTAGCTGAGCCAAAATTGATAGGGAAACACAATAACGGAAACAACATATATTTGAAAAATGGAAGATTTGGCCCTTATCTTCAGTATGAGAAGATATCTACTGATATCGAACTTGGACAAACTACAAAGAAAAAGAGGAAAACTAAAAAATCTAAATCAGATATCAACGATCTTTTGAAAAATGTTTCAATTCCTAAAGGTCTAGAATTGGAAAATATTGATTTAGAAAAAGCTCAATTCTTATGTTCATTACCAAAATCTTTAGGAATTAATCCAGATAATCAAAAAGAAATTACATTAAATACGGGAAGATTTGGTCCTTATCTAAAATGTGAAAATAAATCTGCAAGAATAGAAAATGTAGAAGACATATTTTCTATAGGTTTGAATAGAGCAATCACACTAATAGCTGAAGCTAAACCTGGGCGAATGTCCTCTTCAATGATAAAAGATTTAGGGGAGCATCCAGAGGATAAAAAACCTGTTAGAATTATGAAGGGTCAGTATGGACCTTATATTAAGTATAAGTCACTTAATGCAACTATACCTGAGGAAAAAGACCCTACTGAATTAACAATGGAAGAAGCTTTAATATTAATTGAGAAAAGAAAAGAATACGATAAAACTAAGAAATCAAAAAAAAGAAAATCAAAATGAAATTTGATGACAAAATAAAAGAACTTAAGATTAAACTTCCTGAAGCAAAACCACCAGTTGGAAATTATGTTGCTACAAAAGTTATAGGAAAGATGTTATTTGTATCAGGTCAAATTTCTGTTGATAAAGATGGCCAACTAATTAAGGGTAAAGTTGGAAAAGATTTAGATACCGAAGCAGGTTATAATGCTGCTAAAAGATGCGCATTAAGTATTATTGCACAAGTTAAAAAGGCTTGTGATAATGATTTATCAAAAGTTAAATCGTGTATAAAATTAACTGGATTTGTTAACTCTACGGACGAATTTACTGATCAACCAAAAGTAATTAATGGTGCATCAGATTTGATAGCAACAGTATTTGGTAATTCTGGCATGCATGCCAGAGCTGCTGTAAGTACTAATAGCCTACCATTGGGTGTTTCGGTAGAGGTAGATGCAATTTTTGAATTAAATTAATTTTATTTTCCAACACTATAATATTTAAAACCCTGCTCTTTAATTTTTATTGAGGAATATATATTTCTCATATCAAAAATTATAATTTTTTTACCTTTAACCAAGTTTTTAAAATTTATTGATTTAAAATCGTTCCATTCAGTATGAATAATAATCAAATCTGATCCCTGAATAGCATCTTTAATAGTTGTTTTATTAGTAACATTTTTTAATTTTGAAAACTCATCTTTATAACCGGTAGGATCAAAATATTTTATTATTGCCCCTTTTTTTGATAGCCAAGGTATCATTTTGAGACTTGAGGAATCTCTCATATCATCTGTATTTGCTTTAAAAGTAACACCTAAAAATGTTATTTTTTTATTTTTTATCTTCTTGTTTAAAATTTGGTTAATTCTATCTAGTAAAATTTTAGATCTATTTTCATTTGATTTAATTACAGATTTTATTAATGATAAATCGGTTTTAAACTTTTCAGCTGTTGAAATAATAGCCTTAGTATCTTTTGGGAAACAAGATCCACCGTAGGCAGGACCTGCTCGCAGAAATCGACTTCCTATTCTTTTATCAAGACCCATACCAATTGATATATCCTCAACATTAATACCTGTTTTTTCACATAAATTAGCTATTTCATTAATAAAAGTAATCTTAGTTGCCAAAAAAGCATTAGAAGCGTATTTAATTAATTCGGCTGCTCTTCTTGAAGTTTGCAAATAAGAAGCTCCTTTAGAAATCAATGGACTGTAAAGACTCTTTAAAATTTTACCAGTTCTTTTATCATCGGTTCCAACCACTACTCTATCAGGAAATGTAAAATCTCTTATTGCCTCACCTTCTCTTAGAAATTCAGGATTAGAGACAACCGAAAATTTTTTTTTATTATTTCTTTTCGAAAGAATTTTTTCTATTTCATCACCTGTAGTAACAGGAACAGTTGATTTCGTAATAATTATTTTAAATTTATTAATTGAAGAGCTTATTTCTTTAGAGACGTTATAAATCTGACTTAGATCTGCTGAACTTCCATTCTTTTTAGTTGGAGTACCAACACAAATAAAAATAATATCTGATGATTTTACGGATTTATTTAAATTTGAAGAAAAATTTAATCTTTTGTTTTTATAATTTTTAATCACCAACTCTGACAAACCAGGTTCATATATGGGGATTTTGCCTTTTTTAAGTAAATTTATTTTATTAATGTCATTATCTACACAAATTACATCATTTCCTAAATCAGCAAAACAGACTCCACTTACTAAACCTACATAACCAGTACCTATCATGCATAACTTCATGATCTAGCTATCTCCAAAGTAGACTTTATATAACCGTCCATACTTCCACAATCTAAATATTTTCCAGAGAAAGTATGTGCAATAAATTGATTATTTTCATAAATCAATGATTGTATAGCATCAGTAATATGAATCTCTCCGCCTTTACCTGGTTTTTGTTTCAGTAGTTTAGAAAATATTTTTTTAGGCAAAATATATCTTCCTATTACAGCTTTATTTGATGGTGCTTTATCAATAGATGGTTTTTCAATTACATCTTTAATTAAATAATTTTTTTTATCAAATTTTTTACCCAATTTGAAAATTCCCCATCTTGAAACAGTTTTTTTATTTACATTCATACTAGCCATAACAGAAGATTTATAACGTTTATGAATATCCATCATAGATTTGGAGCAGTTTTTTTTTATAATTAAATCGTCTGGTAACAGCATCAAAAAAAATTCATCT
>CACMTO010000002.1 GCA_902616645.1 uncultured Pelagibacteraceae bacterium
TGAAAATCTTTTATATTTTTTAAAAGGATCTTTGGTGATAATTGCACCATTAACATTTCATACGAGTGAAACATTAGAAATCTTTCAAATTCTCAATGTAAATATTATTCTACCAAATGAAAATTTTTTATATGGTTTGATATTAATAAGTTTAATAGCAAATATCGTAATAATTTATAGGTCAAATAATACAGGTTTTTTTCTAGTAGATTGGCTAACAGTTTTATCATTAAATATTTTTTTATCACCACTGGTTGCATTTACTATTTATTTTTGTTTTTTACATTCTGTAAGACATTCTCTGTCATTAATCTATGAAATTGACAAAAGTGAGTTTAAAGAAGGTTTGAATAAATTTATTAAAAAAGCTCTCCCTTTAACTCTAATTACTGCAATATTATTTGTATTAAGTATTTATATTTTAACAAATTACTATGTTTTAGATGATGCTATATTAAAGGTAATATTTATAGGTTTGGCGTCGTTGACCTTTCCACATATATTGCTTGAATATTTAATTGAAAAAAATGAAAAATAAAGAGTTAAAAATACTACTTTCTGCTCCTAGAGGTTTTTGTGCAGGTGTTGAGAGAGCTATAGAAATTGTTGAAAAATCAATTCAAAAGTACGGTGCTCCAGTTTATGTTCGTCATGAAATAGTACACAATAAATATGTAGTTGATAATTTGAAAAATAAAGGTGCAATTTTTGTAGAAGAGCTTGAAGAGATAGAAGATAAGACTAGACCAGTTATTTTTTCAGCTCATGGAGTTCCAAAAAAAATCCCTGAGGATGCTAAGAGTTATAACATGACTTATGTTGATGCTACATGCCCTTTGGTATCAAAAGTACATAGAGAAGCTGAAAATTTGAATAAAGCTGGATACCATCTAGTTTTGATAGGACATCAAAATCATCCTGAAGTCATAGGAACTATGGGCCAATTACCAAAGGGATCAATTGATCTTATTCAAAGCGAAGATGAAGCTAAAAATTATAGACCTCAAAATAATAAAAAAATTTCATATGTAACTCAAACAACATTATCTGTTGACGACACAAGAGATATAATCAAAATCTTAAAAGATAGATTTCCTGACATTAGAGAACCTTTAAAGGAGGATATTTGCTATGCCACTACAAATAGACAGATGGCGGTTAAAAATATTGCAAAAAAGTGTGATTTATTTTTTATAATAGGAAGTAGAAATTCCTCAAATTCAGTCAGATTGGTAGAGGTTGCTAAAAAATCTGGATGTCCTAACTCGATTTTAATTCATTCAAAAAGTGAAATCCCATTCGATTTAATCAAAAACTCGAACACGATTGGTATTTCGTCTGGAGCTTCTGCGCCAGAAATTTTAGTTGATAATTTTATTAATGAATTAAAAAATAAATTTACAGTCAGTATAAACGAGGTGGAGATAATTAAAGAAAATGTTGTTTTTAAAGCTCCAAAAAAATTAAATTAAAATGGCAGTTTATACGAAAATTAATAAAAAGGATATTTCATTTATTAATAGAAAATTCAATATTGAAAAAATTATTAATTTTAAAGGTATTCAGCAAGGAATTGAAAATACAAACTATTTACTTAAGTCAAAAAATAAAAAATATATATTAACAATTTTTGAAAAGAGAGTTTCCAAGAAAGATATACCTTTTTTTATGAAATTAATGGACCAACTAAACCAATCAGAAATAAATTGCCCAAAACCTCAAAAAAATAAAAGTGGTGGTTATCAAATTAAAATTAAAAATAAAACGGCTTGTATTGTTTCTTTCCTTGAAGGAAAAGATAAAAAATCACTTAATTTGAAAAATTGTTATGAAATAGGAAAAATGATTGCTAAAATGCATTTATCTACAAAAAAAATAAATCTTTTTAGAAAAAACTCTATGGGTGTTAAATATCTAGGCCCGTTACTAAAGAGTATCAATATTAAATCAAAAAAAAATTCTAATAAAGGTAAATTCTTACAAAAAAATTTTAAAGAAATTTTAATTAAATGGCCAAAAAAATTACCTAGTGGAATTATTCATGGAGATTTATTTATAGATAATATCTTCTTTAAAAATAATAAATTATCCGGGATGATTGACTTTTATTTTGCTGCAAATGATTACTATATGTACGAAATTGCTATTTGTGTTAATGCATTGTGTTTTGACAAAAAAAAATCAAAATTTTTAATGAATAAAAAAAAAATCAAAAATTTAATTAAAGGTTATGAAAGTATCAAAAAGATTTCAATAATTGAAAAAAAATCTTTAAATATACTATGTCGTGGTGCTGCATTTAGATATTATCTAACTAGAGTTTATGACTATTCAAATACTCCTAAATCAGCCTTTATCAAAATAAAAGATCCTAGAGAGTATTATCAAAAACTCTTGACTCACAATAAATTAAAAACTTACAAAGACTATTTGGTTTAATGATTAAAATATATACCGATGGCTCATGTATTAATAACCCAGGAAAAGGTGGGTGGGCTGCAATAATATTAGATAATGAAAAAAAAATTAAAATAAAGGGAAGCAAAAAAGATACTACAAATAATCAAATGGAATTATTGGCACCTATAAAGGCTCTTCAAAAAATTCCAAAAGGTAGCAAGGTTGAAATTTTTACAGATTCTAAATATGTAAAATCTGGGATAACAGAGTGGATTCATAATTGGAAAAAAAATGGATGGAAAACTTCAAACAAAAAAGAGGTCAGCAATAAAGAACTTTGGACAGAATTGGATTTACTAAATAATGAATTTAAAATAAGTTGGAATTGGGTAAAAGCACATTCAACAGATGAATTAAATAATGAAGTTGATTTACTTGCTAGACACGCTGCCAGCTTATAGTTAAGGGCACCTGACAAAAGAACGCCCCTTCCTATATATTTGAAAACTTAATTAGGCGTTATGTGGAGAGAAGAATTAGTTTGTACATTTTATATCAACTTAATTAAAGTTTATAAAAATTTTTATTAAAATAATACACGTCAGCATCAAAAATTAGACCAGAAAATAAACTATTATTAGATAAACTTATTCCAATCATTCTAAAATTGTAAGGGACTATAAATTTTTCAATATCACTAAACGAAAAATATTTATCATATACATTATCAAACATAATTTCTGTCACTATTGCTTTTATTTTATTTTGTTTTATTGAATTTAAACTTCCTTCTAATACTTTGTCCTCATAGCCTTGAGTATCAATTTTGACTAAATCTATAACACTAATGTTATTTTCTTTACAATAATCGTCTAATCTTATGACATTAACTTTTTGAACTGATGTAACATAACCCTCTTCAGATGTGTTATATTGTTTAGACCTTATTTTTAACCAATCTGTGCCAAGATTTATTTTATTAAAAGAAGAATTACCTGTTTTTGCTGTAACGTTAATTTCCTTTTGCTCAGTTTTATCACCCAGAGCGAAGTTATTAAGAAATATATTTTTATTATTTTTAAATTTACTATACATATAATCAAATTCAGTTTTAATTGGTTCGAATGAATGAATAATAGGTTTTTCAAAAATTTTTAAATATTTTTCAATTGATTGACCTTTATTTCCACCAACATCAAATATTATTGGATTGTTAGAAATTTTATCTTTTAATAAATCGTCAAAATTAAATTGTTTATTTTTTGAATTATATCTTTTTAAATCAAAACCTAGTTTATTTATTGTTCTTTTTATAAGATTTTTAATCATTAATTAAATTATTTAACAAATTTTCTGCTGAGGTTAAACCACATTCTTTAGTCTCTTTTTCAACATAGATATTTACAGCTATAAAATTTTCAATCACTATCAAATAACGATTTGATCTTATTCCCATTCCTTTTGTATTCCGATCAACTTCTGCGCCAATTGCTTTCGTAAATAATAAATATGGATCAGATAACATTTTTATTTTATTTCCAGTATTATTAATCTCACCCCAGCCATTCATGACATAAGGATCATTTACCGACAAACAAAATATTTTTTCTACTCCTTTTGCTTTGATTTTATCTGCATTTGCGACAAAACCTGGTAGGTGAAGTTTAGAGCAAGTTGATGTAAATGCTCCAGGTAAACCAAACAAAACAACTTTACCATTACCAATAGTTTCTCTTAATTTACTTTTTTGAGGTTCTCCATCAACTAGTTGAAAAATCTCTGCATCTGGTATTTGATCTTTTATTTTAAGTTTCATATCGAATTGATTACATACCTTTTAACTTTTTCAACATCATTTGAAAGAAGTTCAAATTTTTCTTTTCTATCGTTAACATATTTTAGACTATCTGGTAAATTTTCAGTTTTTGAAATTGCATCCTCTATTGCTTTTGGAAACTTACATGGGTGTGCGGTTGACAATACAACACAATTTTTTTCCAATCCTAATTTTCTTACAGCACCAATACCTACTGCAGTATGCGGATCAACTACTATATTATGCTCAGCGTTAATTGTCTTTATCATCTCGACTGTTTCCTTTTCATCAAGCATTTCAGATATGAAATTCTTTTTAATTTTATCTAGATCATTTTTATCAATTTTATAATTATTATTTTTTATTTCTGCCATTACATCTTTTATAACTTCTGAGTCACAATCTTTTACGTCGTATAACAACCTTTCGAAATTACTTGCTATTTGTATATCCATACTTGGTGTATTTGTTTCCTCAACTTTTTTTTGACTATAATCACCGTCAGATATAGCTCTGTGCAGTATGTCATTTTTATTTGTAGCAACGATTAGTTTATCAATTGGAAGTCCTAGTTTTTTTGCTAAGTATCCTGCGTAAATATCACCAAAGTTTCCTGTTGGAACAGAAAAGGATAAAGGTTGACCATTTCCAACTTTAAAATAAGCATAAAAATAATAAACTGATTGAGCAACTATTCTTGCCCAATTAATTGAATTTACGCCTGACATATTAATTGCTTTAGAAAAATTTTTATCATTGAACATTGCTTTTACTAAATTTTGGCAATCATCAAAATTTCCCTCTACAGCAATGTTAAATACGTTACTGTCTTCGTGTATTGTCATTAGCCTTCTTTGCACTGGTGAAATTTTATTATTTGGGTGTAGTACAAAAACATTTAAATTACTTTTTCCCTTTAAAGCATCAATAGCTGCTGCACCAGTGTCACCTGAAGTTGCTACTATTATATTAATTTTTTTTTGATCTTGTCCTAAATGATATTGATAAAAATTACCTATTAACTGCATGGCGATATCTTTAAAAGCAAGTGTAGGACCATGAAATAGTTCCAAAACTTTTAAATTTCCTAGATCTGAGATTTTTACAACTTCGTTAGATCTGAAATTTGAGTATGATTTTGAAATCACAGAAATTAGGTCATCTTTAGACATAAAATCTCCTATGAATGGATAAATTATTTCAGCTGCTAAATCATTATAACTAAGACTTCTTAAATTATTTAATTCCTCTTTTTTAAATTGATTAATTAACTTAGGTACAAATAGACCCCCGTCATCAGCTAACCCTTTTAGAAAAACGTCCTTAAAAGTAAAGTTTTTTTTATTATTTCTTGTACTAATATAATTCATTTAATAATTCTTTTTTCTAAAATATAGATATAGCAAAAGAATTGAAATCGCTAATGAAAACCATGTCATAGCATATTTTTTATGATTATTAGAAATATTAGCGGTAATTTTTTTTGGTCTAGGGAATTGATAATTTCCATCTAAATATATTATGTACTTAGAAAATTTCTTACCAGTAAATTTTGAAACATCCTGTCTATTTAAGCTAAACCAGTAATTTTTTTTAATATCATTGTCTGGTTTAAAAATATTTTTTTTCCCCTGAATTCTGAGTGTCCCTACTATATTGTTTTGATCAAGTATATTTATCTCTTGAGTATCTTTTTTTTCAAAAGGTATCCATCCTCTATTAAGTAAATAATTATCACCTTCAATTAAAATCGGATTTATAACCTCAAAACCAGGTGCGCCTGTATCACTCAAATTATATAAGTAAATTTGTTTCTCAAAATCGACACTACCTGATGTTTTGATTTTAAGATAATTTTCTTTATTTGACTGGGTAAGTTCAACTGGAGGATTTTTTAATGAACTTTCAATTTCTAAAATTAGATTATTTTTCCAATTCAAACGAATTATCTGCCAAGTTCCTAAAGCGATGAAAACTAGTATAAAAAATATTGTAAAAACTGAAAATAAAAATTTATGTCTCAAGATTCAAATTAGCTTCCCCAAATATATATTGCGGCGAATAAGAATAACCATACCACGTCAACAAAGTGCCAGTACCATGCTGCCGCCTCAAAACCAAAGTGGTGATCTTTGTTAAAATGACCTAACTTTCCTCTCCATAAACATACAGCTAAGAAAATTGTACCAACAATTACATGGAAGCCATGAAATCCGGTCGCCATATAAAATACCGAACCATATATATGATCTGAAAAAGCAAATGTTGCATGATGATATTCGTAAGCTTGTAATGCTGTAAAACAAACTCCTAATATAACAGTTAAAACCAACCCTTGAATAAATCCTTTTCTATCATCCTCTAATAAGGCATGATGTGACCATGTTACTGTTGTTCCAGATAAAAGTAAAACCAATGTATTAATTAATGGAATATCCCAAGGATCGAAAGTCTCAATATCTTTTGGAGGCCAAACATTACCAACAAATTCATTAGGAAATAAACTTATATCGAAATAAGCCCAAAACCACGCAACAAAGAACATAACTTCTGAAGCGATAAAAAGAGTCATTCCGTATCTATGATGTATCTGAACAACAGGAGTGTGATGACCTTGATGTTCTGCTTCTATTACAACATCTCTAAACCACATATATGCTCCATAGATTAAAAGAGCAAATCCAAGATACAACGCCCACGAAACTTCCGAGTGCATATAATACACCGCACCAAGAGCTAAAACTAAACAAGAGAAAGATACATAAATAGGCCAAGGACTTGGATCTACTAAATGGTAATCATGTTTTTTTTCAGCTGACATATTTTAATTATGATTGTTTATAATAATCTGTCGAGAAAAAAGTATACGACATAGTAACATCCTCTAAATTTTTTACACTTGGGTCATTAATCATTTCTGGATCAAGATAAAAAGTCATCACATAGGTTGCTTTTTCTCCTGCTTTTAACACTTGTTTTTCGAAACAGAAACAGCCAAGTTTGCTATAATATTTTCCAAAACTTGCAGGTGACACATTAAAACTTGCTACTCCGGCCGTTGGTTCACTGCCATAATTTTCAACTTCAAACTCTATCTTATTTACCTGACCAACTTTTACATCAATAACATTTGATTTTGCCTTAAAATCCCAAGGCAAATTATTTACATTTGTATCAAATCTTACGCTTACTACTTTATTTAGAACTATTTTTGGTGCATTATCAGAAATTTGAGTAGTTCCGCCAAAACCAGTAACTCTACAAAATAAATCATATAATGGTACAGCAGCATAAGATAAGCTAAGCATCACAAGGAATATGGTGCTCAGAATAATTGGTGTTAACTTTTTTTTTTTAATCATATTGTTCTTTCAAAAACGCCAGTATTATACAAAGTAAATAGGAATAAAAAAATCATAAAAGCAATAATTGCTAATGCTGTTATAAGATTTTTTTTTTTTGTTTTTTTATCAGGAACAATCATATTATCTTATCTATCAGAAAAAGCACAAAAACTAAAAATAAATATAAGATTGAGAAACCAAATATTGATTTTGCTTTTTTTGGGTTAAACTTGTTTTTTTTATAATTATATAGTTCATAACATAAAAAATTGTAATAGAGGGTTAATAATAATGAAGGTATTAAAAAAGATAGCCCAACAAAGTTTATTAAATATGGAAAGATAATCACTGGAAGCATTAATAACGAGTAAACCAAAATATTTATTTTGGTACTTTCAATTCCATTAGTCAAAGGCAACATTGGTATGTTGGCTTTCTTATAATCCTCAGATTTATATAAGCTCAATGCCCAAAAATGAGATGGTGTCCAAAAAAATATTATTAGGAAAAAAGATACTGGCTCAATTGATAGTGATCCAGTTGCTATTGTCCATCCTATCACTGGTGGAAATGCTCCTGCAGCCCCACCAATCACAATATTTTGTGGAGTCCTTCTCTTTAGCCAAATTGTGTAGACAAAAACATAAAACAAAATTGTTAAGAGCAATATCGCAGCAGAAATTCTATTTGTAAAGTAATCTAAAGCTATTACAGAAATGATAGAGAGAGTTATTCCAAATATCAATGCCTGATTTCTGTTAATCTTACCTGTAGGTATTGGCCTCAAACAAGTTCTTGACATTAATGCATCAAGATCAGACTCATACCACATGTTTAAAGCTCCAGCTGCACCAGCACCTAATGAAACCAATAAAATTCCAATTATTGCATCTTTAGTTGTGACAAGGTCCGGTGCTGTTAATAAACCAACAGCACAAGTGAAAATTACTAAAGACATCACCCTTGGTTTCATGAGTTTAAATAATTCTGAAAAATTAAATAAATCTTCTTGTGATAAGCTTCTTTTCTTGAGTCTTAAATTATCCATCAATTTTCATTACCCTATTTTTAACTAGGAGATTTTTCTGTCTCTTGATCATCAACAAATTTTGGCAGTTCCTCAAAAGTATGAAAATTTGGTGGAGATGGAACTGTCCACTCTAAAGTCGTAGCTCCTTCACCCCATGGATTTTGAGCAGCAGCTTTCTTTTTTGCGAAAGCATAGATTAAATTAACAAAAAATACAGCTAAACCTGCAACAGCAATATATGAACCTATTGAGGAAATATAATTCCATCCTGCAAAAGCATCCGGATAGTCAGCATATCTTCTAGGCATTCCTGCTAATCCCAAAAAGTGTTGTGGGAAAAAAATTAAATTTACACCAATAAAAGTTAGCCAAAAGTGTAAATGACCAAGCCATTCAGAATATTCATACCCAGACATTTTAGAAAACCAATAATAGAACCCTGCAAATATTGCAAAAACAGCACCCAAAGACAAAACATAATGAAAGTGAGCAACTACGTAATAAGTATCATGCATAGCTGTATCTACTCCAGCGTTTGCTAAAACTACACCTGTAACACCTCCGACTGTAAACATAAAGATGAACCCAAGTGCCCACATCATGGGTGTTTTAAATGAAATTGATCCACCCCACATAGTTGCAATCCATGAAAAAATTTTAATTCCTGTTGGCACAGCAATAATCATTGTCGCTGCTAAAAAATAAGCTTTTGTATCTGTGCTTAATCCAACGGTATACATATGATGAGCCCAAACTACAAATCCTACAATTCCAATTGCAACCATTGCGTAAGCCATACCCAAATAACCAAATACCGGTTTTCTTGAAAACGTAGAAACAATGTGACTTATCATTCCAAATCCAGGAAGAATTAAAATATAAACTTCTGGATGACCAAAAAACCAAAACAAATGTTGGAATAAAACCGGATCACCTCCAGTTTGAGCTTCGAAGAAGGCGGTTCCAAAATTTCTATCTGTCAATAACATAGTAATGGCTCCTGCTAAAACTGGTAAAGATAAAAGTAATAAGAATGCTGTCACTAAAATTGACCAAGCAAATAATGGCATCTTATGTAGAGTCATTCCAGGAGTTCTCATGTTTAGAATTGTTGTAATGAAATTTACTGCTCCTAAAATTGAAGAAGCACCAGCTAAATGCAAACTTAAAATTGCCAAATCCATTGCTGGTCCGGGTTGACCTGCTTTCGACGATAAAGGAGGATAAATTGTCCATCCACCACCAACTCCAGTTTGACCTGGAGGTCCGTCAACAAAAATAGATAATATCAATAAAGTTAATGAGACAGGTAACAGCCAAAAGGAAATATTATTCATTCTTGGGAACGCCATATCGGGAGCACCAATCATTATTGGAACAAACCAATTACCGAAGCCTCCTATCATCGCTGGCATCACCATGAAGAAAATCATTATTAATCCATGGCCAGTTACTAAAACATTATAAAGATGATAATTGCCACCAAGAATTCCATCACCTGGATGCATCAACTCCATTCTCATTAAAACCGAAAATGCTGTACCAATTACACCTGCAACGATTGCAAAAATTAAATACATTGTTCCAATATCTTTATGATTTGTAGAATATGCCCAACGTTTCCAACCAGTTGGTGTATGGTGATCTTGATGCGTTGTTGATTGTGTGTACATATTTATTTACTTGCTACTTTAAGTTTATTATTTGTAATTTCATTTTTTGCAAATTTTTCTCGTGCCTCCGATAACCATTCTTGATACTCCTCTTCAGTAACTACTTTAACTGTGATAGGCATAAATGCATGTTTTATACCACAAAGTTCAGAACATTGACCATAATATGTTCCTACTTTTTCAGCCTTAAACCATGTTTCATTTATTCTTCCAGGAACAGCATCTCTTTTCACACCAAAAGAAGGTAAGGCCCAAGCATGTAAAACGTCGTTTGCAGTTATTAATACTTTTACAACTTTGTCAACTGGTACAACAACTTCATTGTCAACTGCGAGCAATCTTGGTTGATTAGATTTTAAATCTTTATCTTCTATCATGTAAGACTCGAAAATAATATTTTCATCAGGATACTCATATCCCCAATACCATTGATACCCAATAGCTTTAATTGTTAGATCTGCTTTTGGTATTGCATCTTGTTTATATAAAATTTTAAATGAAGGAACTGCTATTACTATAAGTATTAAACACGGTATCAAAGTCCATAAAACTTCCACTGCAACATTGTGGGTTCTTTTAGAGGGATTTGGGTTTGCAGAGGCTCTAAATCTTACACACGCGTAAAGCATTAAAAATAAAACAAATACACTTATTGCAATTATTATTGGTAATAATAAATAATCATGAAAAGCAACAATCTCTCTCATAGACTCAGAGGCGGCTTTTTGGAAACCTAATTGCCAATCAACAGGCTGGTTAGCAAAAGCTTGCTGGGTAGTGAATATAGCAGAAAATATAAATAAAACTTTTTTCATTTTTAATAGCTATATAAAGCTCTTTTATAAAAATTACACTTTAGTTTTCGCGACAATTTATCAATTTATAACATAATTTATGATTGAAATTGCAGATATGACCGCTGTTTCTGACCTTAAAATATTCTCATTAATTTTAATAGATTGAACTCCATTAAATAATAGAATTTTTTCTCTTTCCGATTCTGAGAAATCACCTTCAGGGCCTATAATTATACAGACAACATCTTTATTAAATTTTGATTTATCAACTTTATAATTATTAGAATTTAAGTCAGTAAAAATTAGATCTACCGAATTATTTTTTAAAAAATTATTTAAACTTTGGACGTTTTCAATTGAGGGAACATTAATTCGATTTGATTGTTCGCTTGCCTCGACAACTATTTTTTTTAGACGTTCTTTGTTAATCTTTCTAACTATTGATCTATCAAAAATAATTGGTAAAAATTTTGTGATACCTAACTCTGTTGCTTTTTGTATCATAAAATTCTGATAATTTGTTTTAATCGGAGAAAATGCTAACCATAATTCTTTGATATTTTCTTTTTGTCTTAGTTTTTTTTTAATTTCAAATTCTACAATACCTTTAAATATTGATAAAATTTTCGCTTCCCATTCTCCACTATTATTAAATAAAGAAAAAACCTCATTTTCTTTAATTCTCATCACCTTAATTAAATAATGTGATTGAGATTTATCTAATTTATCAATCATGTTTATTGATATTGAATTGGAAAAAAATAATCTAATATTGCTCATTTGTGTTAAGTTAATTTATGAAAAATATTAAAGCAATAATTTTCGATGCCTATGGAACATTGTTTGATGTTAATTCTGCTGCTGAAAAGTGTAAAGATAAGATTGGAGATAAATGGGAAGGTTTTGCAAGCTTTTGGAGAACTACTCAGCTAGAATACACCTGGCTAAGAAGTTTAATGAAAAGGCATAAAAATTTTTGGCAGATTACTGAAGACAGTTTAGACAAATCAATGAAAGCTTTTAATATAGATCCTACAATGAAAAATGAATTATTAAATTTATATAAAGTTCTATCAACTTTTAAGGAAGTTCCAGAAACTCTTAAAATATTAAAAAAAAAAAATTTTAAATTAGCTATACTTTCAAATGGAACTCCTTCTCTATTGAGTGAATTGGTAAAAAGTAACAATTTAATTAATTTATTTGATGATTTATTTTCTATAGAAGAGGTTGGAATTTATAAACCAGATGAAAGTGTCTATGATCTACCAATTAAAAAATACAAAATTAAAAAAAATGAAGTTGCTTTCTTGAGCGCAAATACATGGGATGTGTCTGGTGGTGGAAATTATGGTTATCAATCTGTTTGGGTAAATCGGAATAATAATATCTTTGACAATCTTGATTATAAACCTGATAATCAAATTAAAAATTTAAGTGAACTTATCAGTTTAATTTAAATTTTAAAAATGGGGAACATGACTAAAGGACAAAGAGCTGGAGATGGTGCATTAGCAATAGAGGTTAAGCAAGGGAAATCCTATTACTGGTGTAGTTGTGGAAAAAGTTCTAAACAACCGTTCTGTGATGGTTCACATAAGGGGACTAATTTTAGCCCAGTTCTTTACAAAGCTGATTTAACAAAAAAAATGTTTTTTTGTAATTGTAAACAAACTAACAATGAGCCTTTTTGTGATGGATCACACAATAAAAAGTAACATTGAAAATCAGAATATATCGAGTATGAAAGATTGATGAAAAATATTGAAGTAAGTAAAATCATTGATCCAATTCCAGCATCTGATGGGGCTGGAGTTAAATTAAAAAGAAGTATCGGAGTTGAACCAGATTATTTTGATCCATTTTTAATGTTAGATGAATTTGGTTCAGAAAATAGTGAGGATTATATTGCTGGCTTTCCTGCTCATCCACATAGGGGAATTGAGACTGTAACCTACATGCTAGCAGGTGAGTTTGAACATAAAGATAGTGCAGGTGGCAAAGGTAGAATGACCGCTGGTGACGTTCAGTGGATGAAAACTGGAAGTGGTATTATTCACTCTGAAATGCCTGCGATGAAAGAAGGTAAGCTTCATGGATTTCAACTATGGATTAATATGCCAGCAAAATTAAAGATGAAAAAACCAGAATATATTTATATTGATAAATATAAAATGAGTATTCACAAAGATGAAAATAAAAAAATAACAGTCATTGCTGGCAAATTTGAAAAAGCTGAAGGTCCAATAAAAGGTCATAATATTGAACCTACTTATTTCGATGTAGAGCTAAAAAAAGAAAAAGAATTTAATTTCAGACTACTTTCTACTCACAACTCATTTATTTATTTAATTTACGGTGAAATAAAAATTGGTGGAAAAAATCACAGTAAAATAAAAGATAGCACTTTGATCCTCTTAACTAAAGGCGAAGACCTTAAAGTTCAAGCGATAACTGACGCAAAATTTCTAGTTATCTCAGGAAAACCCATTAATGAGAAGATTGCTAGAGGTGGGCCTTTTGTTATGAATACAAAAGCTGAGATACTGCAAGCTGTTCAAGATTATCATAATGGTACTTTTGTAAAATAAATAATGAAAACAATAAAAATAGAAAAATTTGGTGGACCTGAAGTTTTGGTTATTAAAGACGTTGAAATCAGAAAACCTGGACCTAAAGAAGTTTTAATTAAAAATTTATCAATCGGCCTGAATTACATTGATGTTTACCACAGATCAGGACTTTATCCAATACCTCTACCAAGTGGAATTGGTCTTGAAGCTTGTGGTATAATTGAGGAAATTGGATCTGATGTAAAATTATTTAAAGTTGGTGATAGAGTTACTCATGCCTCAATGCCTATTGGTGCATATTCAGAAAAGCAAATAATACCTGAAGAAAAATTAGTTATTGTTCCAGATGGAGTCTCTAATGAAATAGCGTCTTGTATTACACTCAAAGGAATCACAGCAGAATACCTACTACATAGAACTTATAAATTAAAAAAAGGTGATAAAGTTTTATATCATGCTGCTGCTGGTGGTCTTGGGCAAATTTTATGTTCATGGGCTAACTCATTGGGCGCAGAAGTAATTGGAACTGTTGGCTCAAAATCCAAAGAAGAAATTGCAAAAAAAAATGGATGCCACCATGTTATAAATTATTCTGAAAAAAATTTTGTAGAGGAAGTTGAAAAAATTGTAGGAAAAAACGGCGTGGATGTCGTCTATGATGGTGTAGGAATAAAAACATTTAAAGGTTCAATCGAAACATTAAAGATCAGAGGAATGATGGTGGCATTTGGGAATGCTTCAGGATATGTTGAT
Source organism: uncultured Pelagibacteraceae bacterium (assembly GCA_902616645.1). GTDB lineage: Bacteria > Pseudomonadota > Alphaproteobacteria > Pelagibacterales > Pelagibacteraceae > Pelagibacter. The sequence continues at coordinate 14,387 of CACMTO010000002.1, forward strand.
ACAATTGATGTCAAAAAAGATATTAATGCTAAGGGATTATTTTTTACCCGTCCTTCAATTGCACATTACACAGTAAAAAGAGAAGAATTAGAGGAATCAGCAAAAAAAGTTTTTGATGCTGTTTTATCAAAAAAATTTAATATTGAAATTTCAAAGAAATATATGCTTAAAGATGCTGGTCAAGCCCATAAAGATTTAGAGGCTAGATTGTTGACAGGTCCAGCTGTCATTATTCCTTAATCAACCTTAACATCCATGTCAGACATATGAAGTCTTAAAGCATTAGTTGAGATATGTATTTCTCTTATAAAAAAAATTATTGAAATCATCATCGATAAACAGCATGATCCAAAAATTAATCTAGCTATAAAAATCTCACTTAAATAAAGACCCAAAACTGTAAGCATATTAAATAAGAAACCAAACGCACCAAACATTATAGACCATCTTAGTAAAGTAATTCTTCCACTTAAGTTGATAAACTGTTTTTTCCATTCTGGTGGAACGTGTTTTTCATAAACATGTTCATCGTGCAACTCTCTTATTAATGCACTTAAAGAATGAAATCTGTTGCTATATACCCCCATTATCAGAGGAATTGCAGGAAACATTAGAGCTGTAACTGTATAATCTATATTCATACGAATCAATTTGATTATCAATCTTGCCTTTGTTATTTACAAGTAAATTCTAATGAACCAATTAAATCTTTTTATTGATATTACAAGATTAAAAAAACCAATAGGGTATATGCTGCTTTTTTGGCCGTGCTCATGGGGTCTGATACTTGGTTTTAATTTTGTTAAGCTTGAATTAAACAACATTTTTTTTTATTACCTATCTTTATTTCTGCTTGGTTCAATTTTGATGAGATCTGCGGGTTGTATTGTTAATGATATTTTTGATAGAAAATTTGACAAGAAAGTTACCAGAACAAAGAAAAGACCGATTGCATCAGGAAAAATCAAAGTTAATCTTGGCATTTTTTATAGTTGTTGTTTATGCTTAACTGCATTCTTTGTATTGATAAATTTTAATCAATTGACAATAATTGCAGCTTTGGGGTCAATGCCTTTAGCTTTTACGTACCCTTTAATGAAACGTTATACTTATTGGCCTCAACTTTTCTTGGGTATAACTTTTAATTATGGGCTTGTTCTTGGCTGGACATCAATTACCAACGATATAAGTATAATTCCTTTGATATTTTATTTCGGAGCCATATTTTGGACACTTGGTTATGACACAATTTACGGGTTTCAAGATATAAAAGATGATGAAATTATAGGATTAAAATCAACTTCAATTAAATTTAAAAAAATTCCTTATACATTTATAATTATATGTTATTCAATTTTTTTTATCAGCTTAGTAGTAGTTGGATATTTAATGGATTTAAATAATTATTACTTTTTTATGTTAGTCCTAATTTTTTTTCATTTATTTATATTTCAAGTTAAAAAACTACAAATTAAAAATCCAGAAAATTGTTTAAAAATTTTTAGATCAAATAATTTTTTAGGTCTGTTAGTGTTCTCAAGTTTATTTTTGGGTAGATTATAAAAAGTATGTCAAGTATAGAAATTTTAAAAAGACTTTACAGAGATTATACAAAAAAATATGTTAAAAATATTTTGTTATCTCTTTTCTTTTCAATTATTCTAGCAGGTAGTACTTCAGCAGTCGCTTATCTTTTAGATCCTGCAATAAAACAATTATTTATAGAACAGAAGCAGTCTCTCATTTATATAATACCTGGACTTATTATTGTTGCTTTTGTCTCAAAGGGTTTGTCACTTTATCTCGCCAAGGTGATAATGATAAGAGTTTCAGAAGAGGTTCGTAAAGATATTCAAGTAGATATGTTTAATTCTCTCATCAAAGCAGATACTCAGCTAGTCGACAACAAACACTCAGGAAAATTTATTACAAATTTAACGAATGATGTAAGCATGATAACAAATCTTGTAAGTACTGCTATTTTAAATTTATTTAAAGATAGTTTAACATTAGCTGGTTTATTATTCGTAATGTTTTACCAAAATTGGAAACTGGCTCTTATAGCAATAATTATGATACCATTAGCTAGTGCAGCCGCAAGAACTCTCGGTAAAAGGATGGGAAAAGTGACAACAGATCAAATGAGTAAAGCTGGTATTTTAAATTCATATTTAATTGAAATATTTAAAAATCATAAAATTATCAAAATTTTTCAAAAAGAAAATTTTGAAAAAAAGAGAGCGAATGAAAAAATTAGTGAACTTAAAGAAACTTCTAGAAAAATAAATGAAGTTTTTGTCAGAGCGTCACCAATAATGGAAGCTCTTACAGGAATTATGATAGCTTTTTTAATTTTTATATCTGCAAAATTAATAGCTAACAACGAGCTTGAGGTTAGTAATTTTTTCTCTTTTCTTGCTGCAATGATGCTTGCATATCAACCAGTTAGATCTTTAGCAACACTCAATATTACAATTCAGCAAGGTTTATCAGGTGCAAGGAGAGTTTTGCCAATTATTGATGATGTTCAAAAAATTTCTGAAAAGAATAATGCAAAAAAACTTGAGATTAGAAATGGAAATATTAGTTTTGAAAACGTTAAGTTTAGTTACTACTCAGAGGAAAGTAAAATACTTAAATCAATTAATCTAATTATCCCAGGTGAAAAAATGACTGCTCTTGTTGGACATAGTGGAGCTGGTAAATCAACTATATTAAACTTAATACCAAGATTTTATAATGTTGACCATGGAGATATCAAAATTGATGACCAGTCAATATATGATGCTACAGTTCAATCCTTAAGAAGTAATATTTCTCTTGTGAGTCAAGATACAACTTTATTCGATGATACAATTAGAAATAACATTTCTTACGCCAACTCATCAGCGTCTCACCAGGAAATTGTTGATGCAGCAAAATATTCATTTGCAGATGAATTCATAGACAAACTTCCTAATCAGTATGATACGCTAATAGGTGAAAACGGAGTAAGACTTTCAGGTGGTGAAAAACAAAGGCTATCTATAGCGAGAGCAATCCTTAAAAAAAGTCCAATTATTTTGCTAGATGAAGCCACGTCGTCCTTAGATGCTGAAACAGAGGATAAAATTCAAAAAGCTATTAGTTTTTTAACTAAAGGAAAAACAACTATTGTTATTGCTCACAGGCTCTCGACTATTTTAAATTCTGATAAAATTTATGTAATTGATAAAGGAGAAGTTAAGGGTGAAGGCAAACATGAAGAATTGCTAAATTCCTCTAATTTGTACAAAAATTTTTATCAGAAACAAATCAAAAGATCATAATGTTAATCTTTTATAGACTATTAATTAATATAGTTTTTTTAATCTCACCAATAATTGTAACTTTAAGGTTATTAAAAAAAAAGGAAAGTTTTAAAAGATTTAAAGAAAAATTTTGTTTTTTTTCAAAAAAAAGAACTAAGGGTAAACTTTTATGGTTTCATGGAGCAAGTGTTGGCGAAATTCAAAGTATAATACCTCTTTTAGAGAGATTAGAAAAAAATAAAAAAATTAAACAAATCTTGGTAACTTCTAATACTTTAAGCTCTTCAAATATTATTGAAAAATTTAAATTTAAAAAAATTGTTCATCAATTTTTTCCGATTGATACAAATATTTTATCCAAAAAATTCCTAAATTACTGGAAACCCGATGTAGCTTTTTTTATAGACTCAGAAATTTGGCCAAATACACTTTATAATTTGAATGAAAGAAATATAAAAACCGTTTTGATAAATGGAAGGATCACAAAAAAAACTTTTAAAAGATGGATGAAGTTAACATTTTTTGCAAAAAAAGTTTTTTCAAAATTTGATCTATGTTTGTCATCAAGCAAAGAGTCAAAAAATTATTTGGATAAACTTGGAGCAAAGTCAACAAAGTTTCTTGGCAATTTAAAATTTTCTCAATCTGAAAATGAGATTATCGAGATGGACAAAGGTTTAGAAAAATTTATAAAATCAAGAAAATCTTGGTGTGCATCGAGTACACATAAAAGTGAAGAAGTTTTTTGTGCAAACGTTCATAAAGAATTGAAAAAAAAATATAAAAATTTACTTACAATTATTATTCCAAGACATGTTAATAGAACATCTGAGATTATAAATGAACTTAAAAATTTAGATTTAAAATTTCATTTACATAATCCAAAAAAAAAAATTAATAAAAATACAGATATTTATATTGTTAATTCCTATGGAAAAACTAAATCCTTTTATAAAATTTGTAAGAATGTTTTTTTAGGTGGGTCCTTAATAAAGCATGGTGGTCAAAATCCTTTAGAGGCAACCCGATATGGTTGTAATATAATGCATGGTCCTAGCGTAGAAAATTTCAATGAAATATTCCAATTTTTGAAGAAAAGAAAAATTTCTTATAAAATTGACACAAAATTTAAAATGATAAAAGTATTAAATAAGATGTTTATGAGAAAAAAAAATTTTAATACTGCAGAAAAAAAACTTCGAACAATTGGACAAAAAATTCTAAATAATACTTACAATAATATTAAAATATTTATTTAAATTAATGATATTAAAAAAACCGAAATTTTGGGATTATGGTAAAGGAAATTTACTTGCATATGTTTTGTTACCACTAACTTTACCAATAATGTTAAATAATTTTTTTTTAAATTTAAAAAAAAGTAAAAAAAACAAAAAAATAAAACTTATTTGTATTGGTAATATTTATATAGGTGGAACAGGAAAAACACCTGCAGTAATCAATTTATTTAAAATTTTGAAAAAGTTGAACCTTAACGTTTCAATAGGAAAAAAATTTTATAAATCTCACATCGATGAAATAGACCTTCTTAAAAAAGAAAGTAATGTAATTGTAGATAAAAGCAGAAAAAAAATAATTCAAAAAGCGGAAAAAGATAAAATTGATTGTTTAATTTTTGATGACGGACTACAAGATAAAACTGTATCTTATGATATTCAGTTTGTTTGTTTTGACTCAAAAAGTTGGATTGGTAACGGATTATTAATACCCTCAGGTCCATTAAGAGAAAAATTAAACAGTCTCAAAAAGTATGATGCAGTTTTTTTAAAAAATTTGAATGATAATATTGATGAGAAAATAAATTTAATAAGAAGTTATAATTCAAATATTAAAATTTTTTCTACTAATTATGAAATAAGAAATTTGAATAAATTTGACACTTCAAAAAATTATTTAATTTTTTCTGGAATAGGAAACCCAAAGAGTTTTAGGGGGCTTTTAGAAAAAAATAAATTTAGAATTATCGAAGAAATTATTTTCCCTGACCATTTTACATACTCTAAAAAAAATATAGATTTTATTAAAAAAAGATCAAAAGAAATAAATGCAAAAATAATTACCACAGAAAAAGATTATATAAAAATTTCAAAAATTGACCATGAGGATATAGAATTTTTGAAAGTTGAAACTAAAATTGACGATGAAATTAACTTTCTAAATTTTATAAAATCTAAGATTTATGATTAAATTAAAATATTTATTACAATTTATTTTTATATTTATTTTATTCTTAATCTTTAAATTAATAGGAATAAAATTATCAAGATTATTATCAGGTAAAATTTTAACTTTTATTGGTCCATTATTCAGATCAAATAAAATTCCATTTTCAAATCTATCTTATGCTTATCCAGAACTTAATGTTGCCGAAAGAAAAAAAATAATAGATGGCATGTGGTTTAACTATGGGAAAATATTAAGTGAGTACATGTTTATAAAAGATTTTAGAAAAGAAAAATTTTTTAATGAAAATATCATAATAGAAAATTTCCAAGAAATTATTAAAATTAAAAATGACAAGAGGCCAGTGGTTTTTATTTCGGGTCATTTCAACAATTTTGAATTAATGGCATTATGTATTGAGAAATCAGGTGTCAATCTAGCTGCTATTTATAGACCTTTAAATAATATTTTTTTAAATCCAATAATGGAAAAAATTAGAAAGAACTACATTTGTAAAAATCAAATAAAAAAAGGTATTTCAGGAACTAAAGAACTTCTAAAAAAATTTAAAATGGGAACGTCAATAGCTTTGATGATCGACCAGAGAGTATCGGAAGGAATACCCTCAAATTTTTTCAATAAAAAAGCTTTGACTACAACAATTCCGGCTCAATTCGTAAAAAAATTTAATGCTGAGATTGTTCCAGTTTATATTGAAAGACTGAAAGATGATAAATTTAAGATTAAATTTCATGATTCTTTAAAATTTCATAATCAAGACACATTAGAAAAAATAACTTTGGAATTAAATAACATAATAGAAAAGATGATTTTAAAAAACCCTGATCAATGGATCTGGACTCATAATAGGTGGAAATAATTTATTTTTTTTGGTCTCTTCTTTTTGCTGCTTCTATATATGAAAAATAAGGTTCTTGTAAATCTACATTCCAATAATTCAAATTGTTTAAAGGGATTTTCCTTCCAGATACAGCACAAATGACATGATCGCCTTCTTTGATAACTTCAAAATTATTGGGTAAAAATTTTATTTTTGCTAATTTTTCCATTTTTAGTTTATACATTAATAATATATGAAAGTTGGAATAATAGGAAGTGGTGGTAGAGAACATGCTATCTGTCACGCTTTATCAAAATCAAATAAAATAAATAAAATATACTGTTTTCCAGGAAATGCTGGCACAGAGTCTTTTGCTGAAAACATTAATATTGACATAACTGATTTTAAGGAAATTAAGGATTATGTGCTTGATAATAAAATAGATTTAATAATAGTCGGACCCGAAAAACCTTTAGTCGAAGGTATAGTAGATTATTTAGAAAAATATAAAATCAAAGTTTTTGGACCATCTAAACTAGCATCTCAATTAGAAGGGTCTAAGATTTTTACAAAAAAATTATGTGAAAAATATAAAATACCAACAGCATCTTTTGGAATATTTAACTCCTCTAATAAAGCTAATTTATTTTTAGATAAATGTACTTATCCAATTGTGGTCAAAGCTGACGGTCTAGCTGCAGGTAAGGGTGTTTATATTTGTGAGAACAAAATCAAAGCAACTCAAGCAGTTAATGAAATATTTGGAGGAAAATTTGGTGAAGCTAAGGAAGTTTTGGTAGAGGAATTTCTTGATGGAGAGGAAATGAGTTTTTTTATTATCTCCGATGGTAAAACTTTTAGAACTTTTGGGACAGCTCAAGATCATAAAAGAGTTCATGAGGGTGATAAGGGCAAAAATACTGGTGGTATGGGAGCTTATTCACCATCTAGATTAGAAAGCAATGAATTAAACAAAAAAATTTTAAGCAAAATAATAGTGCCAACTTTAAAAGGTTTAGAAAGCATAAATACAAATTTTAAAGGATTTTTGTATGCCGGACTTATGATAATAAATAATGAGCCTTTTTTAATTGAATATAATGTTAGGATGGGTGATCCTGAGTGTCAAACAATTCTACCGAAGCTTAAATCTGATTTTGGAGATATAATTATATCTTCTGTAAACACAAAATTAGATAAAGCTATTATTGAGTGGTACGATCAAAAAAGTTTATGCATAGTCTTATGTTCTAAAGGATATCCTGATCAGTATCAGAATAATGTTGAAATAAAAAATCTGAAAAGAATATTTTTGGAACAAAATGAGTTTATTTTTCACGCTGGTACAATCGCAAAAAATTATAAAATTTTTTCCAACGGTGGAAGAGTACTAAATTTTGTTATCAGATCCAATGACTTAAAAAAGAGCAGAAATAAAGTAATTGAGTTAATAAATGATTTAAATTGGAATAATGGTTTTTTTAGGAAGGATATTGGGTATAAGGTGATAAATTGATGAGAATTATTAGTGGAAATTTTAAAGGAAAAAAAATTTCCCTCCCTTACGATAAATCAACAAGACCACTAAGAGATTTAGTTAAAGAGTCTTTATTCAATATTATCCAACATAACTCAAATCAAAAATTTAATTTGGTAGGTTCTAATATCCTAGATTTGTTCTCAGGTTCAGGATCATTTGGTTTAGAATGTTTTTCTAGAGGAGCTCAAAAGGTTATTTTTATTGAGAATTACAAAAAAACAATTCCGATACTAAAAAAAAATATAAAAAGTCTTAATGGAGAAAAAAATTGCAAAATAATAGAGGAAAATTGTTTTAATTACTTAAGAAATAATAATAAAAATGAAAAATTTCAAATTATTTTTATTGATCCACCATTCAAAGAAAAAAATATCAATATTCTTATTGACTTGATAAAGGAACAAAAGTTTTTAGGTGAAAACGGGATTATAATTATACATAGACACAAGAGTGATAATACAGAAATCCCAAATAATTTAAAAATATTAGAAAATCGGTCTTATGGAATTTCAAAAATAATAATAGCCAATTAAAATTTAATTAATTTATCTTTTGTTGCCACTTTAATAAGCTCAACTGAGGGTTGGTTGTATGGGTTTATTTTTAGGGCTTTGCCAATCATTATTGTTTCTAAAACGAAAAAGGTGAATAACTCACCTAACGTTGCTTCATTTCTATTCTTAATTTCAAAGCTTCTAAACGGAATTTTTTTTTTTTGAAAAACTTTTTCAGTTGCTTCTTTCTGTGAATTAATTATTTTTGTAAGAGTTTTATTTTTTAAATAATTATGTGATTTTAGTATAGATTTATTATTTAATTTGTTAGATTTCTTATCGTTAAAGTTAAATATTGTAAAAAAATTGTTTCTTGGCCCGTCAAGATAAAGTTGCATTAAACTATGATTATCCCTTGGCATTTTTGAAATCAATGGATAAATACCTTTTTGTTTTTTTCCTAAGCTTTCTCCAACTAATTGCTGATACCATAAAAAAAAATCCTCAGACTTTTGATCGTAATTTAAAATTACAGAATTATATTTTTTGTTTTTTAAAAAAAAGATTATGTTTGAAACATTCCTTATTAATAAATTCATAAAGTTTTTATTTTTTATCAAGTTATTTAATTGTTTAAATTTTTTTTCCTCTAATCCGAGAAGACTCGCTGGTAACATGCCTACTTCTGATAAAACTGAATAACGACCACCTATATAATTATTATGATCGATTACCTCAGCTCTCATTTTATTTCCCAAAACTCTCAAATAACTATCGTTATTTTCAACAATAAAAATTTTTTTTTGGTTTTTCTTTACCAAAATATTTACATTAGATATTGTCTCGAGCGTATTACCGGATTTTGATACTACTAAGTTTAATAAATTACTTTCACTTGATAAATTTCTCCTAGGCAATAAATTGTCAACAAATTCCACTTTTTTTTTAATTTTTAAATTTAAGAAACTGTAAATTGCCTTAGTTCCCAAAATTGAACCTCCCATACCAATTATTCTCATTTTTGAAAATTTTTTGAATTTTTTAATTAATTTGCTCGAGAATGAATATTTATAATCTGGAGTCATAGATTTTAGAATTTCATTTTTTTTTTGTAAAATTTCATTTAATATTTTATTTAAAGAGTGAATTTTTCTTTTTTCTTTAAAATTTCGAAAAATTATATTGTTTGATAATATCATTTCTTCTTAAGAATTTCTGATATAGATTTCTCTAATGTACTAGACGTGTTATCAGGTAAACTTTCTTTTGAAGAATTCCCAATTACCTCTGATAAATCAATATCTTGATCTATGTCTTTTTCATCTTCTGCAACTTTTGGTTTTGGTAATTTAGAAAATTCTGGAGGAAGTACCAGTGGATTTTTTTTTTCAATTAAAAATTCATCGTAAGATTTTTTTTTTTTCATACTTAAAGTATCTTTTACGTTTTGACATCCTGATAAAATAATAAACATTAAAATATAAATTAAAAATTTGTTTGAATTAAATTCCATTATTAACCTTTTTTTTTGAAATAATTTCTAAAAAAATTAACCATAAAACACCTATCGTAATAAATATATCTGCAATATTAAAAATAAACCAATGAAAATTACCAATATGTAGATCTATAAAATCTGGAACTGCATTATATATTATTCTATCATAAAAATTACCTAAAGCTCCACCTGCAATTAGTATTAAACCAATTTTCTCATATTTTTTTGTCTCAGCTCTAAATATCATAAATAATAATATAATGATTATGATAAAAATAATTGTGGTTAGAATTTGATAAATATAATTTTCTTCAAATGATAACAATCCAAATGCTATTCCCTCGTTATAAATTAAATTGATATTTAAATATTTAGATACAAATAAATCTGAGGATAAACTCTTTTCATTAATAGAAATCACATAAGCTTTTGAAAATCTATCAAGACCAAAGATAGACAAGATTATCAAAAAATTTATTATAAAACTTTTATTAATATATTTTAACATTACTGAGAATGTCTCTCGCAAGGCTCAACACTAATTTTCCAACATACAGGGCATTTGTTACCTGAAGCTTTTTTTGTCTCAACAAAAATATCTGATTGTCTGTCAAAATTAATATTAGTTTTTGACACAATACAAAGTTCTGATAAATCAATGCCTCCAAGTATGTCTTTATATTTTTCATTTAGTTTAATATTAAGATCTGCTTCTAAACTTGATCCGATTTCTTTACTTGCTCTTTTTTCCTCAATACTGACATTGCAAGCATCTCTGATTTTAATTAATTCTAACCATTTATCTTGAAGTCTTTGATTTTTAAATTTTTCTGGAAATTTTAAAAACTTTTCTAAATGAATACTTTTACTGCTTTTTGAAACTAGTTGATGGATTTCCTCAGTTGTAAATGACAAAATTGGAGCAAACCATCTGAGCAAAGACTTTAACAAAATATTCAAAATTGTAACACATGAGTTTCTTTTCTCAGAATCAATTGGGTCACAATATAAAGTATCTTTTCTTATATCAAAATAAAATGCAGATAAATCTACTGTACAAAAATTTAATAGGTCTTTATAGAGATTGTGAAAATCATATTTTTCAAAACAAATTTTAAATTTTTCATCAAGTGTATAAACTTTATTTAGCATAAACTTTTCTAATTCAGGTAAGCTTTCGATATCAATTTTATCTAAATTAACATCCTCAAATTTATCATTTATATTTCCTAATAAGTACCTAAATGTATTTCTAATTTTACGATATGATTCTGAATGTTGATCCAAAATCGAATAATCTATTCTTAAATCCTCTGCATAATTTGATGCTGCAACCCAAATTCTTAAAATATCAGCACCATACTTTTTAAGAATATCTTCGGGTGCTATCACATTTCCAAGAGATTTCGACATCTTTAAACCTTTTCCATCTACAACAAAACCGTGAGATAATATTGACTCGAATGGTGCTTTACCTCTTGTCCCACAAGATTCTAATAAAGAGGAATGAAACCAACCCCTGTGTTGATCAGAGCCCTCTAAATACATTGATGCAGGCCACTTAAGATCTTTTCTTTTCTCCAATACAAAAGAGTGAGTTGATCCACTGTCAAACCAAACTTCAACAATATCGCTTAACTTTTCAAAATCTTCTGCTTTATATTTACTACCTAAAAATTTTTGAGGATTATCTGAAAACCAACAATCTGAGCCCTCTTTTTCATAAATGTTTGCAATATTTTCAAATACTTCATCATCTATCAAAATTTCATTAGACTTTTTATTTACAAAAATAGGAAGTGGTACACCCCACACTCTTTGTCTTGAGACACACCAATCCGGTCTTGTTTCGATCATTGATTTTAATCTTTCTTTACCTTTACTTGGATAAAAAGTTGTATCATCTATTGCTTTAAGAGCTTTGCTTCTTAATTTATGACTTTCCATTGAAATAAACCATTGTGGCGTTGCTCTATGGACTAAAGGCGCTTTTGACCTCCATGAATGAGGATATGAATGAACTAATTCTCCATTAGAAAGAAGTTTATTTTGACCTTTTAATTTTTCAATAACAACTGGATTTGCCTTAAAGATATGTAAACCTTCAAACAAAGAAACATTTTTTGTATATTTCCCGTCATCATCAACTGTCTCAACGGCTTTTATTCCATTATTTAAACAAAGATTGAAATCATCAGGTCCATGACTTGGTGCACAATGAACAATTCCTGTTCCTTGTTCAGTGGTAACAAAACGAGCTTCTAGCATTGGAATGTCGTAGTCGTAACCTAAATCAAAAAATGGATGTTTACATTTGGTATTTTTTAAATCTTTTCCTTTAAATTTTTTAATAATTTTAAATTCTTTTATTTCACAATCTTTTAAAACAGAATCTAATAACGCTTCTGCAATAACTATCTTTTTATTTTTAAAATTCCCCTCATCATAAATCTGAATTTTAAGATAATCTAAGCTTTCATTATAGGCTAAGGCCTTATTAGCTGGTATTGTCCAAGGTGTTGTTGTCCATATAACAATATTAGAGTCATTAAGCTCCTCGATATTTGAGGATTTTACTGGAAAGCATGCGTAGATAGTATCCGATTTATGATCTTGATATTCAACCTCAGCATCAGCTAAAGCAGTTTTTTCTACTGTTGACCACAAAACTGGTTTAAATCCCCTATAAAGACTACCTTCTTTTAAAAATTTTCCAAGCTCTCTTACAATTTGGGCCTCTGCATCATAGCTCATTGTTGAGTAATAATTTTCCCAATCACCTATGACACCTAATCTTTTAAACTGCTCTTTGTGAACCTCGATCCATTTTTCTGCAAATGCTCGGCATTCTTTTCTAAATTCTACAATTGGAATATCATTTTTATTTTTTTTATCTTTTTTATATTGTTCCTCAATTTTCCACTCAATAGGTAGACCATGACAATCCCAGCCAGGTACATAGACAGAATCTTTGCCATCCATTTGATGAAACTTTACAATTATATCCTTTAAAATTTTATTTAAAGCGGTGCCCATATGTATATTCCCATTTGCATATGGAGGTCCATCATGAAGAATAAATTTTTCTTCTCCTTTTCTTGAATTCCTTAACTCTTTATATAAGTCAATTTTTTTCCAAAGCTCCAATATTTCTGGCTCTCTAATCGGCAAATTAGCTTTCATTGAAAAAGCTGTTTTGGGTAAATTAATTTGGTTTTTGCTCATTTTGTTTTTTTTGCGACTAAAAGATCAACATTAATCTGTTTTTTTAATTGATTAATATTTTTGAATTTTTTTTCAGCTCTTATAAATTTTAAAAACTCAACTCTTAAATGTTTATTATATAAATTTCCAGAAAAATTAAATAAATGAACCTCTAACAATATTTTTTTTCCATTAAATGTGGGTCTGTATCCCAAATTTGCTATACCTTTCATATAATTTGAATTTTTAATTTTTTTTACTTTAACTGCATAAACACCAGGTTTTGGTAAAATGTAATCCTTAATGTCAATGTTAGCTGTAGGAAAACCAATTTTTTTTCCTAATTGTCTACCCTTTTGAACTTTACCATCAATTGACCAATTTCTTTTTAGAAGTTTATTCACTTTATTGAGTTTCCCATTCTGTAAAAATTTTCTTATTAAAGTAGATGAAATAATTTTTTTTTTAATTTTTAAAGGTTGTGGTTTGATTATTTTATATTTATGCAATTTCTCGTATTTTATTAATTCTTTTACATTACCTTCTCTATTGTTACCGAACCTAAAATTATTACTGACAAAAATAAATTTTGGACTCAGTTTTTTGCCCAAAGTCTCTTTAATAAATATAATTGATTTAGTTTTTGAGAATCCAAGATTGAACTTCTTTGTAATAACAAAATCAACATTAAGCTTTTCTAAATTTTCAATTTTTTGACTCAAATTTGATAGTCTAAAATTTTTTAAATTTGGATTAAAAAACATTTTAGGCATAGGCTCGAAAGTTAAAACTCCAATTTTAGATGTAAATTTTTTTTTGTATATTTTTGCTAGTTTAAACAATTTTTGATGCCCAAGATGAAGTCCATCAAAATTTCCAATTAAAATAATTGAGTTTTTATGTTTTTTTTTAATATTAAAACTATTATATAATTTCATCTTTACCATTTTAATTCAGATTGAATATAGTTACAGATTGTTTCGTAGGATTTGGCTGTTGCTTCAATTCCTTTATCTTTAATTTCATTTTTATGAATACCATTTGAAATTATTAAAGAGTCATAGTTTAAAAGATTCGCACCCTTAATATCAGTATTTAAATTATCACCCACTGAAAGAATTTTTTTACCTTTATTATTAATAGACAAATTATATACCTCTGGATATGGTTTACCAAAATATATCACTTTACCCCCCATTTTTTCGAAAACCATCGCAACCGAACCTGCACAAAGTTCTCTTATATTTCCTCTATCAACAATCAAATCTGGATTAGTACAAATCATTTCCTTATCCAAATTTTTTTCGAATAATTCTTTATAATAATTCAAATCATTATCAAACTTTTCAAATAACCCTGTACATAAAATATAGTCGCTATTATCAATATTTTCTGACTTCATTTTGACAAAATTACTAAACAAATCGAAATCACGTGGAGGTCCCAGATGAAAAAATTTTTTAGTAGATAAATTTTTTTTAAGATAATTTAGTGATGCTTGGCCAGATGTAAAAACATGATCTCTGATTTCTTTTTCCATCCCCATTTTTTCCAAAAAAGATTTTACAACATCATTGGGTCGAGGTGCATTTGTTAAAAGAACATACTCTTTACCTTTTTTTGATATTTCTTTTAAAACTTTAATTGCTTCCTTATGAAGGTTTATACCATTATGAATAACTCCCCACAAATCTATATAAAATAGTTGATAATTATCAACAATTGAGCAGAAACCATCTTTATCTAAATTTTTAGTCATTAAAATAATCTATAACTCAAAAAATCCACAATTTCCTACCTTTTTTAATAAACTAAATTTTAAGTATATCTTGAAATAGTATTACCAATCTCTATATGAACTCAATATTTATATAGGAGATTATATGAAATTTAGACCGTTACACGATAGAGTTTTAATAGAAGTTTTAGATAGTAGTGAAAAAACTGCTGGTGGAATTATCATACCAGATACAGCTCAGGAGAAACCTCAAGAGGGTAAAGTTGTTGCTGTTGGTGGTGGTGCAAAAACTGAAGATGGAAAAAAAATTCCGATGGACGTAAAAGTTGGAGACAAAGTTTTATTTGGCAAATGGTCAGGGACTGAAGTCAAAATTGATGGTAAAGAATACAGCATAATGAAAGAGTCGGACATTATGGGTATTTCAAGTAAATAATATAAATTAAAGGAGAAAGTATAATGGCAAAAGTTGTTAAATTTGATGCTGAAGCAAGATCAGCAATGATAAGAGGGGTAAATATTTTAGCTGATACTGTTAAGGTGACTTTAGGTCCTAAAGGTAGAAATGTTGTAATGGATAAGTCCTACGGTGCTCCAAGAATAACAAAAGATGGTGTTTCGGTCGCAAAAGAAATTGATCTCGAGGACAAATTTGAGAATATGGGTGCGCAAATGGTTAAGGAAGTTGCAAGTAAGACGAACGATGAAGCAGGTGATGGAACTACAACTGCAACTATTTTAGCTCAAGCAATAGTGAGAGAAGGTGTAAAATATGTTACTGCAGGAATGAATCCTATGGATGTTAAACGAGGAATTGATGCAGCTGTTGAAGTAGTAAAACAAAATCTTGTCTCATCTGCCAAAAAAGTAAAAGACAGTGATGAAATTGCTCAGGTAGGAACAATCTCTGCTAATGGTGATAAAGAAATTGGAACAATGATCGCTAAGGCAATGCAAAAAGTAGGCAATGAAGGAGTAATAACTGTTGAAGAAAATAAGGGTATTGAAACCGAACTTGATGTAGTTGAAGGTATGCAATTTGATAGAGGTTATCTTTCTCCGTATTTTATAACAAATAGCGATAAAATGACAACGGAGTTGGAAAACCCTTTCATTCTTTTACACGAAAAAAAATTGACAAATCTACAACCAATGGTCCCTTTATTAGAGGCTGTTGTTCAAGCTGGTAGGCCATTAATGATAATTTCTGAAGATGTAGAAGGTGAAGCACTAGCTACTTTAGTAGTTAATAAATTAAGAGGTGGATTAAAAGTTGTAGCTGTTAAGGCTCCAGGATTTGGCGATAGACGAAAAGCAATGCTTGAAGACATTGCTATCTTAACAGGTGGTCAAGTCATTTCAGAGGACTTAGGCATAAAACTTGAAAATGTTAAACTTGACGATCTTGGATCTTGTAAAAAGATTAAAGTGGATAAAGATAATAGTACTATTGTTAATGGTAGTGGTAAAAAATCAGACATTGAAGCAAGATGTTCATCAATTAAACAACAAATTGACGAAACTACTTCTGATTACGATAAAGAAAAATTACAAGAAAGACTTGCTAAATTAGCTGGAGGGGTAGCAGTTATAAAAGTTGGTGGAGCAACAGAAGTTGAGGTAAAAGAGAGGAAAGATAGAGTCGAAGACGCTCTCAATGCAACAAGAGCTGCTGTAGAAGAAGGTATTGTAACTGGTGGAGGTTGTGCTTTGTTATACGCTGCACAAGATCTCGACAAAGTTAAGGCTAAAGGTGAAGATCAAAAAGCAGGAGTAGATCTCGTAAGAAGAGCCTTAGAGTCTCCAATTAGACAAATTACAAAAAATGCTGGAGTGGATGGATCTGTAGTAGTAGGAAAATTACTAGAGCAAAATAAAAAAACTCATGGTTATGATGCTCAAACAGAGGAGTATTGTGATATGTTTGTAAAAGGTATAATTGATCCAGTAAAAGTTGTTAGAACTGCTTTACAAGATGCTGCCTCGATATCAGGATTACTAGTAACTACTGAAGCGATGATAGCCGATAAGCCTGAAGAAAAAGATGCTGCAGCGCCTGCGATGCCTGGAGGAATGGGCGGAATGGGTGGTATGGGTGGAATGGGTGGAATGGGAATGTAATACCCTAAGCTTATTCTAAAAAATTTTAAAAGGGCAGTTCTAACTGCCCTTTTTTTTAACTGGAATTTGAGTTTAATCTAGACCTATTTTTAAATGCTGAAAATAACGTACCATCATCTAAGCTTTCAATTTCTCCTCCAACGGGTAATCCTTGTGCAAGTTTTGTAATTTTCACATCAGTTTTCCTTAAACTTTCTTGGATGTAGTATGCAGTTGTTTGTCCTTCTACTGTTGCACTTGTGGCTAAAATAACTTCTTCAATCTTGTCTCTGTTCACTCTTTCGACGAGTGAATTAATCAATAAATTTTCCTTTCTTTGGCCTACAGAGGATAAAGTTCCACCCAAAATATGAAAATATCCCTGAAAAATATTAGAGTTTTCTATTGACCATTGATCAGCTATATCCTCTACGACACATATCTTTTTGAATTTTTCTTTTGTATTTTCACAATTTGAACATTTAGATAATTTTGATTTTAATGATCCGCAAAAACTACATCTTGTGACATTTTTGTAAACATGAACTAAAGAGTTGGCAATCGGTTTTACAAGTTCATCCTTATTATTAATCAGTTTTAAAACAATTCTTTTTGCAGATTTAGGTCCTAGGCCTGGTAATCTGGAAATTAATTTTATCAATTCCTCTATCTCATTAATATCTCTCATTTATTAAAATGGCCACTTAAAACCTGGAATTCCAAAACCACCTGTTGCTTTTGAAATTTCTTCGTTGGTTTTATTTTTAAGTTGAGTTTTAGCGTTATTGTGCGCTGCAATAATTAAGTCCTCAATTATAGATTTTTGCTCATTTAATAATTCATCAGAAATCTCAATTTTTTGCATCTCACCATTTCCATCTAAAATTACTTTAACAGAATTTGAACCAGAAATACCCTCAACTTTTATTTTTTTAATGTTCTCTTGGCTTTCTTTCATTTTCGCCTCTAGCTCTTTTGCTTTATCTAAAATTTTACTAAAATCAGTCATCAATCTTTTGCTCTTCCTTTTTTTTTTGTTCGACGTCAATTAAATTTGCGTCAGGAAATTTTTTTAATAAAGTATCATAAATTTTTGATTTTTTAACATTTTCAAAAAGCTCTATCTTTTTATTTCGCTCTTTTTCTTTTACTGAAATTTCACCTTTTGTTTTACTTAAAGTAATAATCCATCTTTTGTTTGTCCATTCAAATAGTTTCATCGAAAGATCTTTTACGAAGTTTTTATCTAAATTTTCATTAAAAGAAATTTCTAATCTAAATTCTTCAAAACTTACCAAATTTACGTTTTTTTCAAGTTCGTATTTAAGTTTCATCTCTTTTTTCTCATTACAAACTACTAAGAGTTCATCAAATGAATTTATAGTTAAATTTCTCTGAGCTTTAATTTCATTTTGTATTTCGGGTTTAACTTTTTTTTCTTGGGTAACATTTTTAATTTGATTAATTGTATCTTTTTTAAATTCAGAAATTTTATTCTCATCAACAATTTTTTTCTCTGAATTATTAATTTTATTTTCCTTTGTAAAATCATTTGGAGTTTTTAACGAGCTGAGATGCATTAATCTTACCAAAAACATTTCAATAGATAAATTTTGATTTGAGACGATCTCTAATTCCTCAATTGTTTTTATTGTAAATTGCCAAAACAATATTAAAACGTTATTTTCAATATTATTAGATATATTCTTAATCTTTAAAAACTCAGCATCATTAAGAGAAAAATTTGTGCTTTCAATTGTCAATGAATTTATATTTTTAAAATAATAAATTAATTCTAAAAAATCATTTATAAAAATTTTTGGCTCAACACCCTGATTGTATATATCTCTATAAATTTTAATAACCTTTTTTTCATCTCCTTTTAAAATTAACTCAAAAATTTCAATTAATTTTGATTTATCAAAATATCCAAAAATTTTTTGGGCAATATCTATATTTAACTCTTCGCCTTTTTCTAAAGTTATTAAACCTCTATCAAGTAATGATAATGCATCCCTTACCGAACCCTCTGATAATTTTACAATTAATTTTAAAGCTTCATCTGAAACATTCCCTTTTTCTTTATTTTTTATCTCTTTTAAAAATTCAAAAAGATCTGAGGATTTTACTCTAGATAAATCAAATCTTTGACATCTGGATACTACGGTTATCGGAATTTTTTTAATTTCGGTAGTTGCAAATATAAATTTGAGATATTCTGGTGGTTCTTCTAAAGTTTTGAGTAAAGCATTAAAGGCTTGTTTACTTAACATATGAACTTCATCAATTATAAATATTTTGTATTTTGATGATGTTGGTCCGTATCTTGAAAATTCTATTAAATCCCTGACATCATCTACACCTGTTTTACTGGCAGCATCCATCTCCAAAACATCTATATGACTGGAATTTGTTATAGCCACACAGTTATCGCATTTATTTTTACACTCATTCTCAATTCCATTCTGACAATTAAGTAGCTTTGCTACTATCCTGGCAATTGTCGTCTTCCCAACACCCCGAATTCCAGTAAATAAATAAGCATTAGGAACTTTGTTAGCTTTTATAGAATTCATGATTGTCTTTGCGACTACATCTTGACCAATCAAATCATTAAATGTTTGAGGCCTATATTTTAAAGCTAAAACTTTTGAATTATTTTTCATTTTTAAAAGGAGACTAGAACCTGAATAACTGTCTTTACGACTGCTTCCGTTAAGATCTGGTCGGGTTCAAGCAGCACCCACCTCTAGCCTCCAAAGATTATTATATCAGTAAAGATTTCTAATCTACAATAAAAGATAAATACTTATTTTTCTCTTAATTTGTCTGCCTCAAAAACACCTAGGACGTGAAAATCTTGACAGTGTAACCCCAATTCTTCCAAAGATTTTTGAACTTTTCTATCCTCGATATGTCCGTCTAAATCACACAAAAAAAAGTAAGAATCGAATGTATTTTTTTCTGGATAACTTTGTAATTTTGTTAAGTTAACGCCATTAATAGCAAACCCTCCTAAAGATTGATATAACGCTGCTGGTTTGCTTTTCAACTTAAATAAAAATGAGGTAATATATTTTTTTTCTTTATCAAATTTAGGCTGATAGACATTTTTCCCCATTATTAAAAATCTTGTAAAATTACTTTTTTCATTTTCTATATTCTTTTTAATTATCTCAAGATTGTAAGTTTTTGCACTTAAAGAGGATGCAATTGCTGACTTTCCTTTATCTTTATTTTTTGAGATCATTTCTGCTGATCCAGCGGTGTCAGCTCTCACATGTTCAATAAGTCTATTCTGTTTTATAAATTTGGAGCATTGAGATAAAGCTTGTGCGTGAGAATAAACCTCCTTAATTTCAGATATTTTTGTACCTGGAATACCTAGTAAATTGTGCTCAATTTTTAGAAAATATTCAGAATATATATTTAATCTGTATTCAAATATCAAATACTCTATACCAATGTTTCCTGTTATCCTGTTAGATTCAGGAATGATTATTTTTGAATCGTCGTCTTTTGAAGCTCTTAAAAAACATTCATCAAAGGTTTTACATGGAATTATTTCAGCTTCAGGATTGATAGATAATGCTGCTAAATGTGAATATGCACCATATGTTCCTTGAAAAAAAAATTTATTCATTATGATTTATATTCCATTATCTTTTTTATAGCCACATAATCTTCCATTGTATCTACACCAATTGGTGAATAATTCGCTAGAGCAACATTAATTTTAATATTGTTATCGAGGGCCCTTAGTTGTTCTAATTTGTTTTTAACTTCATTCTGAGATTGACTCAATGAGATTAATTTTTTTAAAGTTTCAAAGTTATAACAATAAACACCCAAGTGATGATAGATATTTTCAATATTTCCATCTATTTTTCTCATAAAGTTAATTGCTTCTGGAAACTTTGATTGCTCTAAACTTTGTTTTGTTTTTACTTTAACAACACTTTTTTCAGCATATAAGTTTTTATTTGATATAACTGAAGCCAATGTGCCCATTTTTGATTTAGTTTTAATCATATTTCTATGCAAGTTTTTTATATCATCTATATCGATTAACGGTTCATCACCCTGAAGATTTATTACTAAATCAACATTTTTTTTTTCTAATTTTTGGATAGCCTCGTATATTCTATCAGTTCCACTTTTATGTTTATTGCTAGTTAAAATTGCCTCACCTCCGTTATTTTTAACATCCTCAATAATCTCTTTATCTTCAGCAGCCACATATACTTCCCCTAAATTTGCTTTTACTGCCTTCTTAACAACATGAGATATAATTGATAAACCATTAATCTTTAGCAGGGGCTTACCTGGCAATCTTGTTGCTTTTAGTCTAGATGGAATTAAGATTAATGTTTTCATTCTTTTTTTTTATAAAATTTTGATTATAAACAGAGGCAATTTTGTACATTAAATTATGAGCAATTTTAAATTTATAATGTTATACGTTCAAAATAAATTTTTATAAAATGGATTCTTTTGAAATAAACAAAATAGTTGCTGCAATTTTACTGGTAGGGTTGCTAATTATAGGAATTGGAAAGATTTCAAATTTAATTTTTCACGTAGAAAAGCCTAAGAAACCTGGCTACGTAGTTGAAGTAGAACAGAAAAGTAATGCCTCAGTTTCAGTAGAAACAACTGTGGAAGAAAAAGTTGATATAGCCGCCTTGTTAGCAATGGGAGATATTGCAACTGGAGAAAAAGTTTTTAAAAAATGTGCTGCATGTCACTCAATAGTCAAAGGTGGAAAAAATAACATTGGCCCTGCACTATACAATGTAGTTAATAGACAAGTCGGGATTGTAAGTGATTATAAATATTCAAAAGCACTTTCCGGATATGGTAAAAGTTGGACCTTTGAAGAATTAAATGGATATCTAATAAAACCCGCAAAATGGATTAAAGGCACTAAGATGGCTTTTGCTGGGTTAAGAAAAGAAAAAGATAGAGCTTCAGTAATTTTATATTTAAATAAAAATTCAGATGAGCCTTTACCGCTACCTTAGTTTTTCTAAACAATAAAGCAGTATTGATTTTTGTACATGCACTCTGTTTTGTGCTTGATGCCAAACTTTTGATTGTTTACTTAAAAAGACCTTATCATCAACCTCTGTGCCTCTTGGCAAACAATGGAGAAGAATGCAATTATTCTTGGAATAACTCATCAATTTTTTATTGATCTTAAATTTCTTAAAATGACTTAATTTTTTCTTAATATTTACTTTATCATTCATTGATATCACTTTATCAGAAAAGATTACGTCAGCATCTTCTGCAGCCTTAAATGGATCGTTATAGAAAAAAATTTTATTCTTAGTTCTTTTAATATAGTTCATAATTTTATTACTTGGTTGGTAATTTTTTGGGGAACCAATTTTTAATTTAAAAGAAAACTTTATGGATGCTGCGATTAAAGAATTTAGAACATTATTTGTGTCCCCGATCCAAGTAATATTTAATTTTGATATTGATCGTTTTTTAATCTCTTCAACGGTAAAAATATCAGATAAAATTTGAGACGGGTGGGAGCTTGGACTCAATCCATTTATAATCGGTATAGATAAATATTTTTTGAATTCCTCTAGCTTTTTATCATTATCAGTTCTAAGCATAAAGGCATTGCCGAAATTTGATAAAATTTTGGCTGTATCTTCAATACTTTCCCCCCCTTTTGATAAGTGTAATTCATCTGGTCTAAGAGTTAAAGTGCTTCCTCCAAGTTGTTTTATAGCTAGATAAAAACTTAATCGAGTTCTCAAACTTGACTTTTCAAACATTTGAATTAACAACTTACCTTTTAATGGTGCGCCCTTGTCAATTTCAAGAATACTTAATTTTTTTCTAGAATTTTTTCTTTTTTTGGCATCAATTAATATTTTTCTAAGATCTTTAGCTGGAATTTCACTTAGGTTTATAAAATGTTTCATTTATTTATATTTCTCACAAACTTTATCTATAATTTTTATTGCTAAATCAATTTCTTGTTTTTTCACATTCAATGGTGGTAAAATTCTAACAACATTTTCAGCTGCTTTAATTGTTAATAATTTGTTATCCATTAAAAGTTTAATAAATCTTTTTTGATCTCCATATAACTTAATCCCTAATAAAAATCCCTCACCTCTTATTTCTTTAATTATTTTTGGATATTTATTTTTAATAATTATTAATTTTTCAAAAAAATAACTAGAGTTTTTTTTTACTGAATTAAGAAATTTTTTTTTGGAAACGATGTCCATTACTGTATTTCCGACTATCATTGCTAAAGGATTTCCTCCAAAAGTTGATCCATGTGTACCTGGTGTCATTCCACTTGCAACCTTTTTATTCATTAGCACCGCTCCAATTGGAAAACCTCCTCCAATTCCTTTAGCAATGGGAACAATATCTGGTTTTATTTTTGACTTTTCAAAAGCAAAAAAATCTCCTGAGCGGCCAACACCACATTGGACTTCATCAAGAATTAGAAGAATTTTTTTTTGATTACAGATTTTTCTCAACCCTTTTAAACACCAATTTGGTATTACTTTAATTCCGCCCTCTCCCATAATAGTTTCAACCATAATAGCTGCTGTATTTTTCTTAATTTTTTTTTTTAATGATTTGTGATTACCAAACTCAAAGTGATCAAAACCCCCTATTTTTGGGCCAAAACCCTCTATCATTTTCTTAGACCCACTAGCATAAATGGCAGCTAATGTTCTTCCATGAAACGAGTTTTTTACACAAAGTATTCTATTCTTATATGGTTTTCCAATTGAATAGAAATATCGTCTAGCAACTTTTATTGCCGCTTCTGTCGCCTCAGCTCCACTATTTTGAAATATTACAGAATCTGCGAATGTTTTTTTTGCTAATTTTTTTGCTAATTTTTCACCCTCTGGGATTATAAAAGCATTAGATACATGCCAAAGTTTTTTTGACTGTTTGTTAATTGCTTTTATAAGTTCAGGGTGAGCATGACCTAAAGAATTTACGGCAATACCTTGAACAAAATCTAAATATTTTGCTCCATTAGTTCCATACAAAAAACTTCCTTTTCCTTTAAAGAAGGATATTTTTTTTCTATTATAATTTTTTGCTAAATAGCTCTTAGTTTTCATTAAAACCTTCTAGAACAAAAATATTTAGATACAAGTCTCGATTGAATATTAAATCTAAAAAATTAAATTTTTTTTTGTGCATAACTTAGAATAATTACTTGTTAGTATATGTAAAATATCAGTATATTGTATAATTATATTTTATTAACACATTATATAGTTATTTATGAGTTGGACCGAGGAAAAAGTTAATAAATTAAAAGAACTTTGGGGTAAAGGAAAGACTGCTAGTCAAATTGCCGAAATTATAGGAGGAATAAGTAGAAATGCTGTGATAGGTAAAGCGCACCGATTAAATTTATCAGCTAAAATTAAGACCAGAGCAGCCACATCTAATGAAAATTTTGATAGTTCAAATCAAGAAAAAAATTCTAAAATTAAAAGAGGAAGAAGAAGTAGGTTTAAATCCCTTTTGATAGAGCAGGATTTTGAGCCTGAAAACCCTAAACAGTTAGAGGAATTAGACGAAAACACATGTAAGTGGCCTATTGGTCATCCAGATGAAAAAGATTTTTATTTTTGTGGTAGAACATCTTTGAAAGATTTCTCATATTGTAAACTTCATTTACTTTATGCTTACCAGCCTAAAGGTAAAAAAGAAGATATTGCAGAAAAAGACGAAGTTCCAGAGTTTATTGAAAAAAAAATTAAATCAGCTTAATAATTTAATTTTTTGAGTATTTGTCGGTTGAATATTGGCCTCCTTCTTTCCACATATAACAATATTTTTTAACTTCTTCGTCAAAAAACCTTTTGCTTGGAATACCAAGCTGAAAATTACTTTTATATTTACCAGATAAAATATTATCATATTTCAATAATCTTAATTGATCCTGAGTTAATATTGGTTTTGGCAATAATTCAAATAATTTAGCTGATAAATTAGCTACAAATAAAGGAAAAGGGATTAAAATTCTTTTTTTATCTATTAATTTTAAAAGCCTTTTCAAAACATCCTCAAAGGTGATCGTTTCTGGGCCGACACACTCAATTATATTTGAGGATATATTCTTAGATAACACATGGTAGATTATATCAACTAGATCTGAACAATGTATCGGCATAAATTTAGTTTTTCCATAATAATAAAGGGGGAAAAATGGTAGATTACTTAACAATGTCATAAAATTTGTTGTAAAATTGTCATCAACAGAATAGACAATAGATGGTCTTAAAATTGTTGCCGCTGGAAAATTTTTTAGTATATTGTTCTCTCCTTCTAGTTTACTAATTGCATAGTTAGAGTCTGTTGCTTCATTTATTCCTAAAGCTGATATGTGAATAAACTGCTTTAGATTATATTCTCTTGTTAATTTTGCTAATATAGAGGGAAATAAAGAATGTATATTTTTAAAAGTATTTCCTTTTTTGTTTTCAAATAAAATACCTATTAAATTAATACAAATTTCTGCATTGCTGAACAATTCTCTTATTATTTTTTCATCAAAAATATTTGCCTCTACAATATCTATATACCCTGCATTTGCTTGAGTTTTAATTCTATAGCTTTTTTGGTGTAAATTTCTTGTAACTACGGTGACTTTATAGTTATTTTTTGTTAACTTTCTTATTAGATGGGTTCCTATTTGGCCACTGCCACCAAAAATTAGACAATTTTTTGCTTTCATATATACATGTTTAAAAATGAATATTGATATTAAATTACATCAAAAAGATATACCAGCTGACATAGATCTAAGCAAATATAAATCTTTAGGTATAGATTGTGAAATGGCAGGCCTAAATGTTTTTAGAGACCCTTTGTATCTTGTTCAAATATCTAGTGGAAATTTTGATGCACATATTGTTCAATTAGATAGAGATAATTTTGATGCTCCAAATTTAAAAAAATTATTAGACAACAAGGACATTGTGAAAATATTTCATTATGCCAGAGCAGACATAGCACATATTAAACATTATCTTAATGTTGATGTCGATAATATCCAGTGTACAAAATTACAAAGTAAGATTTGTAGAAGTTATAGCGACAATCATTCTCTTAAAACATTAATAAAAGAATTTGTAAATGTGGATGTAAGTAAACAGTTTCAAAGCTCAGATTTTGGTGGAGATTTATCACCGGCACAATTAAAATATTGTGCTAATGATGTAATATATCTACACAAAATAAATACAGAACTAACTAAAATACTCACAAGAGAGAATAGGATCAACTTGTACAACGATTGTCTAAAATTTTTAAAAACAAGAGTTGAGCTTGATCTAGCACAATTTAAAGATGACATTTGGGCTCACTAAATGAATAAAAAAGATTTTAAAAAAATTGGTAAAAACGTTATAGAGCTTGAGATACAAGCTTTAAGAAAATTAAAAAATTCAATTAATAATTCTTTTAACCAAGCCGTTGAGGCAATAGTAAAATGCCCATCAAAGATAATATTTTGTGGAGTTGGAAAATCCTCAAAAATTTCTGCAAAACTAAGCGCTACTTTTTCATCTGTTGGCTGTCCCTCTTTTGTATTATCAGGAGCTGAAGCGAGTCACGGTGATATGGGTAGTATTCAAAAAAAAGATATTCTAATTTTGATTAGTTACTCTGGTGAAACTCAAGAGTTAAAAAATGTTATTCAATTTGCTAACAGAAACAGAATTACGATAATTGGTATTGTTTCCAACAAAAACTCTACTTTATATAAAGCTTCAGATATTAAAATTTATATACCTGAAGTAAAAGAAGCTGGTCACGGTATTGTTCCTACTTCTAGTACAACATCTGCAATGGCTATGGGGGACGCACTCGCAATTGCATCTATGGAATATAAAAAATTTGGAAAACTTGACTTCAAGAAATTTCATCCATCAGGTAATTTAGGAAATAAATTAAAAACTGTCGAAGATTTAATGATTGTTAAGAATGATATCCCATTCATAAATCAAGACAAATCAATTAAAGATGGTTTAAAAATTTTAAATTCCAAAAAACTTGGTGTTTTAATTGCTAGAGATAAAAAGAATTTCACAACAGGGATATTTACTGATGGGGATATTAAAAGAGCAATACAAAAAAACAATAATATAGTTGAAAAAAAAATTAAATCTTTTATGACCAAAAATCCTATAAGTATAGAGAAAGACACTCTTGCTGTGAAAGCTTTAGACATAATGAACGAAAAAAAAATCACATGTTTATGTGTTTATAAAGAAAATAAAAAAAGAAAAACTATAGGAATTATACATATACACAATATCCTCGAAACAAATATTAAATAAAATGAACAAAAAATTATTGGTTCAAATCACGTTATTAGTTATAATTTTATCTACAATTTCGACTTCATACGTAATTTTTTTTCAAAAACCATCTATAAAAGATAAAGAAATTTCAAATGATAATACCCAAAATCAAAAAAAAAATGACAACCAAATCAACGATCTAAAATATTTTTCTAGAGATGAAAAGGGAAATTCCTACTTACTAAATGCTAAAACCGGTTATCCTGATGAAGAAAACAATTATATTATAAATTTAAAAAGTGTGGATGCAAAAATTACTTTTGATGAAAATAATCAAATTATTGTTACCTCTGACAAAGCAGTTTATAATAATTCTACTTATGACACAGAATTTTTGGGAAATGTAATAATTAACTATAATGAACACAAATTGACAACAAATAAAATGAATGCCTTAATTTCAAAAAACATAGCAATTTTATCTGGAAATGTAGTATATAATAATAGTTTAACTAAGCTTTATGCAGACAAAATAGAATATGATTTGATAGAAAGAAAATCAAAAATTTCTATGTTTGATAAAAACAAAAAAGTTAAAGTTACTCATACTAATAATAATGGCATTAATTAAAAAATTTAGAATTAAAGGTTTCAAAAGTAGGCTGCCTATTGCAAAATTAGAAAATATTTCTTTATCATTTTCAAGCAGACAAATACTTGACAACATTAGTTTTAAACTTAACGCAGGTGAGATAGTTGGTCTTTTAGGTCCTAATGGTGCAGGAAAAAGTACAATTTTTAATATTTTGATGGGTTTAATTAAACCAGACTTCGGTAAAGTAATTATATCAAACGCTGACGTAACTAAAGAACCAATCTACGTAAGAGCTAGAAAATTTAAAATTGGTTATGTTCCCCAATATGGAGGTTTCTTCAATGATTTAAGTCTAATTGATAACTTAAGATCAATTGGAGAAATAATTATTAAAGATGAAAGAGAAAGAACATCGAGGATACATAATTTAATCTCAAAGTTTGCACTGGACAATGTGCAAGAGGTAAAAGCAAAATTTTTATCTGGGGGACAAAGGAGAAAATTAGTTATATGTATGGCTTTACTTGGAGATCCCAAGATTCTACTTTGTGATGAGATATTTGCAGCTTTAGATGTTTTAACAATCCACATGCTTAAAGAAATTTTAGTAAACCTGCAAAAAGAAAAACCTGAAATGTGTATAATTATATGTGAACATCAAGCAAGAGAACTTTTGTCAATTGTAGATAGAGCAATGATATTATCAAATTGTAAAATTATTGCAGAAGGTTCTCCTAATAAGTTAATTAAAGATGAAAATGCTAAAAACCAATATTTTGGAGATTTTTTCTAAAATTTTTAGTATCAATTTTTAAATAATTTATGAGAAAAGTTTTAACAATTAATCGAATAATTAAACCCTTTAATAAAAAAATATATATTGAAGGTGATAAGAGTTTATCCATAAGATGGGTTTTGTTATCCTCATTATCGAGGAATAAATCTATTTCCTATAACCTTTTAAAATCGGACGATGTGATGAGTGCAATATCTTGCATTAAAAAATTAGGATCAAGAGTTAAAGTTAAAGATAATAAATGTGAGATAATCGGAAGTGGACTTAATTATAAGATAAAAAAAGATCTTATTTTAGACGCAGGTAATTCAGGAACTTTGGGTAGGTTAATTCTTGGATTGCTAGTAAATGCAGATAAAAAATTTAAACTAGTTGGAGATAAAAGTTTATCGAAAAGAGACTTTGGAAGAGTTACAAAACCATTAAAAAAATTTGGAGCCTCTTTTAGATCAAATAAAAATCGTCTTCCTTTAATAATGAAAGGAGTACAAAAACCTAAGCCAATTAACTTCTATGAAAAAAAAGGATCTGCTCAATCTAAAACTTCTGTGATTTTTGCGGCACTAAAGTCAGAGGGTACAACAAGAATTAAGGCAAAAAAGTCGAGGGATCATACTGAAATATTATTAAAACATTTGAAAATACCAATTAATATTAAAAAGACAAAAAATCTTGATTATATTTCTATTAAAGGTGTAAAAAAAATTAATTCTCTTAAGTATAGAATTCCAGGTGATATGAGTTCATCTGCTTTTTTTATTGTTTTAACTATTTTATCTGAAAGATCTCAAATATTAATTAAAAATGTAAATGTAAATCCTTCAAGAATTGGAGTCATAAATATATTAAAAAAAATGGGTGCAAATATAAAGTTTATTAATACTAGAAAATACCGGGGTGAGATGATCGCAGACGTATTCGCAAAAAGTTCAGAAAACCTCAAGGGTGTAACTTGTCCAAGAAATCTAAATTCAAGTGCGATTGATGAATTTTTACTAATTTTTTTAATTGCAGCTCGATCTCAAGGAGTCTCAAGGTTTAATGATATTTCTGAATTAAATCAAAAAGAAAGTGAACGGTTAAATTGGGGTTCGAAAATTTTGAGTCTTATGGGTATCAAAAATAAAAAAACAAAAGACTCAATCAAAATTTATGGTAATCCAAAACTACAAATACAAAAAACTATTCATATAAAAAATTTTTTGAAAGATCATAGGGTTTTCATGATGAGCGTAATAGCAGCTTTAACTTTTGGTGGTAAATGGAAGATAAATGATCCTGATTCAATTAAAACGTCATTTCCGTCTTTTTTAAAAACATTGAAATTTATTGAACAAAAAAAATATTAAAAATCAAGGTAAATTACTTAATTATTGCAAGAAAACACAAGAAGTGGGGGACATTAACAGTTGATAAATATTTCAAATTTAAGTAGAAGATCATGCTTTTTTAAATTTAAAAAGCTTTAATTATGGAAATATTTAAAAATTTAGATAACCCACTCACAAAAGAGTTTGAACAACTACTTAACAATCAATTATCAAAAATTCAAATAGAAGAGGGAAAAATTATTAATGGAAAAATTAATAAAATCACAGAAAAATTTGTTTTTCTTTTTGTAGAAGGTTTAAAAAGCGAACCAGTGTTAGATTTAAATGAACTTAAAGCAATAGGCTTAGCTGATAAAATAAAAGTTGGGGAGTCAATTCCTGTTCTTTTAGAAAAAATTGAAGATAAAAATGGCGAAGTAATAGTTTCCGCTAGTAAGGCCCAAAAAATTAAGGGTTGGGATCAATTAGTCAAAGCTTATGAAAATAATGAACCAATTATGGGTAAAATTACATCAAAGTGTAAGGGTGGATGTATTGTGGAACACATTGATACCGGTTCTTTAATGTTTCTACCCGGTTCGCAAATAAGTGATAAACCTTTAAAAGACATTAGTCATTTAATGAATGAACCTCAAAAGTTTGCTTTAATAAAATTGGATAAAGTAAGAGGAAATGCCTGTGTATCTAGAAGAGAAATAATCTCATCATTCAAAAAAGAAGACAAAATTAAAATAATCGAAAAGTATAAAGTTGGCGATATCATAAAGGGTGCTGAGGTAAAAGGATATAGCACTTTTGGATGTTTCTTTAATGTTAATGGAGAATTGGATGTATTGGTTCACTTGCAAGAAATATCTTATTCTAGAGTAAATCATCCTGATGAGGTGTTCAATATCGGTGAAAAACATGATCTTAAAGTTATTTCAGTTGATAAAGAAAAATTACAAGTTGGTTGTTCTGTTAAACAACTTTCCCCTGACCCGTTTGAACATATTGAAAACTATGAATTAAACAAAGTTTACAAAGTAAAGGTAGTCAAGATAATGGATTTTGGAGCTTTTTGTGAATTAGAACCTGGTCTTACTACTTTGCTACATTCTAGTGAACTAAGTTGGACAAAAAAAAATATTTCCACAAAAAAAATGTTTAAAGTTGGAGATGAAATTGATTGTGTAATTACTGAAATTGATAAAACTAAAAGACGTATTGCAATTTCTCATAGATTAACTCAAGAAAATCCCTTCAATACATTCGAGAAAAAATATCCTGTTGGATCTATTGTACTTGGTGAAGTTGTAAATAAAAATGAATATTCTTTATTTTTAAAAATAGAAGGTTTAGATGTAGATGCTTTTTTACATTGCAATGATTTAACCTACCTGTCTAATGTTGAGGAAGAATTAGCTAAGTATAAAAAAGGTGACAATATAAAAGTCAAAGTTTTAGAAATAAAGGCATCTGAACAAAAAATAAGGGTTGGATTAAGACAGACACAAAAAGACCCTTTTGATTGGTTTAAAGATAAGAAAAAAAATCAAATAATTACTGTAAAAATAGTTTCAACAGATAACAAAGGTTTAATAGTAAGGCCTGAAGGTTGTGACATGGAATTTCCAATAAAAAAATCTTTAATAGCAATAAATGCTGCAGACGCTAGACCGTCAAGATTTACAGGTGGGGAAAGAATTGATTGTGCAATATCTGATTTAGATTTAATAAAAAGAAAAGTAACCTTAAGTATAAAACTTTTAGAAGAAATAGAAAAAAAAGAGGCTTTAGAGAAATACGGTGCAGAAGGTTCTGGTAAAAATTTACCATTTTCATCTCTATCTGAAGACTTAAAGAAAAAAGAAAAAAAATAATAATAAATAAATAAAATTACATTGGCTGTTGTAAAATCAAAGCTTTTAAAACAACTCGCAAAAAACTATCCTAATTTCCTTAAAAAAGACTTGGAAAGATTTATAGAAATCATATTAAAAGAAATAAAACAAACTCTTAAAAGGGGTGAGAGAGTAGAATTAAGAGGCTTTGGAATTTTTTCTAGCAAAATACAAAAAGCGAGAATATCAAGAAATCCAAAAACTGGTGAAAAAGTCAATACAATTCAAAAAAAAATTATTCACTTTAAAATGTCAAAAGACTTGTTTAAAAAATTAAATAATGAAAAAAAATAAAATATTCGTCGCTTGTGATAGCACAAATATTTCTAAAATTAAAAAGATAATTGAACATACTTCTGATACTAAATTAAAAATTGGATATAAGTTTGGTTTAGAGTTTCTTAATTCTAAAAATGGAAGAAATTTCATTTCTAAATTAAAGAAAAAGATTATTTTTGTGGATTTAAAATTACACGATATTCCAAACACCTGTGTATCAACAATCAAAGCGATTAAGGACTTGAGAGTCAATTATTTAACTATCCATATAAGCTCAGGTTTGCAAGCTCTTAAAGCAGCTAAAAAAGTTTCAGGTCCAATTCGTTTAGTCGGTGTGAGCATTCTAACCTCTCTAGACAACAAAGAGTTAAAAGAAATTGGATTTAATAAAAATATCAAAAGATTAGTTCTACACCAAGCGAGATTAGCGAAGAAAGCTAAATTAGATGCAATCGTATGTAGTGCAAAAGAAGTTCAAATAGTGAGAAAAGTATTTAAAAAAGAAATTATTACTCCTGGAATAAGATTCCATTCAAATAATAATGACCAAAAAAGAGTATTAACGCCTAAACAAGCTCTAAAAAATGGAGCTCATTCTCTTGTGATAGGTAGGAATATTACAAGAGGTAATATTAAAAAAAATATTAAATCATTAATTAGTCACCTAAGTCAATGATCAAAGGTCTAAAAATTTGTGGGGTCTCAGATCCTAAAACTTTAAACTATATCTTAAATCATAATCATCTACCATCTTTGACTATGATAGGTTTCATTACAAATTACGAAAGAAGTCAAAGGTTTGTAAAATACGAAAAATTAAAAAATTTAACTCAAGTTAAAAAAAAAAAAGTTAAATTTACCTCAGTTTTAGTAAATCCATCTGATGAGACACTTGAAAAGATAAAAAATTTAAATTTTGATTATTATCAACTTTACGATGTAAGCCCTGAAAGAACAAAAAAAATTAAATTACGATATAAAAAAAAAATAATTACAGCAATTACAGTTTCAAGTAAAGTCGATGTAATGAGATACAAAGATTATTCTGATATCTCGGACATTATCCTGTTTGACTCAAAGGGATATCATAAATCTAGGAGTTTTGATCATGGCTTTCTGGATGAGGTTCCTGATGAATTAAATAAAATGATTGCAGGAAATATTCAAATAGATGATATTCCTAGTTTTAAAAATAAAGGTTTCATAATTGATCTAAGTGGGGCGCTAGAAGATAAAAATGGAAAAAAAGATATAAATAAAATTGATAAATTGTTAAATTTAATAACAAAAGTATGAAATTAAAAAAAAAAATTCCAGTTATTGATCAAGGAAATAGGCATGGATTTTGGGGGGGTAAATTTGGGGGAAATTTTGTTCCTGAAACATTAAAAAAACCCATCGAAGATCTAGAAATTCTTTTTAATAAACTAAAAAAAGATAAAAATTTTATAAATGAGAGAGATAGATATTTTAAAAATTGGGTTGGTGTTCCTACTCGTTTTATTAAATTGAAAAATTTAACTAATTATGTGGGAGGAGCTCAGATTTGGTCTAAGGTTGTATCAGATGCAAATGGAGGAGCACACAAAATTTACAATGCTACCGTTCATTGCTTGCTCGCAAAACGTTCTGGTAAAAAAGTTATAATTGGTGACACTGGTGCAGGCTATGCAGGTAAAATGTTAAGTATGGCAGCTAAAAAATTTGGTTTAAAATGTAAAATTTTTATGGGCGCTAAAGATATTTCAAGACAACAACCTAACGTAAAAGCTATTAAAAAAAATGGAGCAGAGGTCATACCAGTTTATTCTGGAAGTCAAACACTTGTAGACGCTGTCTCTGAATGTATGAGATATTGGGTTGCCAATTGTGATACGACAGCAATGTGTGTAGGCAGTACTGTAGGACCAGCTGTCTTTGTTCGTATCTGTGGATGGAGCACTAGTCAAATTTCAAGAGAATTAAAAGCTCAGTTGATTGATGAGTTTGGATCAATTCCAAAAAAACTAAAACTGTATAATTGTGTTGGAGGTGGCAGTTCGAGTTTTGGATTTTGGAATGAATTTATGGATTATCATAAAAATCAATGTGAGTTTATTGGTGTAGAAGCAGGTGGGCCTGCAAGAAGTAAAAAACATGCAGCACCTTTAACATTTGGTTCTAAAATTGGTATCCTTCATGGTGCAGCTCAGTACGTTAATCAAAATTCAGATGGTCAGATAGAGGAAACAGAGTCAATTTCGGCAGGACTTGATTATCCTGGGATCTCTCCTCTTCATTGTTTTTTAAAGGACACAAAGAGAGCAAGGTATACTGCCGCAAGTGATGAAGAAGCTTTAAATGCCTACAAGCTTGTAACAAAATTTGAAAAATTAAGGCCTTCCCTTGAGCCAAGTCATGCTTTCTCAGTTGCAATAAAAGAGTCGAAAAAATTTAGTAAAGACACTATCGTAGTAGTAAATAGCTGTGGGGATGCATATAAGGATAAGGGAATTATAGAAAAAAGACTAGGAAAAAAATATGCCTAATCCAATTAGTGTTGCTTTTGAAATAGCAAAAAAGGAGAGTAGACCTGCCTTATTAACTTATACTGTTGCGGGTGATAGCTCAAAAAAACAATCTTTAGAAATATTAAATTCGATCTCAAAAAATGTAGATATTTTAGAGATAGGTATGCCTCACAACACTCCTGTTGCAGATGGAAGTCAAATCCAAACAAGTTCTTATAGAGCAATCAAAAATGGTATTAAAATTAATGATATTTTTAAAATTGTTAAAGACTTTAAATCATTTAATAAAACAAAACCCATTATATTAATGGGATACTACAACATGATCTTTCAATATGGCGAAAACGAATTCTTGAAAAAATGCAAAATTTCAGGTGTAAATGGATTAATAGTAGTTGACTTGCCGTGGCCTGAAAATAGAAAATTTGCTAATAAATGTAAAAAAAAATCAATTTATTTCATTCAACTTTTATCACCAACAACAACTACCAAGAGACTAAAAAAAATAATCAAAGATTCTCACTCAATGAACTATTTTATTTCAATGCTTTCAACCACTGGCGGTAAACTCAAAGTTTCCCCGAAAGAGATAATGAATAATTATGACAAAATAAAGAGAATTGACCCAAAAAAAAATGTTGTAATTGGTTTTGGTATAACTGAAAAAACTATAAAATCATTGAAAAAAGCCGATGGATTAGTCGTAGGAAGTGCAATTTGTAAAGAAATAACTAATTCTTTAAAAAAGAGACAAAATGTGGTCACAAATGTTAATAATGTAGTTAAAAAATTAAAAAAAAAAATATTATGAATTGGATTACAAAAATTATCAAAGCAGGTGAAAAAATTAAGTCTGCAATTCACAAAAGGGCCACTAAAGAGGATATAGCCAATAGTGATTGGACATCATGTTGTAAAGGGCCAATTTTAAAAAAAGATTTAGAAACAAACCTTTGGGTATGTCCTGATTGTAATAAACATCACAGAATTAATCCAAAACAAAGATTTGATATATTATTTGGTAAAAATAATTACGAAATATTTAAAACTCCTATTCCAAAAGATGATCCATTAAACTGGACAGATTCTAAGTCATACAAAAGTAGGCTTAAAAGTGCTAGAAAAAAAACAGGTATGGAATGTGGGATGATGGTTGTGAGTGGTCATATTAATAATATAAGGGTAACTGCAGTAGCCTCTGATTTTGACTTTTTAGGCGCTTCAATGGCTGCTGCTGAAGGTGAAGCATTTTTATATGGAATACAACATGCAATCGAAAATAAAACTCCATTTTTATGTATAAGCGCTGGAGGTGGAATGAGAATGATGGAAAGTCTTATTTCATTATCACAAATGACTAGGACAACACTTGCTATTAATGAATTAAAAAATAAAAACTTACCATATTTAGTTTGTATTACTGATCCAACTGCTGGTGGTATTACAGCATCATATGCGATGCTAGGAGATATTCATTTAGCAGAACCTAATGCTTTAATAGCTTTTGCAGGAGCAAGAGTTATACAAGGAACTGTAAAAGAAGAACTTCCAGAGGGATTTCAAAAAAGTGAATATGTTGAAAAAACTGGATTTATTGATTTAATCGTTGAGAGAAAAGATCTAAGTGAGAAAATAGGAACTTTATTATCAATATTGTTAAAGAAAAATTCTGTTATAAATTCTGATGAAAATGAAACTTCAGAAGATAGTCAATCGCTTACAAAAGTTGCATCCTAAAGAAATTGATCTTAGCTTAGATCGTATAAAAAATCTTTGTAAGAAATTAGGAAATCCACAAGATGAGATTAAATGTATACAAGTATGCGGGACTAATGGAAAAGGTAGCACAATTTCTTTTTTAAGATCTATTCTTAAAGAAGCAAATATTAGATGTAATGTGTACACCTCTCCTCATGTGAGAACCATTAATGAAAGATTTGTTTATAATGATGAGGTAATTAGTGATAATGATCTTTCAGATTTGTTGTGTGAAATTGAAGAAGTGAACAACAATCAACCTCTAACATACTTTGAGGCTCTCACGGCCGCGTTTTTTTACGGATGCAAAAAGTATAAAGAAAATCTTGTAATTGCAGAATTTGGTCTATTTGGAAGAGGAGATGCAGTAAATATTTTAAAAAAAAATCTTTGTAATGTTGTAACCTCCTGCAGTGAAGATCACTTGGACTGGTTACCAAAAAATGAGAGAAATATTGAAAGAATAATTTTTGAAAAAACTTCATCTTTACTGAATTCAAATATAGTAATTGCAAAACAAAACTCCAATGAAATTACAGAATGTATTAAAAAAAATATCTCCAACAATAGTGCAAATAAATATTTCTTTAATGAACATTATAAATTTGTTTTAAAAGAAAATAATTTTTTCTATTATGAGGATAAGTATGGTGGCCTAAAAATTCCAAAACCTAACCTAAATGGTCAATTTCAACTTGAAAATGCTTCTACAGCTATTGCTACATTAAGAATTTTGAAGAACATAAGGATAAAGAACCAACACATAATAAATGGAATTCAAAAAGCATCTAACATTGCTAGACTGCAAGAAATTAAATCTGGTAAACTTAAAAACTTAATTAAAAATAACAGACTTATTTTGGACTCATCTCATAATCCTGGCGGAGCAAAGGTGCTTAATGAATATCTTCAAACTTTGGATTGTAATAAACATGTAATTATTGGAATGATGGCTAATAAAGATCACCAAAAATATATAAGTTATTTTAAAGATATTACATCTCTCACAACTATTGACATACCCAATCAGCCAAATGCAATCAGTGGAAAAGATTTAAAAGAAGAATTTAAAGACATACCTAATGTTAACTACAAAGAGAATATCCATGATGCTATACAATCAATAGATTTAAAAGAAAATGATTTAGTTTTAATTACAGGCTCTTTATATTTAAGTGGAGAATTTTTAAATCTTAACTAAATATTTTTTTCCAAGAATTCTTTCATGTTACTTTCAGGAACTCCGCCAACTTTTCTATCTACCTCTACACCTTTTTTATAAATTATTACGGTTGGGACTCCTCTAATTCCTGCCGCACTTCCAGTATTTATGCCTCCATCCTCAATATCAGCGTAATAGAAACCAGCTTTATCTTTGTATTCAACTGCAAGTTTATCCATAACTGGTTTCAATGACTTGCATGGACCACACCAAGCTGCAGAGAATTGTATAACAGATACATCCTCATTTTTAATTTTAGTCTCAAAATCTTCATCTTTAAAATCTATTAGCATAATAGGGGTTTATAATTATTCTTCACAATGTCAACTATGTAAATTCATACTTCTTTTCGATCGACATAATAAATTGGTTAATTTCATCCAATTTTTTTAATTCAACTTCGTCGTCTCTATTTGAGGCTTGATCTCTTAAATAATCAATTTCAGTGTAGGCCATGCTAACTGTTTGCCATTTTTCTTTATTTTTGCTTAAAATTCTTCTAGCAATTTCACTTTTAATATTTTTGTACAAATCAGGTGGTAATATTTGAGGAGCTTCTTGATAAATTATTTTTTGACCAAACCAACTACATCTCTTGTCTTGAAACTTATCTAGAAGTCTTAACTTATCCTCCCATGAAGAACTATGCCAAGTTTTAAAGAGAGCAGTATCTTTATTAGGAATAAATTTTTCATACAAAGTTTCTTCAGGTAAAAGATCTTCTTGAGTTTTAGTTTGCTCTTTTTCTTCTGCTGCCTCTCTATTTATAATTTGTATATTTTTACAGAAATTTTCACTGTTTCTGACCATTTGCGCACGTTTTTTAATCGTTTCTGTATCTAGGTCTAAATAAGGTTTTTGTTTTAAAGCATACTCTTTATCCAAAATTATTGGAGCTTTATTAGTTTTTAAAACTCTTAAAGCCTTAGGGCTATATTTTTTTAATATATCTTTCAGTTGATTAACTGGTAAGTCTAATAACGGTTCTGGATCTCTTCTTAAATCCCAAACATATCCCCACGATGCATAAGATGGATGAAAACAATGATTAGGATGCAATGTGCTAGTAAGATACATCATATTTCTACCTTTCACGTTTTCAAAAATAGAATATATACCCTCACTTTTTAAAAACGTTTCTACGCTTGTTTTGGTTGATGTTTTTAAAAATATTTCCCAATTTTTTTTATGTTTATCTTTAATAATTCTAAGAACCTTTAATGAATTTTGAGCATCAACGTAAGCAGTATGACTCGCTGAGGTATCGAAACCTTGCATCCTTGATAAAGATTCTAATGCTAAGCTTGGGTTTCCTGCCTCTGTTAATTCTGTTTTTAAAGTTTCAGAATTTAAGGTTTGAGCTGCCCTAGCTATATGTAAACCGTCATGTTCACTGTTAGGTGATGAGTGAGTAGCGTAAGGGTAACGATTGCCCTTAAAAAAATTGAAATGAAACATCCTTCGATCAAAATTTAAATTTGACCAACCCATAAACATTGCCGGGGCACATTTAGAGAAAAAATTTTCAACAGCACCCAAGAAATCATAATGTGAATAATTGCCTTTAGTTAATAAATCAATACTTGTTGAATTTACAAGTAAAGCTTTTGCACTTGGCACCTCACCTTCCGGCATTCGCCCTCTTATATTTAACTTTCCAATTTCTTTTAAATTTTTATCAACTACAACAGCCCCAACTTCAATTATGGATCCCCATATTGTTGAATTCGTAGTTTCGGTATCGTAAATTACAATCTTATCCATTTTTTATTAAACTAAATTGTTCATTTCATTAAACTTTTTTAATCTACCTAAAAACAAATTTTGATATGTTATTAGTTCAGGCCCTTGAATCTTAAACTCTTGAAACAAATTATCCACTGTGCAAACTAGAATAACACATGCGTTTATGTTTGAATTGTAAACAAAATTATGCGCTAAAGAGTAAGCCGCGGTTTGTAAAAACCAAGAATCTATGTACTCAGCTTTTTTTGGTTTGTTGGACTGCTTAAAATCAATTATTGTTTCTTTTCCTTCATAAACACCCACACAGTCTGCTGTGCCTGCATATCTCTCAGGATAATGCATTGTGCACTCCACACCATATATTTCCTCTAATCTATTTGTTAAACCCTTATCAATAATTTCTTTTGCCATTTTTTTATATTGCTCATTGTCCTCAAAGAAACTCAAATTTTCTCTACCTAAAAGAAAAGACTCTAAATAGCTGTGCATCTGTGAACCTCTACTACTTGCAGCTTTTACTATTGCTTCACTTTCTTTTAATCCCGTTCTCTGTCTCCAGTTTAAAAGTGCAGCCTTATCTTCTTCTGACTTTGTTGCATCAAGTATTGAGGTTACACTAGGTAACTTTGCTTCCCCTAATACGTATCTTCTTATTCCATCTTCTGTTGCTCTTGAACTTTTAGGATAGTCATATTTTTTGTTCCAACGCATGTGATTTCTTATAGTCGGTATTATCTGAAAAAAGAAATTATTTTTTGACTTGTTTATTTCTCTCAACAAAACTCTCAACGTTATCTGTTAGAACAGCTTTTTCAACTTGTTCGGGATCTTTGATATTTTCTAGAGTTCTAGTAATTGATCTTGCATCTTTTCCAAAGCTATCAACAACCGTCATGGCCTCTTCAAGTTTTTTTCTTAATTTATAAATATTATCAAAATGGCTAGAAAATCTAGTACTTATATTTTTTAAATGATCATAAATCTCTGTTGCGTGTTTTGAAATTTTAAGAGACTGAAAGCCCATGTGCAAAGATTGTAAATAAGCTGAAAGAGTATTTGGGCCGCAAATTACTATTTTATATTTTTTCATTAATTCTTGAGTTAATAACTCCTTAGTGCTTGGGTCTTGATACTCAGTTAATTCTTTATAAAGACTTTCTGTAGGAGCATACACTATTGCAAAATTTGAGGTTTTAGGTGGAACAATGTATTTCTCCATGACACTTTTTGCTTTAGCCTTAAATGCACTTGCTAATTTTGTTCTAGCATCAGCAACTGCTTTCTTATCATCTGCCTCATGTGCATCTGTAATTGCCTTAAATTTTTCTACTGGGAAATGAGAGTCTACTGGAACCAAAACATCTCCTTGAAGCTTGATTGCAAATTCTACATTCTCACTTGTATCTTCTTTCATTTTGACATTTGTCATATATTGAGACGCAGGTAATAAATCTTTAATTAGAGCATCTAAAGAATACTCAGCTATAGTTCCATATTTTTTTACCCCTGCTAAAATTTTAGTAATTCCTTCTTGACTTTGATTTAATAATCTTACTTGTTCATTAAAATTCCCAACTTTCTCATCTACTTTAGTTAAGGCCTCGGTCATATCTTTTGTAACCCCAGTTGATAAAGAGTTAAATGAGGTAGACATTGAACTTAGTGATGTATTGATTGTAGAATTAAGGCTGTCCTTTAACCTCACTATTTCAGCATTTAAATTAGCTAATTCCTCAGCTTCTTTATTCTCACTTTGAATATTGTTATTGCTTCTTTGTTTAAGTAATAAAAAAATCATCACTACAATAAGTGCTAAAATTAAATATATTAACGAATCTTGCATAATATCTTAATTATTCACTCTTTCATTAAAGTAAACAAGGAAAAAATAATTTTATATTAAAAAGATAAATTACTTGGAAAGTAGTCTAATCAAGTTTTTTAATCCCTTCTTTTTAGTGTTTTTCTTTGAAGTGAAAATACAAGCTTGAGATTTTAAAATTTCTCCATCTTTTAAAACTCTAAGATTGTTTGCTCTTAAAGTCTCACCACTTGAACTTATATCTGTGATCAATTCTGCTGAACCAGTAAAAGGGTATGCCTCAGTCGCTCCCAAACTATCAATTATTCTAAATTGAGTTACGCCTTTTGAAAATAAAAAATTTCTAGTTAAATTAGCGTACTTGGTAGCAACCCTTAATCTTTTTTTCTTTTTGTCTCTAAATTCAAATGCAATTTCTTCTAAGTCAGCTATTGTTTGAACATCGATCCAAGGATCTGGTATAGCTACAACTAAATTAGCTTTTCCAAAATTAAGTTTTTTAATAATATTAATCTTATTTTGAGTATTTATCTCACTTTCTTTTAATAAATCATAACCAGAAAAGCCGATATCTAAAGAACCATCTCCCAATCTCTCAATAATTTCTCTAGCGTGCAAATATAAAATTTTTATGTGTGGTTTATTTTTTATTGAACCTATCAA
Organism: uncultured Pelagibacteraceae bacterium; assembly: GCA_902616645.1. GTDB lineage: Bacteria > Pseudomonadota > Alphaproteobacteria > Pelagibacterales > Pelagibacteraceae > Pelagibacter. The sequence goes on from CACMTO010000002.1 coordinate 56,200, forward strand.
ATCTCTTTCTCCTCGCTCAGAAATAAGCTTTAATTTCTTTTTTGTAAAAATTTTTAAAACATCTTTTCTTAACCGTCCCTTACTTGGTATTCCTATATTTATTAAATTTTTCATAATTGAGAGTTTAAGTTAAGAGCTGCTCCAACTGCTGGTACTTGCTTTTTCGAACCAAGATCAGAAATTAATTTGTCATAACGACCACCATTACAACAATTGATAATTTTAGACTTTAATTTGATGTCTATTTTAAAAACTATGCCAGTATAATATTCCAATTGTCTACCAAAGGCTGAAGAGAAAACCACATTCAACTTAGATATTTTGTTTTTTGAAACAGGAAAATATTTCTGATCAACAAAAAGGTTTATCTTATGTTTTTTAAAAAATTTATTTAACTCCCTTGCAGCTTTATTTATTGGACATTTAATTTTTAAAAACTCTTTAATAATTTTTGATGTGTTACTTCCTTTACTTGCTCTCCTAGGATCTTTAATCTTTTTATCGAATCTCTCTAAAATTTCTTTTAGTGTTCTACCTGCAAAAATAGATGATTGGTCATCCTTTAACATTTTTAAATATCGTCTTTTATCGACCTCAACAATAGTTGGATCTACATCAGAATTTGTCTCTAATCTTTTTAATAAATCACTGAAATATTCCTCTCGCCAGAAATGCCTTGTAAGTCTTAATTTCCATCTTTTTGGTATATCTAATTTAGATATTAGAAGATTAAAAATCTCTACATTGCCAATAGTGAGAGTGCCTGTAGAGTATTTTAGATTTTTAAGTGATTTAAGTGATGTATTTATAATTTTTTTGTCATCATTTTTTTCGTCTTTTGATCCTATAATCTCGAAACCAACTTGATTTCGAATTATAGAGTCCTTTTTATTTTGAGATTTTCTATAAGCCTGTCCACTATAAAATATTTTTTCTTTACCTTTTAGATTATTTTCTAAGTATCTAAGACAAGAGGCAATTGTAAGGTCAGGTCTCAAACATAATTCATTCCCTGTTTGATCTGTAAATGAAAAAATAAATTTTCTGAAACTCTCACCAGATCTTTGAACTATATGACTAGTCTCAATAACTGATGGTAATTCAATATATTTAAATCCTTTAGACTGAACTGATCTAAGGATTTTGTCAGATAAATTTTTTGATTTCATTTATTAAATTCTCTTTTGGAAATGTAATTTGGTTATTCTCTCCCTTAACCCCAAGTAGATTTTTTAATGTTATTTTATTATCTCTAAATTCATTTTCGCCACAGATAACTGCAACTGGACATTCTCGTTTGTTAGCATAAGTAAGTTGCTTACCAAGATTTTTTTTACTATCCAAAAATATTTCAGAATTAATATTATTTTTTCTTAAATTATTTAAAATTTCGTAATAATTTTTTAAATATTTTTCATCCATTACACAAACAATAACTGGATTTTGTATGTCAATTTCAACTTGATTTAATTGCATCATTACAAATAGCAATCTATCAACACCAATACTCACACCTGTACCTGGAATATCTACACCCTTAAATCTTGAAATTAATTTATTATACTGTCCACCTGAGCAAATACTTCCAATATCAACTTCCTTACCCTTTATATTTTTTGCTTTAAAACTTAGATTAGTTTCAACACAAAATCCATCGTAATAATCCAGGCCTCTAACAATTGTAAAATTAGTTTTTACTTGGTCAGAATAATTTCCAAAACTTAAAACTTCAAATAATTTTTCTAATTCTTTAATACCCTCTTGGGTAATAGGATTTTTAAAATTTTCCTTAAGTTCCCTTAAATCTTTAATCCTTAAAAAATTTAAGATTTTTGAAGTTTGATCATCACTTAAGTTTGCTCCTTTTGTTATAGCTCCACTTTTATCTTTTCTTCCCTTTTTTAATAATTCTTCAACTCCCTTTAAACCAAACCCGGGTTTATCAAGCTTATCTATAGCTCTCATTACCTTGATTTGTTTCTCTTTTTCAATTTTCAAATCTTCAATTAAACCTTGGACAATTTTTCTATTACTGACATTGATAGTAAACTGATTTTTTTTTAACCCACAATCTACTAAAGTATTTGAGATTAGATTACATAACTCAGCATTTGCTTGAGCTGGATTTACGTATCCAACTATATCACAATCTGCTTGAGTAAATTCTCTATATCTTGCATTCCCAGATTTTTCATTTCTAAAAACATTTTGAATCGCATATCTCTTATATATTGAAGGAAGATTTTGATTGTTTTGAGCAACAAATCTAGCAAGTGGACTGGATAAATCATACCTCAAAGTAATTTTCTTTTCATCGTCATTAAAGGTGAAAACATCAGACATAGGATTACTGACATCCTCTGCCAAAAAGGAACCTATATTTTCACTTATTTCAAATGATGGAGTTTCCAATGGATCAAATCCATACTTAATAAAGTTTTTCTCAATGATCTTTAATAGCTTCTTTTTGAGAAATAATGTTTTATTCCATCTATCTTCAAATCCTGAGGGTAATCCAGGAATTAATTTATTTTCTTTATTCATTTTTTGGTACCTTGAGTAGGTTACGCTCCTACGACTTCGGATCCACAAACCGACGTGATACTATTTCACCATCAAGGCATATCCTTTTTTGTTTTATCTTATTTTATTGTTATTTAAAATTATAATATAAATGATTATTCGCTAGCTTTAGCCAGCGTGGAAATTTGAGTGCACAACTCTAGTAATTCCTTTAAAAGCTATTCTTAAAGTACTTTTTGTTACTAATTTACTTAAATTATATTTTTTCATTGAAAGCCTTTTAGACAAAAAAAATAATAATGCAACCCTTAAAAGAAAAAGGACACATAACTATTTTAAAATTACAGATTTTGTGCCCTTTTAAGTATTTTTTGAAAATTAATCTAATTTTTTTAAATTTACTGCTGAGGGACCCTTGGGACCATCCTCTAAAGTAAATTCAACCTTATCACCTTCATTAAGGTATCTCATACCAGCAGCTTTAACAGCGCTAGCATGCACGAAAGCATCTTTCTCTTTGTCCTCCCTTTCGATAAAACCAAATCCTTTTTTGCCATTAAACCACTTAACTGTTCCTTTTATTGTACTCATCTTATTATTAGTCCTTTTGTTATTTATTATATCTTGAAGTTAATTTCTTTTTAATTAATTTCAAGATGTTTTGGTGGTGCCTCGGGAAGGATTCGCACCTCCGACACAAGCCTTTTCAGGGCTCTGCTCTACTCCTGAGCTACCGAGGCAATAAATTAACCTCTAAAGATTATTCTGCCTTTTGTTAAATCATAAGGTGTCATCTCTACAGTCACGTTGTCACCTTGAAGTACTCTAATTCTGTTTTTTCTCAATTTACCAGCTGTATGGGCTGTAACAACATGCCCATTTTCCAATTTTACCCTAAACATAGCATTTGGTAACAAGTCTGTTACTTTACCCTTAAATTCAAGTAAATCTTGCTTTGACAAATTTATTTTCTCCTAATTCTTTTTATTACAGATTGAGCATGGCCTTGTAACCCCTCATAATTTGCAAGAGTTATAGCTGATGGACCAAGACTTTCAATACCCTTTTTTGATAAGTTTATATAAGAGATTCTTTTGTAGAATTCATTAACACTTATTCCACTTGAGTATTTGGCAGAACCATTGGTTGGTAAAACATGATTTGAACCTGCATTATAGTCTGTCATTGCCATAACAGCATATTTTCCTAAACAAATTGACCCTGTGTTTTTAATTTTTGGTAACAAAGATTTATAATTTCTTAAATTTAGTTCTAAATGTTCAGGAGCTATCTTATTTATTAAATCAATAATTCCCTTATCAGATTTTTCATAAATCAAAACGCCATAATTATTTATACTTCTTTTTGCTATAGAAAATCTTGGTATTTTTTTTAATTGATTAAAAATTTCTAATTTAACTTTTTCAATCATTTTTTTATCTTTTGAAATCAGAATACATTGAGCAAGATCGTCATGTTCAGCTTGACCTATTAAATCACTTGCTATCCACTCAGGATTAGAAAATTTGTCACAAACTACAGTTATTTCTGAGGGACCTGCTGTCATTCCTTCAATACCAACATCTCCAAAAACTTCTTTTTTTGCAGCTGCAACAAATGCGTTACCAGGTCCTATGATTTTATCAACTTTCTTAATTTTTGTAGTACCATATGCAAGTGCAGCAATTGCAGAAGCTCCACCGATAGAGTAAATTTCTTTTATCTTACATTTTTTTGCAGCATACAATACAGCTGGACTTTGTTTTCCTAAAAAGGGGGGATTCACCATAACTATTCTTTTAACACCAGCTACAATTGCTGGAATAGCATTCATAAGAACACTAGAAGGATAGGATGCATCTGATCCAGGAACATAAATTCCTACAGATGACAAAGGCATATATTTATATTCAAGTTTATTTTTAAATTTATCTACATAAAAAATATTTTTAAATTTTTGTAAAGAATGAAATTTTAAAATTCTTTTATAAGATAGATCTATGGCATTTTTTACTTTTTTGTCTAAAAAAGTTATTGATTTTAATATTTGTTTCTTTGAAGGTACAATAATTTTATTATTGTTAAATTTTTTTTCGTATTTTAAAATTGCTTTATCTCCGTTTTTCTTCACATCTCTAATGATATTTATAACAACACTAGTGTTAAGCTTAAGTTTTTTTTTTCTTTTAGCTAATAATTGATCTAAATCTTTTTTAGATTTAGGATTCATATTTGATAAAATTTTCATATTTTAATTAACTTCATTTTGATCTTCTAGTCTTACTTCAATTGTCTCTGCTGTCAAAGAAATATAAGCATTGTTATTAAAAATTAAATTTATTTCGTATTCTTTGTTATTTTTAAGGTAATCTATTGCTAATAATTCTAAAATTGAGTCTTGTTTTTTTTGATTTATGTTTTTTGATTTAACTTGATCTACAAAATCGAATTTACAAATACTATTGATTTTTTTTTTTTGATTTTCACTTTCAACTTTGTTACGTTCAACAGATATTAGAAATATTTTATTAGACTTTAGATATTTCATATTAGAAATTTTTGCCTTTGCTCCAGCCATGCATGCCGAAATCATTTGAAGACCCTCTTGATCATTAGCAATAATTTTTGTTAAATATTTCTTTTCCATTAATTTATTCTCTTAATTTTTGCTCCTATTTTCTGAAACTTTTTCTCAATTTTTTCGTATCCTCTATCTAAATGATAAATTCTATTAATTATTGATTTTCCTTTAGCATTTAATGCTGCCAGGATTAGAGATACCGAGGCTCTTAGGTCGGTAGCCATCAACTCAGCTGCTTTAAAATCAACTTTTCCATTAATAACTGCTTTATTTCCATTTATTGAAATTTTAGCTCCCATTCGATTCAATTCAGAAACATGCATAAATCTGTTTTCAAAAATCTCCTCTTTAATTTCAGATTTTTTATTTGCTTTACATAATAGTACCATCATTTGTGCTTGTAAGTCTGTTGGAAATCCTGGATAAGGTGCAGTTTTAATTTTTGTATTTTTAATTTTTTTACTTCCAATAATTTTAACTTCGTTTTTAGAAATCTTAATTTTAGCTCCAATTCTTTTAAGAATATTAATCTCAGTTTTAATGATAGTTGGATTTATAGACTGTATCTTTAAATTACTTTCAGTCGCAGCTGCAGCAATTAAATAAGTCCCAGCTTCAATTCGATCAAACATTATTGAGTATTTCGCTCCTTGAACCTGTTCTACACCAATAATTTTTATTTTTCTTCTTGATAACCAATTTATTTTACACCCTATTTTATTTAAAAAATTTACTAAATCCTTTATTTCAGGCTCTATCGCACAATTCGAGAGAATTGTTGTTCCTTTCGCAAGACTTGCTGCAATAATCAAATTTTCAGTAGCACCAACTGAAATTTTAGAGAAAAAAATCTTGTTTCCTTTCAAACCTTTTGGTGCTGTTGCATGAATATATCCTTGTGAAATTTTATATTTAACACCAAGTTTAGAAAGTGCTTTTAGATGGATATCTACAGGTCTTGTCCCGATAGCACAACCACCTGGTAGAGATACTTTTGCAGAGCCAAATTTTGCTAGTAATGGACCTAGAACCAAAATTCCTGCTCTCATAGTTTTAACCAAATTGTAAGATGCAAACTTTTTAAATTGGTTTGAGTTGTTTATTGTTAATGAATTTCCATGAAATTTAGTTTTGGATCCTAAAGATTCTAATAAATAAACCATCGTTTCAATATCTCTTACCCTTGGTAAATTTCTTAAGATTATTCTCTTATTAGATAGAAGAGTTGCTGCAAGGATTGGTAAAGATGCATTTTTTGAACCAGATATTTTTACTTGCCCTTTGAGCTTATATGCCCCAACGACCTCTAATTTTTGCATGACTATACTTTTGGTAAAGTTACTCCAGTTTGACCCATATATTTTCCTTTTCTGTCTGCATAAGTTATTAGAGGTTTTTCATTTCCTTTTAAAAAAATGAACTGGGCAACACCTTCGTTTGCATAAATTTTAGCTGGTAGAGGAGTAGTGTTGGAAAATTCTAAGGTAACATATCCCTCCCACCCAGGCTCTAGGGGTGTTACATTGACTATAATTCCACATCTAGCATAAGTCGACTTTCCTAAACAGATTACTAGTACATCTTTTGGAATTTTAAACTTTTCTATAGTTCTAGCTAATACAAAAGAATTTGGAGGAATGATACATTCTGAAACTTTTTTGGTAACAAAATTTGTTGGTTTAAAATTTTTAGGGTCAACAATTTCAGAGTTCACATTTGTAAATATCTTGAATTCATCAGCAACTCGTGCATCATAACCAAAGGAAGAAAGTCCATAAGAAATACTATCTCCTCTTATTTGTTTTTCTTCAAAAGGAAATATCATATTCTCCTCACTAGACATTTTTTTAATCCATTTATCTGAAAGAACTGACATTATTTTTAATCTTTTTATTTTTTTTTTGAAATAATTTTCTTTTTTTTAAATTTTTTTTAAGAGCTAAAACCAATCGCTCGTTTTTAACTTTGTCATTCATTCTTTATTTGGATTAGTGATAAAATCTAGAGTTATTGGTTTTGAGGCATCCAATGCTTTTTCTTTAAATTCCAACTCTTTCTTTGGTCCCTCTTTAGCCATTCGTTTTGCTTTTTTTTCAGCTAGTTTCCTTTCTCTTTTTGCTTGCTTTTCCATAAGCTTAGCACTTTTTGTAGATTTGTAATCGTAATGAATGCCCATAAATTTTCCTTAGTTAGATATAAATCATATTAAGCTAAAAATTAAGGCAATAATTTGAAAAAATGCTTTATTATACCATATAAAAAATATTTTTTGCCCCTTTAACTCAGGGAGTAGAGTATTTCCATGGTAAGGAAAAAGTCGTCCGTGCAAGTCGGGCAAGGGGCACCATAAATCGAAAATTTTATTCAACAAATTTTTTATGAAATTTGATTAAAGGATGATCCTGAAAAATTCTTATACTTCCGTGATTGAATATAATCTTAGAGGAATTATATATTATTTTATATAACGAATTAGTTGCAATATCTCCAGTGATTAAAGTTTTGGGGTTCCAAAAAAAAGCGAAAAGGAAAAAAATTAATACTAAAAATATTTTTTTTTTAATAAAAAGTCTTGTGAAAAAATTGTTATGAAAATCATTAGAAATAATTTTACTTTTAATCAAGTAAAAATATAAAAGAATAGATAAAGAATATGTTAAATGTATCCATCTACCCCAATCATGACCAAAGGCGAAAAGTAGAAGAATTGGTAAATAAAGACAAATATATAAATAAAAAGGTGAAAAATTATTTGTAATAAAGTTTTCTTTAGAGACAAACTTGTTTTTTAAAATACTTAAATGAAGTGGAAAAAAACCTACTAGAAAAATAAGTATATATCTAAAGTAATGAGGAAAAAAGTTTACTTTTTCATGAATAAAAAAGGTATCGAAATAAATAGTGTTTTTAATTAGTAATTCTGCTGACATATAACACTTTTCGCCAAATTGAGTTTCTAAAAAACTACACATAACTGAATGATTAGTAATACTCAGTGGTAACAGAAAAATTACAATAATAGCCAAAATTGAAGGTAAAAAAATTACAAATAACTTTATGAAAGTTTCTTTAAAAAAATATAACTTATTTTTATTTATTAAAATTACTGAGAAGAAAGGAGCGAACAATATAACTTGCTCCCATATGAAACATAAAATTGGAAAAAAAATAAATACATATGTATTTAGATAGACTGATCTTAACCTTCCATCAGATAAAAACAAACAACTTATAAAAAAAAGAAAAATTAGAATTTCTTTTCTTCCTAGTGCCTCAAGCTCAGCTATTGGATATAATAAAAATAACGGTGAAAAAAGAGCGAAAAATTGTATAATATCAAGTTTTAAATCTTTAATATATACAAACAATAATATTAAGTATGTGGAATGTGTTAAAATTTGAATTGAGAGAATAGCATCCCTCAATGTAATTGAAAAAAAATTTGCTAGAAATATATTTATTTCACCACCCAGTCCTCTTCTTGTGAAACCTCCACTATAATTTATAAGCCACTCAGATATTGATGTATCATTTCCAACATCATGTTTTAGATATAAATTAAATATTGAATAAAAAAGAATGAAAATGACAAAAATTAAAAATTTATTTTTAATTTGAATATTTTCCATTTAGTTTTTATAAAATAATTTCCTAAAAAAAATTGAGATTAATACCAAGCATATAAAAGCTGAGAGAGGTAGATATATATCTGGGGAAAAAATTATATCGATTATTTTTGGAGCTTCTATATTTTCTTCAATAATTTTCTCTAACCCACTCCCAATTGAAACTGCTAAAAAAATTTGTGGAATGATTCCTATAAAAGTTGCGAAAAAAAAATTTTTTACTTTAACATTAAACATAGTTGGTAAAAGACAACTTATCTGCCAAGGAATACCTCCTATAAATCGATATATCAGTAAATATATAAATTCTGAATTTCTGAATTTTATTTCAAGATTTCCAAATTTATTTAGAAATTTTTCCCTTACAAGATCTTTTAAAAAAAAATTACCAAACATGTATAAAAAAGTTGCACCAATGCTTAAACCTAAAACTACAATTAAAGTACCAATCCATTTTCCTAAAATAAATCCACCCAAGATAGCAACTGGAGAACCAAAACCTAAAAGTGGAAATACCCATAAGATTGTTAATAATAAAAAAATTGATGATATTAGAATTAAATTTGAATTTTTAAGACTTAAAAAATATGTCCTGTTCTGTTTTATAAAATCATAGGAAGTTATTTCTTGGATGCTAAATTTTGAAAAAAAGAAATATAGAAAAAGGCCAACTACCAACACATAAAATAAACCAATAAATAATTTAATTTTTTTAGCTTTTCTCATTTATTGTAATCGTAATCATAAATCTTATATTTGCTATTTATATATTTAATCACTATAAAGAGCGCAATTTAACAAATTTTTACTACATTTATGAAAAGAACCTATCAACCCTCAAAAATTAAAAGAGCTCGAAAACATGGTTTTAGATCAAAAATGAAAACTAAGGGTGGAAAAAAACTTTTAGCGAGAAGACGTGCTAGAGGAAGAAAATCTTTAACTGTTTCTGGCTAAGTAGATGAGAAGCAAAATACTGGCTCTTTCAAAGGGTGATGAATTCAAAACTTTGCTTTCAAAAAGAAAAATATCTAACAAATATGTCACAATATTTTTTGGTATTTTAAAAAATAAAGATGTTAAGAGATTGAATATTAGCTTTGTCACGAAAAAAAAAATTGGAAATGCTGTAAAAAGAAATAAAATTAAAAGAAGATTAAGAAATATTATTAATGAAGCAGTAAAACAAATATCTCTCAAATTTAATTATTCATATCTTGTTATTGCAAAGTCTTCCATGTTAGATAATGATTATACTAATATAAAAGAAACGTTGTTTCAGGAATTAAAAAAAATTAAATAATGAAAATTTTGACTTTAATACTTATTAATCTAATTAAAGGATACAAATATTTGATAAGCCCTTTCTTGGGAAATTCATGTAGATATTTTCCGTCATGTTCAGAGTATAGTATTGAAGCAATAAAAAAACTCGGTCTATACGGAGGTATATTAAAAAGTTTTAAAAGAATATTATCTTGTCATCCAATAAAATTTTTGGGTGGTGGAGAGGGTTTCGACCCAGTAATTAAAAGAACAAAGATTAAAAAATAATGGAAACAAAAAACGTAATTGCAGCAATAGCAATGTCTTCGGCAGTAATTGTTTTGTATTCATTATTTTTTGTTCCTGAAAATACAAATACTAAACAGAATTTGGATGAAAAAAAAATCGAACAAAATACTGATGCTCCAAGTCTAGATCAAAAAGAGAAGTTGGTTCAAGTTTCAAGGGAAGAAGCCTTAAAAGAAAACGGTAGAATAAAATTTGAGAACAAAAGTATAGTTGGATCAATATCTTTAAAAGGTGCAGCAATAGATGATTTAACATTCAAAAATTATAAAGTTAAGCTAGATAGTGAGGAAAAAGTTACTCTCTTAAATCCAAGAAATGTTCCAAATGGGTATTTGATTGAAAGTGGATTTGTTACTAATGACAAAAATATAGATATGCCTAATTCAAATACAATTTGGCAAGTAGTCGGTAATAATATTTTGACAGACAAATCACCAGTAGAAATAATTTGGAAAAATAAACAAGGAATTATATTTGAAAAAAAGATATCGTTAGACAGTAATTTCTTATTTTCAATAAATCAAAAAATAATTAATCCAACAGATAAGAAATATGACTTTTACTCCTATGGTCAGATAATAAGAAATAAAATCCCCGAGGGTCTATCAAATTTTTACATATTACATGAAGGTCCCATAGCAACACTAGATGACGAATTAATTGAAAAAGACTATGATGATATTCAGGATCAGAAATTTTCTAAAACTGCACAAAAAGGATGGCTTGGAGTCGGTGATAAATATTTTATAGCATCTTTAATTCCACCAAAAAATAAAGAATTTAAAACAACATTTGATTACAAAAATAAATTTAGAGCCAATTTTATTAATAGCGAACCCCTTGAATTGAATCAAGATGGTTTTATTGAGGATAGTTTAAAAGTAATTGTTGCTGCAAAAAGAGTAGATGTTATTGACGGTTATGCAGTGTCCCTAGGTATAGATAAATTTGATTTAGTGATTGATTGGGGTTTTTTATATTTTATAACTAAACCTTTATTTTTTGCCATTGATTATTTTTTCAAACTCTTTGGTAATTATGGTTTAGCAATTATAGCAGTAACAATTTGTATTCGTTTGGTTTTTTTTCCTCTGGCAAATTTTTCCTTTAAAAGCATGGCTAAAATGAAAGTACTTCAGCCAGAAATGGTAAGACTTAAAGAGCTTCACAAAAATGATAAAATGAAGTTGCAGCAAGAAATGATGGCTCTTTATAAAAAAGAAAAAGTAAATCCTATGTCTGGTTGTTTGCCAATACTTATACAAATCCCTGTTTTCTTTGCGCTATACAAAGTTTTATTTGTTACAATTGAAATAAGACAAATGCCATTTTATGGGTGGATACAAGACTTAAGCGAACGTGATCCAACAAGTATATTTAATTTATTTGGTTTATTGCCCTACGATGTACCATCTTTTTTAGTAATAGGGGCTTGGCCAATAGCAATGGGTGTTTCAATGTGGATACAGCAAAAACTTAATCCTGCTCCAACTGACGAAATACAGGCAAAAATCTTTATGTTTTTTCCACTTTTTTTAACAATAATACTGGCTCCATTTCCAAGTGGATTAGTTATTTATTGGACTGTAAATAATATCTTAACTATGGCTCAACAAGTTTTTATAATGAGAAAAACAACCGTAAAAACTGTAACATAATTTAATCTCAGTATTTCAAAATATAAAATGGATATAGAAAATATACTTCCAAAAAATGGTCCTCCAACAAATGAAGTTAATAAATATATTGATAAATATAAAAATGACTTAATTGTTATTAAATATGGCGGAAATGTTTTAATTGATAGAAATATTTTTGATAATTTTATAACCGACCTAAGTATTTTAAATAAATTAGGCCTTTCAGTTATTGTTGTTCATGGAGGAGGGCCAAGAATAAAAAGAGAATTAGATAAATCTAATATAAAATCAAAATTCATAAGAGGTTTACGTGTCACTGATGAAAAAATAATTAATATTGTCGAGTCTGTTTTAATAGATTTTAATAATGATATTGTTAGTTCATTAGAAAAAAAAAATACACAGGCTGTTTCTATTCACACTAAAAGTAATAATATAATTGAGGTTATACCTGAGGCAAAAGAGCTTGGTTTCGTCGGCTTACCAAATAAAATTGATAATGATGTTTTGTTTGAAATAATTAAACTTAATAAAATTCCTATCATTTCACCATTAGGTTTGGATAGAAATCACCAAACACACAATATTAATGGTGATACTGCAGCTATGGCTGTGGCAAAATCAGTTAAATCAAGAAGATTACTATTAATGACTAATGTTGATGGTGTTTTGAACAAAGAAAAAAAACTAATAGAGGAAATTACCTCATCTGAAATTTTAGAAATGGTAAAAGATGAAACAATCACTGAAGGGATGATTCCAAAAATAAACGCATGCTTAGACGCTGTAAATAATGGTGTAACCGCTGCAGGTATAATTAATGGTACAAAACAACATTCCTGTTTATGGGAAATTTTTTCTGACAAGGGATCAGGTACATTAATAAGAAAATGAATCTCAAAGAAAAAAAATATCTACTACTTGATCTTGATGGCGTTTGTTATGGAAAGCATAATAATTATTCTTTAGAGCGGGTATTCGGGCAAGTTTCAAGAAGAATGACAAAATTTATCTCTGAAAAACTCAATATTAATAAAGACAAAGCTAAAGAATTACAAACAAATTATTTTTATAAATATAATACATCACTTAGGGGATTAATGGTCCATGACGGTATATCACCAGATGAATTTTTGTCATACGTTCACAAAATAGATTTATCTTTTATGAAAAAAGATAAAATCATGAGAAATGAGCTTATACAATTAGATATGGAAAAGTTTATTTTTACAAATGGGAGTGCTGAGCATGCTGCAAATATATTAACACATCTAGGTGTGTATGATTTATTTGGTAGAGACAAAGTCTTTGATATTAAAGATGCACGTTATATCCCCAAACCTGAAGCAGAGACTTTTGATTTAATGGTTAAAAAATTTGGTATAAATCCAAAGGAGACTATTTATATAGAAGATATAGCTAAGAACTTAAGTATAGGTCATGAGCGAGGATGTACAACTGTTTGGTTAAAAAATGATGAGCATTTTGGAAAGATGGACTCAGACAAAGATTATATCTCTCATAAAATTGAAAATCTGTCTTTATTTCTAAAGGAAATAAGGCTATTAAAAAGTAATTAAATATGTCTTTAGAAAAAATTATTAATGATGCTTGGGAAATAAAAGATCAAGTAAATCAAAACTCAGATCAAAGTATCAAGAATGCGATCAATCAAGTAATTAGTGATTTAGATAGTGGTAAATCAAGAGTTGCAGAAAAAATTAATGGGGAATGGGTAACTCATCAGTATCTTAAAAAAGCTATTATGCTAAGTTTCAGGATATATCCAATGGAAAACTTAAACGGTCCCTATAGCAGTTGGTATGATAAATCACATTTACTCAAAGGTAAGACAGCTGGATGGAGCAAGGCTGATCACGAAAAAGCAGGCTTCAGAATGGTTCCAAACTCACCAGTGAGAAAAGGATCTTATGTTGGAAAAAATGCAGTTCTAATGCCATGTTATGTTAACATTGGAGCTTATATCGATGAAGGAACAATGATAGATACTTTTGCAAGAGCAGGCAGTTGTTGTCAAATTGGTAAGAATTGTCATATCTCAGCAGGCTCTGGAGTTGGAGGTGTATTAGAACCTGCGCAGGCTTTACCAACAATAGTTGAGGATAATGTATTTTTAGGTGCAATGTCTGAGGTAGTTGAAGGTGTAATTGTTGGAGAAGGTTCAGTTTTAAGTATGGGGATGTATATTGGACAGTCAACTAAAATAGTAGATAGAAAAACTGGAAAAATTTCTTATGGTAGAATTCCACCTTATTCAGTCGTTGTTCCAGGGTCAATGCCAGACAGAAATAATCCGTCTGCGCCATCACTTTATTGTGCGGTAATAATTAAACAGGTTGATGAAAAAACAAGATCTAAAACATCTATAAACGACCTCCTTAGAGATTAAAAATGAAAACTTTAAATGAATTAAAATTAGCCAAAGAGCTAATCAAGTTTCCTTCAATTACTCCAATTGATGCGGGTGTTATGAGATTTTTAGAAAAGAAATTAAAGAAACTAGGATTTAAAATAAAAATATTAGAATTTAAAGAAAAAGGTTTTAAACCGGTAAAAAATTTATATGCAAGAAAAGGAACTAAAGAACCTAATTTTTGCTTTGCTGGACATTTGGATGTCGTTCCGCCTGGAAGTATAAAAGACTGGACGGTAAATCCATTTAAACCATCTGTCAAAAATAATCATTTAATTGGAAGAGGTGCAAATGATATGAAAAGTTCTGTTGCAGCCTTCGTTTCTGCTGTTAGCACTTTTTTGTCAAAAAATAAAAAATTTAATGGATCAATTAGTTTATTGATAACAGGTGATGAAGAAGGTGATGCAATAAATGGTACTAAAAAAGTTGTAGAATATCTAAAAAAAAGAAAAGAGAGAATAAATTTTTGCCTTGTTGGTGAACCTACTAATCCAAATAAATTAGGTGAAATGATTAAAATTGGTCGTAGAGGTAGTATAACTGGTAAAATTAGAGTTATAGGTGAACAATGTCACGTAGCTTATCAATATAGAGGAAATAATCCTTCAACATCGTTGGTGCAAATCCTAAAAGAAATCAAAGATATTAAATTTGATAAAGGAAATAAACACTTCCAACCAACTAATTTAGAAGTTACTAAAATAAATATAGATAATAATGCAGACAATATTATTCCTGGATCAGCGGAAGCTACTTTTAATATAAGGTTTAACAATATGCATTCTTCAAACTCTATTAAAAAGAGACTTAATAAAATTTTTAAAAAGATAACCAAGAAAAACAAAACAAAATTTAAAATTGATTATCACGTTTCTGGTGAAGCTTTTTTAACAAAGCCAAACAAAACGACATTTATGATACAAAACATAATTAAAAAAATTACTAAATTAAAGCCGAAATTATCTACTACTGGCGGAACATCAGATTTAAGATTTATTAGAAAAATATCACCTGGTTTAGAATTTGGTTTAGTAGGAAAAACTATGCATAAGATCGATGAAGCAGTGTCTGTAAAAGATTTAAAAAATCTAACAAGAATTTATGAGAACATTTTACAAAATTATTTTAAATGAATACAGCGATAATAAATTCTGACTCTTATGAAAAACATGACACAGGTAACGGTCATCCTGAACAGCCAAAAAGAGTAGTTGCCATAAAAAAAAGATTAAAAAAAAGAAGCGATCTGATTTGGAAAAAACCAGATAATGTACCTGAAGATATATTGGCAATGACACACTCAAAAGAATATATTAAAAATTTAAAGAATTCTTTTCCACAAAAGGGTTTAAAATTTTTAGATGGAGATACTGTCATATCACCTGACAGTAAAAAAGCGGTATTTGACGCTGCTGGTTCAACAATCAGAGCAATAGATGGAATAGAAAATAAAGAATTTAAGAATGCATTTTGTTTAGCAAGACCTCCTGGACATCATGCAGAAAAAGATAAGGCAATGGGATTCTGTTGTATATCAAATGCAGGGGTTGCCACTAATTATTTAATCAAAAAATATAAATATAAAAAAATTGCATGTGTAGATTTTGATGTTCACTGGGGAAATGGCAATTATGATGTTATGCGGCATAATAAAAATTCATTATATATTTCAACACACCAATTCCCCTTTTATCCTGGAGGAGGTACAGAAGAAGATAAAGGTGATTTTAATAATTCTTTAAATATACCCTTGCCAGCAGGTACAAACTCCGAGCAATATTTTAACGCATTTGATAGAGTTTTAGAGAGGTTAGTAGAATATAAACCTGATTTTTTATTATTTTCAGCTGGATTTGATGCTCACAAAGATGATCCTTTGGCTCAATTTCAACTAAGCTCCAAAGACTTCTATGACATAACCAAAAGGACATTGGCTGCAACAAATAAATTTACCAAAGGGAAAGTTGTTTCTATACTTGAAGGGGGTTATGACTTAAATGCATTATCCGAAAGTGCTAATGAACATGTTAACGCACTTGTAGATTTCAATTGATTTAAACCTGTAAAATAATAATTCATTTACATGAAACTTTATAGAATTAAGAAATCTAAAATTGATAAAAAAGGCAAAGGTCTTTACGCTACACGTGATATCAAAGAGGGTACAAAGATAATAAACTACATTGGTAAAATTATTACGAATAAAGAAGTAGATGAATCAAATAAATTCGACAACAAAAAACCTATTTACTTATTTACATTAAATAAAAGATATACTCTAGATGGAGACTTTTCATGGAATATTGCAGGTCTAGTAAATCATAGCTGTGATAATAATTGTGATTACGATGGAAAAGGTTTTAAAGTATGGATTACAGCTATTCGTGATATTAAAAAAGGTGAGGAATTTACTTGTGATTACGGTTTTGGTTATGATGAAGACTATAAACAATTTCCATGTAAATGTGGTTCAAAAAATTGTTGTGGTTATATTGTTAGACAAGAATCTCGATGGCGGATAAATAAAAAATTCGCTATGAAAAATAAAAAAAATCAATAAATAACTTTCGTTAAATAGAGACCTTCGGGTGGTGCGGGTGGTGCACATAAAGTTCTTTTTTTTGATTTTGTAACATCGTCAAATTTTTTTAAAGACCATTTTTTTTCACCTAAGAATTTTAAACAACCAACCATGGAACGTACTTGTTGTTGTAAAAAAGATTTAGATCTAAACTCTATATCGATTATATTTTTAGATGAGATTATCTTGACTAACTCCAACGTCTTTATTGGACTTTTTGCTCGACAGCTTGAAGCTCTGAAAGTTGAAAAATCTTTAGTTCCCATTAATATTTTTGCGCCCTCTTTCATTAAATTCAAATTAAGTTTTTTTATAACATGCCAACTTCTATTTTTATGTAAAACAGGAATACTTAAACGATTTATAATTTTATAATTATAAACCCGAATTTTTGCAGAAAACCTGGCATGAAAATTTCTATTTCTTTTTTTTATCGATAAAATTGAAACATTTTCTTTTTTTAAAAAAAAATTTATAGATTTTAAGAAACTATCTTTTTTTTCAATTTTTGTTAAACAATCAAAATGAGCTGATTGTCCAATAGCATGCACACCACTATCCAATCTTCCGGCACCATATACAATTATTTTTTCTTTTAAAATTATTGAGACTTTTTCTTGAATTAATCCTTGAACAGTTTTACCTTTTTTTTGGATTTGCCAACCTCTAAAATTGCTTCCTGCATACTCTATTAATATTTGATATCTAGGCACTTGATAATATTGTCCCTTTTTTAATTTGAGATCCAAGCATAAATTCCTCAATTTTCTGAGGTTTTTTCCCTTGTCTTTGAATTATTAAAATTTTTATTGATTTCTTATTACCACATGCAATCTCTAATTTTTCATTGATTACTTCTCCAATTTTCCCTACGCCTTTACTAATTTCAGCTTTTAAAATTTTATATCTCTCAGAATTAAAATTAAAAAATGCCCCTGGAGTAGAGAATAAGCCATTGATTTTTCCCAAAATTTTAGTTGCATCATCACTCCAATCAATTTTTCCATCACTTTTTGAAATCTTTTTAGCATATGTTGCTTTTGAATGGTCTTGAGCTATAAATTTTACTTTATTATTAAAAATATCAGAAACATTATCTAAAATTTTGTCTGATGCTAATAAAGATAATCTATTTGATATTATCTGTGCATTTTCATTTTTACCCAATTTTATCTTATAAATGTTACTTACTGGGCCACTATCTAATTTTTCCTCTAATTTCATTATACTAATACCTGTCTGTTTATCTAAATTCATTATTGATCTTTGAATTGGTGCAGCACCTCTCCATCTGGGCAAAATTGAACCATGAACATTTATAAAACCTTTCTTTGTTAAATTTAAATATTCTTTAGGGATAATTTTTCCATAGGCCACTACAACTGCTAAATCTGCATTCAAATTCTTAAAGAAGTTAAATTCCTCCATGTTAGATTTCAAATTTTTTGGAGTCCTTATTTTAATATTTAATTTTTCTGCAGTACTATGAATGGGAGATTTATTTATTCTTAAACCACGATTAGATTTTTGTGGTGGCTGTGTATATACAGTATTAATTGGATAACCATTTTTATGTAATGACTCTAATATCGGCACTGCAAATAAAGGTGTACCCAAAAAGATTATTCTTTTTTCCATAACTAAACTATTATTCTATCTGGGCTTTCTTTGAATTTTGAAATTTTTTTTATAATTAGATCCCTTTTTAATTTTGATAGATGATCAATTATCAGTTTGCCATCTAAATGGTTTATCTCATGTTGAAGACAAGTAGATAAAAGCCCGTCACATATTAAATTTTTCTTATTCCCTTCAATATCTATATATTCAACTTCACACGTTTTAGGTCTTTCAATTTTAATAAAAGTATTAGGTATTGATAAACACCCTTCCTCATACACTGATGTTTCATCACTTATTTTTTTAATAGATGGGTTTATAAAGCTCATAGGCTTTTTTTTTCCATCTTTAGTTGATATATCTATTACAACAATTCTCTTAAGTATACCTACTTGTACTGCAGCTAATCCTATGCCATTAGAATTATACATAGTTTCAAATAAATCATGTATAAGTTTTTTTTCATTCTCTCCAACTTTTTCTATAGGTTCAGATATCTTCTTCAGGGTTTCATCGGGAACAGTAATTATATCTTTAATACTCATGAAATAGATAAATAAACTAATTTTTAAACTTTTAAAGGAAGAACTTTGAGGAGAATTTTATTTCTAATAATATCTATATTTAATTCGTTTAATGTTGCAATAATGAAATAAATTGTATCCTCATCAATTCTTTCTAAATCATCTTGACCAATAACTTCTGCAATTCTTAACAATGCAGCCCCTTTTTCATTATTATTAATTATCACTTGTAAATCGGTTGGTATTTCAGAAGAATTAATCATATATAGATTGTCATATTTTTTATCAATTTTTATTCCATCTGATTTCAAGGACTCGATTAGAATAATATCTTTTTTAGAAAGTGAATATTTTTTATTTTTTTTAACTTTTTTCAAAAAATTATTAATATCTTTTTCAATTTTATTTTTTGAAAAATCACCATTAAAATAATTAATTAACTTTGATTGATGAATTATTTCATTATTAAATTTAATTTTTTTGTTTATTTTTTTATCTTTAACCATATTTTCAAGATAAAAACTTGTTAAATTAGATGGAATATCATCTATATCAATATCTTTTAAAAATTTTTTCAGTTCTATATCAAAAGCATTTTCTTTATTTTCATTCGCAAAAGAATTTTTCAATATTTTCAAAAGCTCTAACTTCTCAATCATTTGCGACTCAAGCAAAATCTTTTGATAAATTAATGCACGAGCCTCGATGCTAGACAATGATTTATAGATAATTTTAGCGTTTAAAAGTTGATTAATATTAAACTGAAATCTTTTGTATAATTCATAAAGATCTTTCTCTGGATAATTTTTATTATGAACTGCTTTTTCGATTGTTGAAATTTTATCAAGTTCAGAAGTTTCAATATCTTTAAAGGATGTTAATAAATTTGATGAAGATAAATATTTCCAGATTATTTTTTTTGTTTTATCTTTTGGTTCAAATTTAAATTCAGGATCTGTCTGATGAGCTAAATGAAAATCTAAAATAGATTTTTCAGATACATCTTGTTTTATTTTTGAAGTGTATCCAAACAAATAATTTATCTTTTCATCAAAATATTTGTCATTAAAACCTGTTTCTTTTTTAAGATCGTATACTAATTGAGCTTCATCTTTTTTATTAGACCAGAGTAGACAATAAATGTTAAATTTTGCCAGATAGTCATCATTAATAGGTTTTGAGTTTTTTGAGAAAATTTCGCAAGATTTATTGATTTCAGCATTTGATAAATAATAATCAACTAAGTATCTACTTAATTTAGAACTTGTATTGAAGATCTCATTTTTAATAATATATTCTTCAATAAGGTCTAAATCTCCATTTTTAATCAACCAATCAGACTTAAATTTTAAAAACTCTTGTTCTGAAATATTTTTTTTTGGCATATACGAATTTGTTAATATTGAAATATTTAAAATTTCAGAAGCATCATTTGAAAGATTTAATTTTAATAATTTTGAGAATATATTTTTAAGTTGATCACCATCTGAATTTGACCACATATGGATATCTAGGTCATAATCCTCTGGATCAAAAAGACCAATAATCTTAAAATCCTTAGTATTTAAATTCTCATCGAATTGAATTTCTTTTAATTGTTTAATTGGTTGTGTGCTGTAAATATTATTATCAAGTTTTTTCTCATTTTTATCTTTTTTAGAGTTATTATCATTGCTAGAAATTTCTTCTATTTTTTTTTTATCAATATTCCAGATATCAACAGGTTTTTCATCTGCCATAGCAGCTGAACTAAAAATTAAAAAAAAAATAATTGAAAAATATTTATTATTTAACAACTTTAAAATTCTCATTAGGAATAATTTTTTCTATTTCTTTTACTGGAGCAGGAAACTCTATTTTGTTAAGTAAAAAAATAATTGCTAGTATAATAACTAAAAATAAAGAAATTTTTATTGTCAAACCTATTAAACTTGGGCTTGATCTTGTTTTTTTTATAAATTGCATATAACTTTAGTTATTTTCAAATTAAGACATATTTGTGGTTTTTCAATATAGAAAGTTATGAATTCAGGAAAAAACATAGTTTTTTTAGGTATGATGGGCTCAGGTAAGAGCTCTATTGGCTTGATGATTTCTAAAAAATTAAATTTAGAATTTTTTGATACAGATCAATGTATAGAAAATGAAATGGGTATGAAGATATCAAAAATATTCAAGGAAAAGGGTGAAAATTTTTTTAGAGAATATGAAAAAAAATTAACTTTAAATCTATTAAAAAAAAAAAGATCTATTATTGCGCTAGGTGGAGGGGGATTTCTTAATAAAGAGATCCAAAAAGCAGTATTATCAAGTAATCTCTCTTTTTGGTTAAATTGGGAAACAAAAATACTTATCGAAAGAATAATTGGTAGCTCCAAAAGACCAGTTGCTTTTAAATCAACAAAAAGTGAGCTGATAGAAATGATTAATTCACGTAATAAACAATACTCTAAAGCAATGTTTAAAGTTGATTGTAGTGATTTAACAAAAAATGAAGTAGTTAATAAAATAATAGACATATATGAGTCAAAAAAAACTGAAAATTAGTGCAGGATCACAAAAATATAATGTGGTAATTGGAAATAATTTAATCTCAAAACTTCCAAAATTATTATCTGCCGATTCTATTGAGTTCAAGAAATGTTTGTTACTTATTGACAAAAGAGTACCAAAAAATCTTATTAATAAAATCAAAACATCCTTAAAATGTGAAAAAACTTTTTATCTTTTTAATGCCAATGAAAAAAATAAAAATATTAAAACTGTACAATCTATTCTTCAAATCTTATTTAAAAAAAATTTTTCTAGAGGAGATTGTTTAATCTCAATAGGAGGTGGAATTACAGGCGACATAGGCGGATTTACTGCAAGTTTATTTAAAAGAGGCCTCAAGCTTGTTAATATTCCAACTACTCTTTTAGCCCAAGTCGACTCTTCTATAGGAGGTAAAACAGGAGTTAATAATATATATGGAAAGAATCAAATTGGAAGTTTTTATCAACCAAACATTGTAGTAAGTGATATAGTTTTTTTAAAAACTTTACCTAAAAGAGAATTTATTTGTGGATATGGAGAAATTTTAAAACACTCATTAATTGCAAATAAGAAATTATATCAATTTTTATGTAAAAATTTTGAAAATATTATCAACTTAAAATCGCCTTTTATAGAAAAAACAATTTATGAAAGTTGTAAAATAAAAAAATTTGTTGTTGAAAAAGATGAAAAGGAAAAAAATTTGAGAAAAATTTTAAATTTTGGTCATACATTTGCTCATGCTTATGAAGCTTCAATAAATTTTTCTAATAAATTAAATCATGGTGAGGCTGTTCTATTAGGTATAAATGCAGCTTTAAAATTTAGTTTAAATAACAAAATATTGAAAAGAAATGATTATAACTCTGTCATAAAACACATTAAAAAATCAAACTTACCACATAATTTGAAAAATTATTTTTCCATAAAAGATTGTAATAAAATCACTTCTTTTATGGTTAAAGACAAAAAAAATAGATCTAATATGATTAATTTAGTTCTATTAAAAAAAATTGGTTCTCCTATTATTAATAAAGAATACAAAAAACAAAAAATAACTTATTTTTTAAAAAACCAGTTACTCAATTAATATTTGCAGAGAGTGTATAAAATCCCTCATCTCAAGACTTAAGATAGAATAGATTTTTTTATTACTTTTTATTCTATCCATTTTTTTTAAATCTTTTGATTGAATTGAAATCTTCAAATGAAATTTACCTAATTTGTTACCAGCATGGCCTTTGTGTAAGAATGATTTATCCTCAACTTTAATTTTTTCAATGTTTATATCTTTTTCTAATTTCTTTTTAACAATTGAAATTAACTGATTTATATTCATAAATAAGAATATTATAACATGAAAAATATCTGTGATTGGAATAATTGTAAAGAAATAGGAAAATATAAAGCTCCTGTGGAAAAGGATAATAGCAAAAAATTCAGAATGTTATGCCTAGAACATGTAAAAGAGTTTAATAAAAATTGGAATTATTTTTCAGGAATGAGTGATAATCAGATAATGAATTTTTTAAAATCTGACATGATTTGGCATAAACCAACACAAAGTTTTAGTTCTTCGGATAACTTTTTTAAGGTTTTATGGAATAACACTTTAAAAGATGAAAATGATAAAGATAATTTTAAAAGTGAATACAATCATATGCGTCAATTTAAATTTGATCACAAGGATATTAAGGCTTTTGGTATTCTTGGTGTTTCAGTAGGTTTAAAATGGCACAAAATTCAAGCAAAATTCAAAATACTTGTCAAAAAATTTCACCCTGATATGAATTCTGGTAATAAAAAATACGAGGAAAAACTTAAACTGATAACTTTAGCTTATACACAATTAAAAAACACTTATAGGAATAGAATTGACACCTAATTTAAATATTGAGCCAGATATAAAAGTTTCAATCAAACAAACTTTTGGGATTGACTCTGAGATGGAGGTTAGTGCCTTTTCAAAAAAAACTGAGCATGTTCCTGAAATAGATAAAAATTACAAATTTGATAAAGATACTACCCTCGCAATAATTTCTGGCTTCGCTTTTAATAAAAGAGTTTTAGTTCAAGGTTACCATGGAACTGGAAAATCAACTCATATAGAACAAATAGCAGCTAGATTAAATTGGCCATGTATAAGAATTAATTTAGATAGTCATGTAAGTAGAATAGATTTAATTGGTAAGGATGCTATTGTTTTAAAAGATGGAAAACAAGTCACAGAATTTAATGAAGGTATTCTTCCTTGGTCGATACAAAATCCAGTAGCTTTAGTTTTTGACGAATATGATGCTGGAAGGCCAGATGTAATGTTTGTTATTCAAAGAGTTTTGGAGTCTGATGGTAATTTTACTCTATTAGATAAAAATAAAGTAATTAAACAAAATAAATTTTTTAGACTTTTTGCAACATCCAACACTATTGGTCTGGGTGATACAAGTGGATTATACCATGGCACACAACAAATTAACCAAGGGCAAATGGATAGATGGAACATTGTTACAACTCTTAATTATCTAAGTCTTGAGAAAGAAATGGAAATAATTTTATCAAAAAACAAAATTTTAGATAATGCAAAAGGTAAAGAAAAAGTTTCTAATATGATAAAAGTTGCTTCTCTGACTAGAAAAGGCTTTATGTCTGGCGACATATCAACTGTGATGAGCCCAAGAACTGTACTTCATTGGGCAGAAAACACTGAGATTTTTAAAGATACAGGATATGCATTTAGAGTCACTTTTTTGAATAAATGTGATGACATCGAAAAAAATACTATTGCGGAATATTATCAAAGATGTTTTGGTGAAGAATTACCTGAGTCTCTCGCAAATATTCAAATTTAATGACATACAATCCTAAAAGTGAAAGCTTAAAAGAAAAATTAAGAACAGCTTTGAACTCTACAATCAAAGCTATTTCCGGCGAATTTGATACTTTTCAAAAATTAGATGAAAATCAAAAAATAAAAAAAGATGAAATTTTCGAAATAGATAATATCAATTCAAAATATGATTTTTTACGAGCACGAGCAGAAGCTGATATAGCTGCTTTAAAAAGAAAATTTTCAGATGAAGAAATTTATTATAAAAATCTTCCATCTAAGTCTTCTTGTAAATTGCTTTATTCTATAGCAGAAAAAATTAGATATGAGGCACTAGGTTTTAAAATGTTAAGTGGAATTAAAAAGAATATTAAAGATAACTATAATGAAATCATAAAATCTAAAAAAAAAGATCAACTTCAAAAAAAAGAAGATGTGACGATCGCTGAAGCTTTCGAACTTTATATGCTTAAAAATTTTCACGATATTAAGTTAAATGATTTGAGTCAGAAGATATTGGATTTTTGGGAAAATGATTTTGATAAAGCAATTAAAGACCACTCTAAATTTCTAAAGGAAAATTTTGAGTCTCAAAATGAATACTCAATAAGATTTTCTAAAATATTAGAGAAAATGGATGTACTTCATTCAGAAGATATTAAGGAAAACGAGAATAAAAATGAAGATAATCAGAATAACACTAGCTCAAACGAAAATAACGAAAATGATACTAATGATAAAGAAGAAGAAAATAGTGAAGATGATAGTAGTGGAAGTATGGACTCAGAATATGATATAGATGAATATAGATTAGATGACCAATTATTAGATACAAACTTAGATCAAAAAGAAGAAAACCAGGTTGTCCAGAAAAAAAATAAAATAAATTTAAATTTAGATTACAAAATATTTACGACTGAATATGATGAAATCATAAAAGCAGAAAATTTAGAAAATTCAAACGATGTCCAAAAACTCAGAAAAACATTAGACCAACAATTAATTAGTTTTCAAGATTTAATTACAAAACTAGCAAATAAACTTCAAAGACAACTGTTAGCTAAACAGAATAGAGCTTGGGAATTCGATCTTGAGGAAGGTTTACTTGATAGCTCAAAATTACCAAGAATTATAATCGACCCCTATAATTCTCTGTCTTTTAAAAAAGAAAAAGACTTAGACTTCAAGGATACAATCGTTACTCTATTGATTGATAATTCAGGGTCAATGAGGGGTAGACCTATAACTATTGCAGCTATATGTGCAGACATTTTATCTCGGACACTTGAAAGATGTTCTGTTAAAGTTGAAATATTGGGTTTTACTACAAAAAATTGGAAAGGTGGTCAGAGTCGAGAGCTTTGGAATCAAAATGGTAAAATAAAGGCACCTGGAAGATTGAATGATTTAAGACATATAATTTATAAAAGTGCAGACACTCAATGGAGACAAGCAAAAAATAACCTTGGTCTAATGTTGAAAGAGGGGCTATTAAAAGAAAATATAGATGGTGAAGCTATATCATGGGCATTCAATAGAATTAAAAAAAGAAAAGAGGAGAGAAAAATATTAATGGTTATTTCTGATGGAGCTCCAGTGGATGACTCAACATTATCTGTTAACTCTGGTGATTTCTTGGAGAAACACTTGAAAAAAATTGTGAAAAATATTGAGGATAAAACTGAAATTGAAATTTTAGCAATTGGAATAGGTCATGATGTTTCAAGGTATTATAATAGAGCAATTAAAATTACAGATGTAAGTGAACTTGGTGATGTTATGATATCTCAATTAAGTGAATTATTTAATAAGAAAAATAAATTACACTAAATATTAAAAAGATCTTTATTTTTCCATTTAATAATTATTTCTGCACCAGTACGAGTTTTTGAATTGTTACAACTTACAGAAGCAAAATTTTTTTCAAGTAAAGTTTTACCGATGAATATGCCTAATCCTAAACCTGATTTTACCTTATTTTTTTTAGAGAACGATTTTAAATAAGGTTCTCCTATTTTGGATAAAATATCGTTAGAAAAACCAGGGCCGTCATCTTCAATTGAGACTTCAGTATTTTCACTGTCACTTTTTAAATTTATAAAGATTTTATCAATACTAAATTTATTTGCATTGCCAATGAAATTTCTTAAACCATAGACAATTTCTATAGATTTCGTCATTTTTTTTGGATTTGAATCTTGATCACAATTTAGTATAAAATTTTTTTTACTTGTCTCATTAAATGATAAAATTATTTCTTTTAAATAATCCCTTATACTAAAATCTTCATCAATAAATTCGTCTTCTTCATTGGGGTTTAAAGATAGTTTGGTCAAAATTTGATTACATCTCTCTACCTGGCTTGAAAGTAATTCAACATCTTGAATAATATTCTTTTGATCTTTAAGCTGTTCCTTAAGTTCTTGAGTTATTATTTTGATAGTGGAAAGTGGTGTACCTAAAGAATGTGCTGCTGCCGCAGCTTGACCTCCTAATGATAACATCTCATGCTCATTAGCCATTATCTTTTCCATTTTATTTAAAGCTTCCTCACGAATTCTAGACTCGGTTCCAAAAATAATTGCAAAATAGCACAAAAAAACCAAGGCTATAATTAATGCAATTGGTATCGAATAATAATAATAAGGATCGACGTGAAAATGTTCATTCAAAGGTTTTGGTAGCTCCATTGAAATAAATGTAAGAAAAATTATTATTAGTATTGTAATAATAACTAATAAAATATTTGTCTTAAAACTTAAATTAGATGAAGCAAATATACTTGGAATAATAATAAAAATTATAAAAGGATTTGTAATCCCACCTGTTAAGTAAACTAACGCTCCCAACTGCAAAATATCGATAACTAAAAAAATTGATGCTGATTTTTCTGTTAATTGTATTTTTTTATAAACTGATATTAAGTATAAATTACTTATTATCCCAATTAAAACTACAATATTTGCATAGAAAAAATCAAACTTAAAATTTAAGAAATAGTAAACAAAATAAATTGAGATTAACTGACCTATAATACCAATCCATCTCAGAGTTACGTAGGTAGATTTTTTTAATGAATAAAATTTTGAAGTTTCAAAAAACTTCATTATTAAATATCAAGGTTATGAACATTGATTGCATTCGAAATTATAAAATCTTTTCTTAATCCCACATCATTTCCCATTAACGTATGAATTAAATGTTGATCTTTTTTTAGGTCCTTTGAATATTGAACTTGAAGTAAATTTCTAGTTTCTGGATTTAAAGTTGTATTCCACAACTCCTCTGGATTCATCTCTCCCAATCCCTTAAATCTCTGTATATTCATCTTTGATTTTTCCAAATCCAAAATTTTATCAAATTCCTTTGATCCTTTTTTCATTTTTTTAAGGCTTTTATTATTACTTAAAATATAATCCAATAATTCTTTTTCATCTTTTATGTAAATACCTTTCGAGCCTTTATTTATTTTAAATAAAGGGGGTTGGGCTAAATACACATGGCCGTTTTCGATTAATTTATTAAAAGGTTTGTTGTTAAAGAAAGTAAGTAATAAAGCTCTTATATGTGAACCATCAACGTCAGCATCAGTCATTATAATAATTTTTCCATATCTCAAATCTTTTAAATCTATTTCTTGAGATTTAGGGTCCAAGCCAAGCGCATTGATTAAAGTTAAAATTTCATTTGATGATATCATTTTTGATAATGCTTTAGTTCTTTGGTCTGAGCCATTTATTTTTCCATTTCCATTCTTATTATTTTTTAAATCTTCAACATAAGTATTTAAGATTTTTCCTCTTAAAGGAAGAACAGCTTGATTTAATCTGTTCCTTCCTTGTTTTGCTGACCCTCCAGCTGAATCTCCTTCCACAATAAATAATTCAGTGCCATCTTGCTTACCTATCTGACAATCAGCTAGTTTACCAGGTAGACCACTTAACTCTAAGGACCCTTTCCTTCTAACATTTTCTCTAGCTTTTCTTGCAACATCTCTAGCTAATGCAGCTTGAATTATTTTTGCTAACACAATTTTTGCTACACTTGGATTTTGGTCAAACCATATAGATAATTTCTCATTGATAATATTTTCAACAATCATTCTTACTTCTGATGATACTAACTTGTCTTTTGTTTGAGATGAAAATTTAGGATCTGGAATTTTTATAGATAGCACGCAAGTTAATCCTTCTTTAATGTCATCCCCTGATATTGTAAGTTTATTCTTCTTTAAAAGATTGTGCTCATTTGCATATTTATTGATCACTCTCGTTAGTGCACTCCTAAAACCTAGAAGATGAGTACCCCCATCTTTTTGAAAAATATTATTTGTGTAGGGTAAGACATCTTCTGAATAGGTTGCATTCCATTTTAAAGAACATTCAATTTCTATTGAATCTTTTTTTCCATTAATATAAATTGGTTTTTTAAATAAATCATTTCCACTCTTATTAATTAGTTTATCTCTTTTTTCATCAAGGAATTCTACAAATTCTAGGATACCTCCATCATATTTAAATTCAAAATTTTTTTCTTTTTTTTGAGTCAAATCTGACAATGTAATCTTAATACCTTTGTTAAGAAAAGCTAACTCTCTCATTCTTTTTGTAATAATATTGCTACTAAATTTGACTGAGGAGAAAACTTCTGTAGATGGTAAAAAGGTTATTAAAGTACCGGTCTCTTTTGATTTTCCAATAATTTTTAAAGGTGATTTTGCTTTACCATCATTAAACTCAATATAATGTTTTTTTCCATCTCTATTAATCTCTAATTTAAGATTTTTTGAGAGAGCATTAACAACTGAGACACCTACTCCGTGAAGACCACCTGAAACTTTATAAGAATTGTGATCAAATTTACCACCTGCATGTAATTGTGTCATGATCACTTCTGCGGCAGACTTTTTTTCTCCCTTGTGAATATCAACAGGTATCCCTCTACCATCGTCTTTAACAGTTATAGTCCCATCTGAATTTACGAAAACATGAATATTTTTACAATAACCTGCTAGCGCTTCATCAATAGAATTATCAACTACCTCATAAACCATATGATGTAATCCAGTTCCATCATCCGTATCACCAATATACATTCCAGGTCTTTTACGAACTGCTTCAAGACCCTTTAAAACTTTGATTGAATCTGCTTGATATGTATTTTTTTTCATTTTTTGGAAAAAATTATAATATCATAAATTATAGTATTTAAATACAGAAGTTTTAATATATGCTGTGTATTTACAAACCAAAATGATTAAAAAAGGTATAATTCTTGCAGGTGGTTTTGGCACACGGTTAAGTCCATTAACTAAAGCTGTAAACAAACAGCTTTTACCTATTCACGACAAGCCAATGATATTCTATCCTTTGTCAATAATGATGCTAGCAAATATAAAAGTGATTTTAATGATTGTAAATCCTGGGCAAATAGAAAACTTTAAGAATTTGTTAGGAAATGGCTCAAGATTTGGTATCAAAATAATTTACAAAGTTCAGAGTAAACCTAGGGGATTGCCAGACGCATTTAATTTAGGAAAATCATTTATTGGAGGAGATAACGTTGCTTTGATACTTGGAGACAATTTCTTTTATGGACAAAGTTTGACTAAAAAACTTGAAAAATCATCTACACATAAAATAGGAGCTACAATCTTTTTAAAAGAGGTCTTAAATCCAAAAAACTATGGAGTTGCTACAATTAGAAATAATAAAATTGAAAATATTGTAGAAAAACCCAAAAAGTTTGTTTCCAACAAAGCAATCACTGGTTTATATTTTTTTGATAAAAATGTTTGCAAATTTGCAAAAAAACTAAAGCCATCCAATAGAGGGGAATTAGAAATAACTGATTTAATTAATGAGTATAAAAAAAATAATATGTTAAAATATGAACTTATTGGTAGAGGAGCAATATGGTCTGACGCTGGAAAAATGAATGATTTAACAAATGTATCAAACTATGTCAAATCAGTTGAAGAAGTTCAAGGAATTAAGATAGCTTGCTTAGAGGAAATATCATTATTAAAAAAATGGATTGATAGAAAAAGAATTAAACAAAATATAAAATTTTACGGAAACTGTGAATATAGTAACTACTTAAAAAAATTATAAATTGAAAAAAAAAACAATTCTTATTACAGGATCGTCAGGTTTTATAGGAAATCTATTTTTAAAGCATGCACTTAGTAAAGGTTATAAAGTTATAGATATCTTAAGGAATAAAAACCGTAGAAACAAAAAATTGAACAATTTGAGGAAAAAATATCTAAAATCCTATAAATCTATTTTTTTTTCAAATTTAAAAGAAATAAACCCTAATCTAAAAAATATAAAAATTGATTATTTTATAAATTTTGCAACTCTATATAAAAATTCTCATTTACACGATGAAGTACCATTATTTATTCAATCTAACATAACTTTTCCAAGTGTGATAATAGACACAATTCATACAAAAGTAGATAAAGTTATAAACTTTGGTACAATGATGCAACATATCCATGGAGAAGATCATTCACCCTCAAATTTTTATGCGTCAACCAAATCTGCGTTTGAAATGATTTTAAATTTCTATTTATCAAGTAATTCAAAATTAAAATTTTATAATTTAAAATTTTATGAAAGTTACTCAGAAATTGATAATAGGCGAAAACTAATTCCAACATTAATCAAAAATTATAGAAATAAAAAATTAACTAATATTGTATCAGATAAACTTGAGCTTAATATTATTCATGTAAAAGATATTATAAAAGCAGTTGATATCATCATAAATAAAAATTTTATGAGTGGAAATTATTGTTTAAAACAACCAAAAAATATTAACATTAAAAAGTTAGTCTCTAAGATTAATAAAGTATCGAAAAAAGAACTTAGAGTTAAATATTTAAATAAGAAGATATCTAAAATAAAAATGAGCAAAATTAAAATTCTTCCTGGGTGGAAACCTAATTTGAATTTAGAAAATGATATAATAAGAAGATTTAAAGATGAAAATAGTAAAAACTAAAATAAAAGATTTAGTACTTCTAAAAACATCAATCTACAGAGATAAAAGAGGTTTTTTTAAAGAAGTAGAAAAAAACAAGGTTTTAAAAAAAAAATTTATCTTTGATTGTTTTTCATATTCCAAAAAAAAAACTCTTAGAGGAATGCATTTTCAAAAAAAAAACAGTCAGGCAAAAATAATTACGGTCGTCCAAGGCAAAATACTTGATGTTGTTGTTGATTTAAGAAAAAATTCTAAAACATATGGTAAGTATTTTTCTATCAAAATTTCCCAAGACTCAGATTTTTCACTCTTTATTCCTGAAAACTTCGCTCATGGATTTTTATGTTTATCAAAAGTTTGTGCTGTTTATTATAAATGCACAAAGTATAGAGATGAAAATAGCGAAACAACAATAAAATGGAATGATAAAAAAATTAATATTAAATGGCCGATAAAAAAACCTATCTTATCTGACAAAGATAAAAATGGTATAAATTTTGAGGATTTTAAATAATTTTTGGATAAGGAATATGGGTAATAAACTTTCCACCAGATTTTATAAAATCTCTCTCTTTTTTAAAAATTTCTTTTTTAAAGTTCCATGCTCCCAAAAAAACATAATCAGTGACATTTTTTTTTAATTTTTTATATTTTTTGACCTCTATCTTGCTACCTGGCAAAAACTTACTAATTTTGTAAGAAGTTGTATCGTAGAAAAAATCAATTTGTTTATCATTAATTTTACAATAATTTAAAACGGTGCATGACTTAGCAGTAGCTCCATATCCAATTATCCTTTTTTTATTTTTCTTTATTTTCTTAACTACTTGAATCAAACGTTTTTTTGAAAGTAAAACTTTATTTGCAAACCTTTTGTATGTTGAAAACTTGTGAAGACCATTTTTTTTTTCTACAACTATATTTTTTAGAACATTAGGATTTAACTTATAAAAGGAATTTTTTTTTCTTTTTATGAAGTATCTATTTGAACCCCCATGAGTTTTGGTATTTTGAATATCAAATATTTCAAAATTAAATTTATCTAGTATTTTTTTCAATGCTATTGCTGAAAATACATAAATATGCTCGCAGTAAAATTGATCATAAGCAACATTTTTTATGCATTCCAATAGAGATGGATCCTCTAGAATTAATATTCCCTTATCACTTAAAGATAAATTTACTGCCTTAAAAATCTCTGAAAAATTTTCAATGTGACTAAGAGTGTTCGCGGAATAAATGACATCAATTTTCTTCTTTTTTGATATTTTCTTTGCTAATGAGACATCCCAGTATTCTGAAAATGTTTTGTAGCCCTTATCTCTTGTTATCTTTGCAAGATTTTTGCAAGGTTCAACTCCAATAACGCAATTTTTTTTAAAATTTTTAATAAAAGCACCATCATTACTTCCAATCTCTAAAATCAAATTTGGTTTAAATTTTTTTTTTATTTCAACTGATAAATCTTTGAATGATTTTTTCATTGTAAGAGACTCTGAAGATTTATAGGGGTATTTATCGTTGAACATTTTTTCTTTTGGTATAGTGTTTAGAATTGAAACAAGGTAATTTTTTGGGTTAAATCCTACAATCAGTTTAAATTTTTTTTCTTTATGATTTAATTTATTTCTAGTGATGTAAGAATTTGCCAAAGGTTGTAATCCTAAATTCAAAAATTTTTTCATCATAATATTTTTTTTTTTATATAAAATTTTAAAAATTTTAAAATTCCACTTAGTAGCGCGAAATTCTTAAAAGCCTTTTTTAATTGAAAAAATAAAATATTAAAGATAAATAAAAATATATTTTGTATTAATTTTCTGAATATTTTAATAAATCTTAATTTGTTAAGTTTGTAATCATAAACAAATTCACCGTAAATAAAGTTCAATAACCTAATGTATTCTATTTTATAATTTCTTGATGACGAATTACTAGAATCATGGTTTACTTTTGCATTAAGAGCAATAGCCATTTTATAATTAGATATATTTATTTTTTTCTCTAAAAAGATATCTTCCCAGTATAAAAAAAAATCCTCATCAAAAAAACCGATTTTCTTAAGCTTATTTACATCACATAAAATACATGAAAAATCTATTTTATTCTTTATTTGATATTCATTATTTTTAAATTTATTCCATTTTTTTTTAAAATGATTAGGAGATACAAAAATCAAATTTTTATTTTGGAGAATAATTTCATACAATATGCGAATTGCCGATTCATTAATAAGAATATCTGGTTGTGTAAATAAACAATATTTTGTTTTAACTTTTGATAGCAATATATTAGAAGATTTAGTTAATCCGATATTTTGTTTTGACGCAAAATAATCCACTTTTAGCTTAAGTTTTTTTTTTAAAAACTTTTTAGTATTTTGGTCTCCTTCTTGATCAAAAATTAAAATTTTGTAATTTTTGTAATTTATAAGATTATCTAATTTATCTGTTGGTGTTTTATATAACGTCAGAATTATTGTAATATCTTTGTAATTTTTTTTCATGATAATAAGTATATATAAATAGACTTAATCAAGAAAATTTAATAGAGGTGATTATTAGTAATTATGAAATTAGTTATATTAGCAGGTGGATATGGTACTAGATTGTCTGAAGAAACTAAACTTAAACCAAAACCCTTAATAAAAATTGGTTCTAAACCAATAATTTGGCACATAATGAAAATTTACTCATTTTATGGAATTAAAGATTTCATAATCTGTTTAGGTTACAAAGGTCATATGATTAAGAATTATTTAAAAAACCATTCTTCAAAAGAAAAATGGAAAATTTCTTATGTTAATACTGGTCTTCATACTATGACTGGTGGTAGAATAAAGAGAATTAAAAAATATATAGGAAATGATGATAATTTCTGTTTAGCATATGGTGATGGTCTCTCGAATGTTAAAATCAATAAAATAATCAAATTCCATATTAAAAATAAGAAAATTGCAACATTAACTGCAGTAAAATATAAAAATCCTAAAGGAATATTATCAATCAGTAAAAATAATTTAGTTAAAAAGATAAAAGAAAAACCATTAGAATATATTAATGGTGGTTTTTTTGTTTTATCTAGAAAGATATTTAATTTCATTAAAAATGACAAAACTATATTTGAAAAAAATTGTCTTCCAAGGATATCGAAAATTAATCAACTAGTAGCTTTCAAACATAATGGTTTTTGGGCATGCATGGATACATTAAGAGAAAAGAAAGAGCTAAATAAATTATGGGAAACTAATAAGTCTCAATGGAAAGTTTGGAAATAAAAAAATGTATAAAAATTTAAGAAACAAAAAAATTTTAGTTTTTGGAAATTCAGGTTTTGTAGGATCATGGTTAAGTATTGCACTGCACTGTTTTAAGTCAAATATCTTGGGTGTTTCTCTTAAAATGACTAATAAGAATTACATTTCAAATACAAATCAGTTTAAGAAATCCATTAAAACTTTAAACTGTGATATAAACAATCTCTCGAAAATAACAAAAAAAATTCAAAAATTTAATCCTGAAATAGTTATTCACTTAGCTTCCCAACCAATAGTTCATGAAGGTTATCGTAACCCAGAAAAGACATTCAAAACTAACCTATTTGGAACAATACAAATATTTGAACTAATCAAAAAAATTAAATCAGTTAAGAAGGTAATAGTTTTTACTTCAGATAAAGTTTATTTAAATAACTACAAAACGTTGACAGAAAATTCTAATTTAGGTGGGTTAGATCCATATAGTGCGAGTAAATCATGTCAGGATATTCTAAGTCAAAGTTATAACTCTAGTTTTTTAAATAAAGATATGATCATTATAAGATCTGGTAATATAATAGGCGGTGGGGATTGGGGTTCAAATAGATTAATTCCAGATATCATGAATTCTATAAAAAAAAAGGAATCAGTTAAAGTCAGATCTATTAATTCTACTAGGCCATGGTTACATATATTAGACGTTATTAATGGAATTATATTATTAGTTTCTAAGAAAACTAATTCTGATCAAACAAATATCTATAACTTAGCGCCGAGAAAACAAAATCAAGTCAAGGTTAAAAAAATATTAGTTCTTGTTCAAAAAATATTATCAACTAATTTAAAAATATTAATAAAAAAAAATAAAATTAAAGAAAAAAAATATCTAAAACTATCATCTAAAAAAATTTATAAAGATTTAGGTTGGAAATGCAAATTAGGTCTTAAAAAAAGTTTAGATCTAACTATCAAATTATATTTAACTAAAAGAGATAAATTATTTGATAAAACAAAAGAACAAATTTTAGTTTTTTTTAATTAACCATCAAAGATCTTTTTAAGATCTTTCATAAGGTTATTTTGAATTTTCCAACCAGGATAATTAGAGAAATCCTTAATTGGTTTTAACGACTCGTTAGAACGATATTTAATATTTCCAACATTTACCATCAGTTTTTTATCAAGGATTTTCTTCAAATTATTTACAAGACTCAATAGTTTAATTGGTTTTTTTGAACTTACAGTATAAGTTTTAAAACCAATATTTTTTTTTTGTTTTAAATTATTCAAAATTAAATCTATTAAAGTACATATATCGTCTATATTAACATAGTCTAAATATTGTTTACCATGAGTAATATTTAGCACTCGATTTCTTTTGTAGCATCTCAACAGATCATTTAAGAATTTTTTTCTTAAATCATTTTTACCGTACGTATCAAATATTTTTAATGAAATAATCGAAATTCTTTTATTAGAATAAAATTTAAAAAAACTTTCATTTGCTTGTTTTGTTGCTGCATAAAAATTTAAGGGCTCTTTTTTAGAATTTCCCAATTCCCATTTTGTACCAAAAGAAATATATGCTTTAAAATTTTTATTTTTAGTAGCTTGATCTAAAAAAAAAATATTAGAATACAAGTTTGACTTTAAAAGTTTTTTAATATTCTTATGTGAATAACTCAAATTTTGATATGCAGAACAATTGATTAAAACTTCTGGTTTTTTTCTTTTAATTTCGTAGGAAACTTTAGTTATCCAATTTTTTTTATTAGAATTAAACGAAGAAAAAAGGGTTACTTTTTTTTTTCTTTTAACCAAAAAATTTTTTAAGTTTTTACCCAAAAATCCTGATGATCCAATTATTCCTATTTTCATTTTTTAATTTTCAAAAATTCGTTAAGATTTTGTAAATTTCTATCTTTATTTGAAAAAATCAATTTCATTTTAGGGAGTTTTATATTTAATGATTTTAAATTTATCCCAAATTCTTTTTTTGGATTATATTTTGAAGAGCTTAAATTAAGAAGAATTGTATTTTTTTCTAAAACAATTACTCCATGAGCAAAACCTTTTGGGATTAAAATTCCAGATAAATTTTTTGGACTTATAATTTTCTTAAAAATTTGAGAATATGTTTTAGAGTTTTTTCTTAAATCGATCGCTATATCCAAAATTTTTCCCTTCACGCAATAAATAATTTTTGACTGGGAAAATTTACCACTCTGACCGTGTAACCCTCTTACTGAACCCTTTTTAGATAAACTTAAGTAACTTTCATAACAATTAAATTTTAATATTTTATTTTTTTTATCAAAAACTTTAATTAAATTACCTCTTAAATCTTGTTTTTTTTTAAATTTTAAGATTTTTAAATCTTTAAATTTTGTTGAATAAATAATCATATATTTATAATTGTTTTTATGCTTATAATTATAAATTTAATTGAATGAAATCCAATAATTTAAAAATTTATTGTATCACTAATAAATATTTTGATTTTCTAGATAATCTTGACATAAATATTATTGTGGGTGGTTCAATTAATCAAAAACAACAATTTCCAAAAAATTGGTTATTAGATTCTACAAATGATAATATTTCAAATAAAAATCAAACATTTGGAACACTTACCTCACTATATTGGATATGGAAAAATGAATTACAGAAATATGGAAATGACGATTGGGTGGGTATTTGCCATTATAGAAGATACTGGCTGAATGAAAATCATGAAAAAAAAATAGATGTCCATAATTTAAATGATAATTTAATGAAATCTATTACTGGAAATAATTTAAAGTATGATGGTTTTGTAGTTTCTCCTCAAAATGTAACTGGTTATAAATTAATGAAAATTCTTAAAAAAGGAAAAAAAAATATTTTGAGAAACCCTTTAATTCTTTTTAAAAAAAAACATCATACTATCAATTTACACTTTGATATGTTTCATATCTATAATGGTTTGAATAAAGCATCTGCTGTTATGCAAGAAACGGAAAAAAAACATTTTCTGAAATATATCAATTCAAAAACCCAATATCTTCCTTTTAGTATTTTTATCTTAAAAAAGGAAAAGTTCCAAAATTTATGTATTAATACTTTTGACTGGATTTTTAAATGCGAAAATCTATTCGATAAAGAAAAGTTGAAAGGTTATGGTCAAATTAGAATATTTGATTTTTTAGCTGAAAGATATTTTTCATTTTGGATAGAGAAAAATATTAAATATAAAATTTTACCAGGTATCTTTGTTGATATTAACAATAATGATAAATCTAATTTTATTTAATTTTCTTAAAATTTAATGGCGGAGAGAATGGGATTCGAACCCATGAAAGAGTTTCCCCTTTACACGCTTTCCAAGCGTGCGCCTTCAACCACTCGGCCACCTCTCCATCTTAAATTAATTGACTCTTTTTCTTTTCGTTTTTCCAGTTCTTAAGTAATTTTTTTCAAACTTCTTTAGATTTTGATAGAATTTAAAATTTCTTAACATATTTTTTAAATATTCTCTTTTAACTGAAACATCATTTTTATCTCCGTGGCGTCCCTTAAAAACTGTTGTATTTTTTTTTATAACTTTTGCAATCTCACTTAATGGTCTTCCTCTTGAAAAATAATAAGTTGCAACTGATTTTCTAGACATATTTTTTGGGCACTTAAGCGGATTAGGATGTCCGTGATTAGTAAAATCATTTGTTGAAAAAATAACCATTGTGTTAAAATTTGGAGCTATTTTTTTAATACATTTATCCATACTTTTATTCCAAAGTTCTAAATTTCCGCCATAGTTTTTTTTCCAATTTTTGTTCAAATAAATTAATACATTTATTCTTCTGTCAAGATTTTTAAATGGATGCTTGCTAAAATCCGTGTGTATCTTCAAAACACCCCCTCTTTTTATTTCATGTAAACCACCACCACTTAAATGCGGATCAGGCAATATCTTTTCTTTTATTGATGTGACTTTCTGGAGAAAATCTAAAAAATCTTTTGAATTTAAATAATCGAATAAAATTTTAGTATTCTTTTTAAAATTTTCTCTTTTGTTGTTTGCAAATTTAATCTCATTTTTATTATTATAATTATTTGATGAATTTATTTTCGAAAGATTTGGAAATTCTTTAAGTACATTTGATAGGAATTTTTTATCAAAAAAATTTTTGACTACAAGATGAGGGTATGGCTTTGATTTCAAGTAAGTTTGCTTCTTATCAATTGCAAAATTATTTAATTTCTTAAATCTTTCAGAAATAATTTTAGTTCTCATTATAAAATCCACTCTTTAAATTTGTTTTGGTTTTTTTGTAAATACTCTGGATATGTGTCATCTATATTTACTCTTTCAAATGTGTGTCCTCTATTAAATAAATCTATTTTTTGTTTAATCTTTTCTTTTATATTATTCTCATTAAAGTACTCCTCTTTGTCCCAACTGGTTTCGGCCAAACTCTTAAATTTTTTAGATATTTCATCCGGTCTAAGTAAATAATTAAAATGCCAACCTCCATCATTTATTATCTCAATGCTTTTTTCTTTATCAAATCTCCAAATTCCATATTTTAAATTTTTAGATACAATTTTTTCTCTTAACCAATTTATTGATTTTAAGTCCTTTTTTTTGCAAATTCTAGTACCTTCCCAAGGAGACTCGAACTTATTAAATAAGTTTAATTTATACGTATACATATTTTGAAAAAAAATTCCAAATTTTTTTTTTAAAACAATATTTTTAATTTTTTTTGGATTAGGTATTTCATCAGGGTCTGAAAACATTATAAAATCCTCGTCAACTGCATCTCTTATCCCTTCAAATATAAACTCTCTTTGATAGGATTGATTCTCCCAGGGAGTATTGTTTGTTGGAAATTTTTTTCTTATAATAATGTGATCAATTTTGTCCTTTAATTCAGGAAAATTGTCTTTAGAAAAATTTAAATCTTTAAATTTTCCTCTATGATCATAAATAGACTCACATACAACAAACTTATCAACAGAATCTTTTAAAATAGAAAATCTTAGTTTCATTAGAAGGTTTTCTTGGAAAAAAGTCACGCAATCATAAATTTTACTCATTATCTTTCCTTGTTTATTTTTAAAACTCCTATGAATGCTTCTTGTGGTATTTCTACCTTTCCAAATTGTTTCGATCTTGCTTTACCCTTTTTTTGCTTTTCTAGTAATTTTCTTTTTCTATCAGTAGCACCGCCACCATGTATTTTTGTTAATACGTCTTTTTTAAAACCTTTTATTGTCTCACGAGCTATAATTTTTCCTCCTATTGCAGCTTGTACGGGTATCATAAAATTATGTCTTGGAATTAAATCCTTTAACTTCTCACAAACTTCTCTCCCAGTTTTTTGAGCAAAGTCTTTATGTATCATCATCGCTAGCGCATCAACTGGTTCACTATTTACAAGTATTCCAAGTTTGACTAGATTTCCCTCTCTATGCCCAATTATATCATAATCAAAGCTTGCATATCCACTAGTCATAGATTTGATGCGATCATTAAAATCAAAGACTACTTCATTTAAAGGAAGTTCGTAGTTTAGAACAGCTCTATTCCCTGAGTAACTAAGATTTGTCTGAACTCCTCTCTTATCTTGACACAATTTTATAATGGATCCTAAATATTGATCTGGAGTGATAATTGTTGCTTTGATCCATGGTTCCTCAATAAATTTTATTTGAGATGGATCAGGAAGACTTGATGGATTTTGTAAGTCTTTAACTTCACCATTAATAAGGTTTAGTTTGTAAACAACACCAGGTGTTGTTGTGAGTAAATTCACATCAAATTCTCTCTCTAGTCTTTCTGTAATTATTTCAAGATGTAATAATCCTAAAAATCCACATCTAAAGCCCAAACCAAGTGCAGATGATGATTCTGCCTCAAAAGAAAAACTAGAATCATTTAATTGTAGTTTTGCCAACCCATCTTTCAACTTTTGATATTCAGAACTGTCAACCGGAAATAGTCCACAAAAAACCACTGGTTTACTTGGTTTAAAACCTGGTAAGGGTTGGACTTTAGGTTTTGATGCATCACAAATGGTATCACCAACTTTTGTTTCTGATAAAATCTTAATACCTGTCGTGATAAAGCCTATTTCACCGGTTTTTAGCTCTACAATATCTTTTGGTTTAGGCGTAAATACCCCTACTTTTTCAACTATATAATCTTGATCTGTAGAGAGCATTTTGACTTTCATATTTTTATATAGTTTACCATTTATCACTCTTACTAAAATTACCACTCCTAAATATGTGTCGTACCAACTATCGACTAACAAACATTTAAGATCATCATTTTGTTTTCCGGTAGGTCCAGGTAATTGAGAGATGATTTGTTCTAAAATTTCATCTATACCCTCTCCAGTTTTTCCTGAACATGGAACAGCATTTTTTGTATCGATGCCTATAACATCTTCAATTTGTTTATTAGTTTTTTCCAAGTCGGAGGCGGGTAAATCTATTTTATTCAATACAGGTATAATTTCATGATTAATGTCTAATGCCTGATAAACATTTGCTAGTGTTTGTGCTTCAACGCCCTGAGTGCTATCAACTATTAATATCGAGCCTTCACAAGCATATAATGATCTGCTAACTTCATAGCTAAAATCAACATGACCAGGAGTATCAATAATATTTAAAATATAGTCCTTACCATTCTTAGCTTTGTAATTTAACTTTACTGTTTGAGCTTTAATCGTAATTCCTCTCTCTCTTTCAATATCCATAGAGTCAAGAACTTGAGCTTTCATTTCTCTCTCTGTTAGACCACCACATTTATGAATAATTCTATCAGCTATTGTTGATTTGCCATGATCTATATGTGCAATTATTGCAAAATTTCTTATATTATCAATTTCACTCATTTAATTTTTAGGATCGTATTATCGCACCAGTCTCTTTTTCGACTGTTTCAATAATAAGTTTATTTATCTTTTCTAAGTCACTCTCCTTTAAAGTTTTTGACATTGACTGAATAGTTACGTTTAAAGCAATTGACTTTTTATTATCAGGAATATTATCACCCTCATAAACATCGAAAATATCGACATTTTTGATAAGTTCTTTGTCAATATTGTACACGAGCTCAATTAAGTCTTGGGACCTAAAATTCTTATTAATAATGAATGCAAAATCTCTTTCTGATTTTTGATAATCCGAAGCTTTATAAACGTCCTTCTTATCTTTAAGAGATTTTTTCTGAAATTCTAAATTATTTAAAAATATTTCGAATCCAACTAAGGCCTCGG
The DNA here is from genome assembly GCA_902616645.1 of uncultured Pelagibacteraceae bacterium. GTDB lineage: Bacteria > Pseudomonadota > Alphaproteobacteria > Pelagibacterales > Pelagibacteraceae > Pelagibacter. The sequence continues at coordinate 98,189 of CACMTO010000002.1, forward strand.
TCTTTATATCTTTTTTTTTTAGAATACTAGGATGGATTTCTCCAAAGTATGCTGCTACTTTATTTTTTTCTTTAGTCAAAAAAATCCTTCCTGCTTTTCCAGGATGATAGTAATTTGGTACTTTATCATCGATGAAAAAGTCTGATCTATTATTTCCTGCTTCCACTAAAGTTTGGATAACGTCTCTTTTAATGTCAAAAATATCTATATCTCTCTCTTTCTCAATCCAAGACATCCTTGAAACTTTTCCAGATCGTAAAGCACCTAAAACTGTTTCTTGATCACCTGGATTTATCCCAAAGAAAACAGGGCCAATTTCAAATAACGAGATATCTTTAATACCTCTGTCTAAATTTTTATTGAGATAAGTTATTAAGTTTGAAAAAATTGAATTCCTTAAAACATTTAGTTCAGAACTAATTGGATTTAAAATCTCAATATTTTTTTTATCATTTTTAAATAAATTGTTTGTATCTGAATCTGTAAATGACCAAGTTATAGCTTCCTGAAAACCTTTCGAAGCGACCGATCTTTGTAAAAAATGGAACATCTTCTGAGTTTCATTGAGAGTAGATTTATCTCTCGTTTTAATAGGGTCAATTTTTTTTATCTTACCATATCCATATATTCTTATCAATTCTTCGACTATATCAATTGGTTGTTCTATGTCCGGTCTCCAAGAAGGGACTTGAAGGTCAAGAAAATTTCTATTTTTTTTTACTTTAAATCCCAAATTTTCCAAAATTTTTGTTATTTCTTTAATTGAAATTTTAAATCCAAGAGTCTTCTCAAGTAATTCTAATTCAAACTTAATATTTTTTAATTTAAATTTTTCTGTTTTTTGAATGTCTATTTTACTAATTTCACCACCACAAATTTCTTTTATTAATTTTGCAGCTACCTTAAGGCCTTTTTCAACTGACAAAGGATCTATTCCCCTTTCAAATCTAAATTTTGCGTCAGTATCAATGTTGAGTTGTTTTGATGTTTTTCTTATTGATCTTGGATCAAAATAAGCTGACTCCAAAAAAACATTTACAGTATTTAATTCAGTGCTAGATCTTGTACCTCCAATAATTCCACCCAATCCTAAGATACCTTCAGAGTCAGTAATAACACAAGCTCCTTCCTCTAATTTGTACTCTTTATTGTCTAAAGCTTGAAATTTTTCACCCTTTTTTGAATTTCTAACTACAATACCTTTTTGAATTTTATCAGCGTCATAGGCATGGAGTGGTCTGTTTAAATCTATCATCACATAATTTGTAATATCCACGATGGCAGAGATGGGTTTCTGCCCTACTGAAATTAGCTTATCTATTAGCCATTTTGGGCTTTTAGTATTTTTAACATTTGTGATTAAACAACTTCCAAAAATTGAACATCCATGATTTTTTTCTTTTAAAATCTTTACACCAATTTTTTGACTACCTTTGTGGTTGATTTTACCAAATTCAATATTCTTAAGCTTACCAAAGCCTGCTGTTGCTAAATCTCTAGCTATACCTCTTACACCTAAACAATCTGGTCTATTTGGTGTGATAGACAAATCAATCAAATTTGATTTACTTTTTGTGAAGTATTTTTTTCCAATTTTATTTTGGTATTTATTTTGATTGAGTTCTACAATACCATCACTTTCATTAGATAAATTTAATTCACTTTCAGAACAAAGCATACCATAGGATGTAACTCCTCTTATTTTAGTTACTTCAAGCTTCATTTTATTTTTTGGGATAATAGAGCCTGGAGGGGCATAAATGGTCAAAAGTCCTTTATTAGCATTTGGGGCACCACATACAACTTTAATCAAATCATTTTTGCCAATGTTTACCTCACAAACTTTCAACCTATCTGCGTTAGGATGTTTCTCAACTTTAAGTATTTTAGCAACAATGAATTCATCCAGATCTGAAGTCGAGCTCTCAACTCCTTCAACTTCTAGACCTATATCAGTTAATTTTTGTAAAAGTTGATTTTCTGAGTTTTTTGTTTGAAGATGATCTTTCAACCAATCATATGTAATTTTCATCGACTTAATCCTCTATAATTAGTTGGAACATCTAATGGATCAAAACCAAAATGATTTAACCATCTGTAGTCACATTCGAAAAATGCTCTTAAATCCTTGATTCCATACTTAAGCATAGCTAGTCTATCTATTCCTATACCAAAAGCGTATCCTTGGAATTTGTCTGGATTAACTTTTACATTTTTAAGAACATTTGGATGAACCATCCCACATCCTAGAATTTCTAGCCATTTGTCTCCTTCACCAATCACAATTTTTCCGTTTTTAATTTCATAACCGATATCAACCTCTGCTGAAGGTTCAGTAAAAGGAAAATGGCTTGGCCTAAATCTCATTTTAATATTTTTGACTTCAAAAAATTCTTTTATAAAATAATTTAAACAACCCTTTAAATGACCCATATTTATATCTGTATCTATATGAAGACCTTCTACCTGATGAAACATGGGTGTATGAGTTTGATCGCTATCAGATCTATAAGTTCTTCCTGGAGCAATAATCTTAAAAGGCGGCTTATCATTTAGCATGGTCCTTATCTGAACTGGTGAAGTATGTGTTCTAAGTAATTTTTCTTTTTTTGGATCGAGATAAAATGTATCATGCATATCTCTTGCTGGATGATTGTCTGGTGTATTTAAAGCAGTGAAATTATTATACTCATTTTCAACGTCTGGGCCCTCTGCAACACTAAAACCTATTTCTGAAAAGATCGAGGAAATTTCATCAATTGTCTGGGAAACGGGATGTATTTTTCCTCTTATAAAATTTCTTTCTGGTAAGGTAATATCAATCTTTTCTTTTTCTAATTTTTCATTAATTTCAATATTTTCAATTTCTCTTACTTTTATATTGATCAAATTTTGTAGTTCACCCTTAACTAAATTAAGTTCTGAAGCAAAATTTTTTCTTTCTGCCTCTGCAATTTTACCTATATTCTTAAACTCTAATGTTATATGTCCATTTTTTCCGAATAGATCTGATTTAATTTGATTAATTTCAGAAAGATTTAATTTCTTACCAAGTTTTAATTTGAATTCATCTTTGATTTTTTTAAGATCAAGCATTTGTACAGATTATTTCTTCAGCAAAATAAAACAATAGTGAAGATTAATTTAAAGCAGATTGTGCTTTTTGGACAATAGATTTAAAGGCTTCTGGGCTATCGTACGCTATTTCTGCTAGAATTTTTCTATCCATTTTAATTCCACATTTATTTAAACCATTAATAAACTTAGAATATGTTAAACCTTCAGCTCTGACACCTGCATTAATTCTCTGTATCCAAAGAGATTTGAAATCTCTTTTCTTATTTCTACGGTCCCTATAAGCATATTGCATTGCTTTTTCCATTGCTTGCTTAGCTACCCTGATTGTATTTTTTCTTCTACCCCATTGGCCCTTAACAGCTTTAAGAACTTTTTTGTGTTTTGCTCTGCTAGTTACGCCTCTTTTAACTCTTGCCATTTTAACCCCTTAAACTGTAAGGCATGTATGATTTTACAATTTTACTATCTTGTTTTGACATTGTTGTTGTGCCTCTCAATTTTCTTATTTGTGAATTTGTTCTTTTAATCATACCATGACGTTTACCTGCTTGAGCCATAATTACCTTTCCTCTAGCAGATATTTTAAATCTTTTTTTTGCTGAGCTTTTTGTTTTTAGTTTTGGCATAATTTTGCGATTTTATACAAAGAAAGAAATAGATTTACAACCTATATTAAAGCCTATAATGGCTGAATTACCATAATCATCTGTTTGCCATCAAATTTTGGGTGTAATTCGACTTTACCAATATCTTTCATATCTTCTTTAATTTTAGACATCAACTCGTTGCCTAAGTGAGAATGCTGAAGTTCACGGCCTTTAAATCTTATAGTGAACTTAACTTTATCTCCTTTTGCTATAAATTTTTTTGCGTTTTTTACTTTAAACTCATAATCATGAGTCTCTGTTACTGGTCTCATTTTAATTTCTTTAAGAGAAATAATCTTTTGTTTTTTTTTTGCCTGATTTGCTTTTTTTTGAGCATCATATTTAAATTTACCCATATCCATAATTTTACATACGGGTGGTTTAGCATTTGGTGCAATCTCTATTAAATCTAGTGATTGATTTTTTGCCATTGAGATTGCTTCATTTGTATTTAATATACCAAGATTCTCACCATCGCTTGCAATAACCTGAACCTCTGGTGAAGATATTCTGTTGTTAGACCTTGGGCCACGATCTTTAGTTCTTCTCTGAAAATAGTTTTGTTTGAAATCTGCCACTTAATTTGAAGGTGCTCTATTTAAAGCAGAAAATTTTTTAATAAATGTATTTAGATCCATATTTTCTTGTTTGTCTGAATCCAATCTTCTAATGGTTACAGAGTTACTGTCAACTTCTTTTTTACCACAAATTAATAAAATCGGGACTTTTGCAAGAGAATGTTCTCTAATTTTATAATTTAAATTGTGATTTTTTAAATCAACAATTGTACTAATGCCTGCTTGTTTAATCTTCTCAGAAACTTTTATTGCATACCCTTCAAAATCTTCTGAGATAGGAATGACAACTGATTGTAATGGAGAGATCCAGAATGGAAATTTTCCAGCATAATTTTCTATCAAAATTCCTATAAATCTTTCTAGAGATCCGAACAGAGCTCTATGTAACATAACTGGAACTTTCCTTGTACCATCTTTGTCAACATAAGACGCCTCTAATCTTCCTGGTAAATTTAAATCAACTTGAAGAGTTCCACATTGCCAGTCTCTTCCGATAGCGTCTCTTAAAACAAATTCTATTTTTGGGCCATAAAAAGCTCCTTCTCCCTTATTTATACTATATTCCAGTTTTGAGGCTTTAATAGCTTCAAGTAATGATGCCTCTGCTTTGTCCCAAACCTCATCTTCACCAACTCGTATTTCTGGTCTGTCAGCATACTTAAGCACAACGTTTTCAAATCCTAAATCTTTATAAATATCCAATATTAAATTTGTTACGTTCAAACATTCACTAGTAATTTGATCCTCGGTACAAAAAATATGTGCATCATCTTGAGTAAACGCTCTTACTCTAAGAAGTCCATGAAGTGCACCGGAGGGTTCATAACGATGAACCTTTCCAAATTCTGTAATCCTTAGTGGCAAATCTCTATAACTTTTTAAGCCTTGATTAAAAACTTGAATGTGCCCAGGACAATTCATTGGTTTAATTGCAAAAACTTTTTCATCGGGTGTCTCTGAGGTATACATATTTTGTCCATATTTTTCCCAGTGTCCTGACTTTTCCCATAGTAATCTATCTAATACTTCTGGTGTGTTTACCTCTCTGTAACCAGCTGCATCTTGTTTATCCCTCATGTAGCTAATTAGTTTTTGAAATAAAGACCAACCCTTTTCATGCCAAAAAACGCTGCCTGGACTTTCTTCACGAAAATGAAATAAGTCCATTTCTTTTCCTAATTTTCTATGATCTCTTTTCTCTGCTTCCTCAATTTTATTTAAATAGTCCTCTAAGTCTTTTTGAGAAGCCCACCCAGTCCCATAAATTCTCTGAAGCATTTCATTTTTTGAGTCTCCACGCCAGTATGCCCCTGAAACTTTGGTGAGTTTAAAAGCTTTGCTAATTTTTCCTGAAGATACTAAATGTGGACCTCTACATAAATCATGCCAGGTATCCCCATGGTGATAAATTGAGAGTTCTTCATTTACCGGTATACTCTTAATGATCTCAGCTTTATATTTTTCTCCAATTTTGATAAAATGACCTATTGCTTTTTCTCTGTCCCATACTTCTCTTCTTGTTTTCACATCTTTGTCAATTATTTCTAACATTCTTTTTTCTATCTTATTTAAATCATCACTTGTAAAAGGTTCCTTTCTTGCAAAATCATAATAAAACCCATTTTCTATCACTGGTCCAATCGTCACTTGAGTTCCAGGATATAACTCTTGTACTGCCATCGCCATAATATGTGCAGTGTCATGTCTGATGACCTCTAAACCCTCAGGATCCTTTGAGGTAAAAATTTTTACAGAACAATCTTTATATATTTGAAAGTATAAATCTTTTAATTCTCCATTTACACTCATCACTAAAGCATTTTTTGATAAAGATTTGCTTATTTTTTCTGCAATTTCTAATCCATTAACTACTTTTGAGAAATTTAAGCTTTTTCCATCTGGTAATTTTATTACAGGCATTTAATTTAATAATCTCTTATACTCTGAATAAGTAGAAAAACACATTTTTTCAACATTAAATTTTTTAATTACGTTTTTTCTTCCTTCTTTTCTTATTAAATCAAGGGATAGTTCATCCGTTGTTATGACTTGTATAATCTTTTTACTCAAAGAACTTGCGTTTCCAGAGCTAAATAAAAATCCAGTTTTTTGATCAACAATAGTCTCGTTTGATCCACCAATATCACTTGCAATTATAATTTTTTCCATAGATTGAGCTTCTACAGCTACTCTACCAAATGCTTCTGGTTCTACAGAAGCTGAAACAACTATATCAGAAACTTTGTATGCTAAAGCCATATCTTTACAATGATTTATAAATTTAACCTGTTTATTTAGTCTGTATTGCTCAGTTAATCGGATCAATTTTTTTTTATATAAACTTCTACCTTGATCACTTCCTAGAATAACGACATGAAAAGCTTCATAACCTAACTCAATTTTTACTAAATTAATTGCATCTATAAATAGTTCTTGTCCCTTCCATGAAGTAAGTCTTCCTGGCATTAAAATAATTTTTTTTTCATTATTTATTTCCCAACTTTGAAGGAGCTTTTTTTCTTCGGTCTCTAATTTGGTTGATGGATCAAAATAATCAACATTTATACCTCTAAAAATTACTAAAAACTTTTTTTTGGTATCTAAAAACTCAGAATAATTTTCTTTAATATGTGAAAAAATAAAATTACTTCCAGCAATTATTAAGTCTGATCTTAACATTACAGAATTATAAAACTTTTTTAATTTTCCTTTAAAATTATATGTACCGTGAAAGGTTGTTACGAACTTTCTTTTTGTTAATCTGGTTGCAAAAAAACATGACCAAGCAGGTGCACGACTTCTAGCATGAACTATTGAGATGTTATAATATAAAATTATACATACTAAAAAAATTGAATTTAAAAAAATCAGTACTGGATTTTTACTATGAACAGGTAATTTAATTAATTTAACTTTCTTTTTGTCAATAAATTTTATTAGTTCTCCTCCGCTTGTTACGATAAATGATTTACAATTTTTTTCGGCTAAATAATGGGCTATATCATAACATCCAGTTTCTGCACCACCGTAACCTAATTTAGGTATGACCTGCAAAACTTTAATATTAGACGACATTGAATAAGATTATATAATAATAGATAATACTAATAAACTTTAATGAGATATTTTAAATATTTAAAATTAAATAAATCAAAAAAAATCCGGTATTTGCATCTCAAAAAAAAGAATGGAGTTTATATCGTTTTTTTACATGGATTTATGTCAGATTTAGAGGGGCAAAAACCTAAAACATTCCTAACATTTGCAAAAAAAAATAAACTTGGTTTCCTGGCTCTTGAATACTCAGGCCATGGGAAATCCTCTGGCAAATTCACTGATGGCAATATCTCAAAATGGACAACTGAGTCCAGATTGGTTATTAAAAAGATAATAAAAAAAAATAAATTTATAGTTATTGGGTCCAGTATGGGTGCATGGATATCATTGAACTTATTTAAATATTATAAAAAACAAATAAAAGGTTTTTTAGGAATAGGTTCAGCTCCCGATTTTTTAGAAAAACTCATGTGGAAAAAATTTTCAAAAAAAATGAAAAAAGAAATTAAGATTAAAGGAAAAATTTATCTCAAACATGGTAAATATGAATATCCGATAACATTTCAATTAATAAAAGATGGAAGAAAAAATAAAGTTTTAAATAAAAAAATATACGAAAATATTAATGTTAGTATGATACATGGAAGTAAGGATGAGTCTGTTCCTGTGATTTATTCAAGAAAAGTTCTTAAGATCTTTAAAAACGCAAAAAGAAAATTAATTATAATTCAAAACGGAGATCATAGTTTATCCAATTCAAAAGGCCTTAGAGTCTTAAAAAAAGAACTAAGTCTTATTCTTAACTAACTTTTTTAATTTTTGATTTGTTTGAGATTGGATATTTAAGTTTATCTATCATCTCTTTAGGACAAACTTGAACAAAGTTCTTTACCTCTTCTTCGAAATTATCGATTATTCTTTTCGATAAATGTGAACCTGTCTCAATTGAGTGCTCTAAAACAAGCTTTTTTAGAACATTTAACCAATATTCTGTTTCGATATCTTGCCAAACAACTGATTCTGGGTTTACTTTTTTTTCAAACTCTTTTGATTTATCATAGATAAAAGCCATTCCACCTGTCATACCTGCAGCAAAATTATCACCTACATCTCCTAATATTACGACTGTTCCTCCCGTCATGTATTCACAACCATTTGAGTCACATCCCTCTATTACAGCAGTTGCACCGGAATTTCTTACTGCGAACCTATCCCCAGCCTGTCCAGCAGCATAAAGTTTACCAGAAGTTGCTCCGTAGAGAACGGTATTTCCTATAATTGTATTTTGATTTGAAACTAAATTACTTTCCTCACTGAGTTTTATAGAGATTGTTCCACCTGATAAACCCTTGCCAACATAATCATTTGCATCTCCTCTAAGATTTAATCTTAAGCCCTTAATAGAAAAAGCTCCAAAAGATTGTCCTGCTGAACCCTTAAAGTTTAAAGTCAAAAAATTTTCTTTAAGTTTTCCATCACCATATTTTTTATATAAATAATGTGAAATTCGAGTCCCTACTGCTCTATTCGTATTTTTTATGTAAAATTCTTTTTTCATGTTTTCAGGTGCATCTAAAGATTTCTCTATTTCTGGCCAAATTTCCTGATCAAGTGTATCTGGGACTTTATTTATTTCTGGAATCTCACAATATCTTTTATCATTTCCTGGATCTGCCTGTACAAATAATGGATTTAAATCTAAATCATCTAGATTAGGTGAAGCTTTACTTACTTGCATTAATAAGTCTGTTCTTCCAATAATATCGTTTAAAGATTTAAAACCTAAGCTAGCTAAAATTTCTCTTACCTCAGATGCAATAAAAGTAAATAAATTTACAATTTTATCAGGTGTTCCAGTAAATTTTTGTCTCAATTTATCATCTTGAGTACATACACCTACTGGACAGGTATTTGAATGACACTGTCTCACCATAATACATCCCATAGCAACTAAAGCTGTTGTTGCTACACCATATTCTTCTGCACCCATCATTGCAGCTATAACAACATCTCTGCCAGTTTTAATTCCACCATCAGTTCTTAAGGTTACTTTGTGTCTTAAATTATTTAACGTTAGAACTTGATTCGCCTCCGTAAGTCCCATTTCCCAAGGAATTCCTACATACTTAACACTTGTTTGCGGCGTTGCTCCGGTTCCTCCATTATGCCCAGAAATCAGAATAATATCTGCTTTTGCTTTAGCTACGCCAGCAGCGATAGTTCCAATACCAGATGAAGCAACCAGTTTTACTCCTACTCTTGCTTTTGGGTTTATTTGTTTTAAATCATAAATTAGTTGAGCGAGATCTTCTATTGAATAAATGTCATGATGAGGTGGTGGTGAAATTAATGTTACCCCTGGAGTTGAATGTCTAAGTTTAGCAATTTCTTTTGTCACTTTAAATCCTGGCAATTGACCACCTTCTCCTGGTTTTGCTCCTTGTGCCATTTTAATCTCTATTTCATTACAGTTATTTAAATAATCAATCGTTACTCCAAATCTTGCTGAGGCTATTTGCTTAACCCTTGAATTTGCACTATCCCCGCTTTCCATAATTTTAAATCTATTAGCATCTTCTCCTCCTTCTCCGCTACAAGATGCTCCTTTTATTCTATTCATTCCAATAGCTAATGTTTCGTGAGCTTCTTTTGACAATGCTCCATGAGACATACTTCCACTACCAAATCTTTTAAGAATTTTTTCTATTGGCTCGACTTCAGAAAGTTTTATAGATGGACCTAATTTTTTTTTTCTAAAATTTATTAAATCTCTTAAGTTAATTGGGGGTAAATTATAAATTCCCTCAGCATATTTTTTATATGCTTGATACGAATTAGAGCCCACAGCACTTTGCAGTAAATGAATAAGCTGACCTTGATATTGATGTGTTTCACCGTTTTTTCTATATCTATAAATCCCTCCAATTGGAAGAACAGTTTCTGTGCTCTCAAAAGCCTCTTTATGAATTTCTCTTATCTTTTTTTCAATACCGACTAAACCGATACCTGAAATTTTTGATACTACTCCGGGAAAATAGTCATTTACGATTGTTCTACTAAGCCCAACTGTCTCAAAATTACATCCACCTCTGTAAGAACTAAGGACTGAAATCCCCATTTTCGACATTATCTTTAATAAACCAGAATTAACTGAATTTATATATCTCATTATACACTCATCAAAACTATACTGACCAAAAAGTTTTTTTTGATAACGTTGATATAAACTATCAAATGCCAAATAAGGATTTACAGTTGTTGCTCCAACTCCGATCAATGTTGCAAAAGAATGTGTGTCTAAGGCCTCACCTGACTGAACGTTTATGGAAACATAACCTCTGAGTTTTTTTTGTATGAGAAACGTGTTTACAGCTCCAACACTCAATAACATTGGCATGGGTAATTTCTTATTAGAAATTTCTTTATCACTTAAAACTAACTGTGTAGCGCCTTGTCTAACAGCAATTTCTGCTTCTCTTTGAATTCTGTTAAGGGATTCGAATAAATTTTCATTTTGTGAAAAAGTACAATCAATACCTACAGAATTTTTACCAAAAAAATTAATAAATTTATTAAATTGTGAATTCGATAAAATTGGGCTGTTCAAAACGTATATATTTTCTTTTGTTAAAGTATCAAAATCTAAAATATTTCCTAAATTTCCAAATCTTGTCTTTAAACTCATTACTTTGCTCTCTCTCAATGAGTCAATTGGTGGGTTAGTGACTTGACTAAAATTTTGTCTAAAAAAATGATATAGTGGCCTATATCTGTCTGATAATACCGCTAATGGAGTATCGTCGCCCATTGAACCAGTTGCCTCTTTTGCATCCTCAGCCATCGGATGTAGAATAAGTTCAAGATCTTCTAAACTAATTCCAAATGTATATTGTCTTCTCCTTAAATTTTCTCCTTCGAAAATATATTTTTCGTTAATAACAGTTAATTTTTCATCTAAATCAATTATCTGAGAATTAAAATGTTTAAACTCTTTTGCTAGATAATCTTTAATTTGACTGTTAAAAAAAACTTTTCCTTTTTCAATTCTTACACCAATAATTTCGCCAGGTCCTAATCTTCCTTTAGTTAGAATTTTTTTTTCATTTAACTCTATCATTCCCGTCTCAGAACCAGCAAATAACATTTTATCTTTAGTGATTGCATACCTAAGTGGTCTCAATCCATTTCTATCGTTAGCAGCAATAACCCATTCATTGTCAGTAGCTGCTATTGCAGCTGGTCCATCCCATGGTTCCATAGTGCTGTTTAAAAAATTAAATAATTGTTGGTGGCTTCGTGACAGCGTTTTATTTTTTTTTGACCAAGCATCAGGGATCAGCATCAATTTTGCTAAGGGTGCTGATTGTCCAGACCTATTTAATAATTCGAAAACGTTATCTAAAGCAGCAGAGTCAGAAATCCCCTTTTGAATTACTGGTTTTAAGTTTTCTACATTCTCAAAAAGTGGACTGCTCATTTCTTGCTCATGAACTTTCATCCAATTTTTATTTCCTTTGTAAGTATTTATCTCTCCATTATGAGCAATAGCTCTAAATGGTTGGGCTAAACTCCAACTTGGAGCAGTATTAGTTGAGAACCTTTGATGAAAAATTGCATACCTTGATTCAAACCTTTGATCTTTTAAATCCAAGTAAAATTCTGAAATCGCCTCTGCTAAATAAAGTCCCTTATAAATTATTGATTTTGAACTAATAGAACAAATATAAAAATTATTTAAAGATGCCTCAAAAGCTTTATTTTCAATTTTCTTTCTAGTCTCATATATTTTTCTCTCCAAATTTTTTTCTAGCAGTTTTGGATCATTAGATTTGAACAAAACCTGGATAATTTCTGGCATTGTTGATTTTGCTTTCTCGCCCAAAACTTTAGGATTAACAGGAACTTGTCTCCAACCATAAATACTAAAATCATTTTTAGTTAATTCACTTTCAACTATTGTTTTACAAGCCTCTTGTGATGCATAGTCATTTCTCGGAAGAAAAATCATTCCAACACAAATTTCAGATTTATCATAATCGTGGCCAGTGACCTCAATTTTTTCTATAAAAAAGTCCTTTGGTATCTCAACATGTATACCTGCTCCATCACCAGTTTTTCCATCTGCATCTATTGCGCCCCTGTGCCAGACTGCTTTCAACGCTTCAATACCATATTCTACAACTGCTCTTGATTTTTTACCCTCTGTGGAAGCTATTAAACCAACACCACATGCATCATGCTCCATTTCTTCTGAATAAACATGATTTTCAGTCAACAATTTTAAGTTCTTTTTATAATTGTCCATCACGCAACTTTAATTTTTTTAGCTTCAATATTTTGAAGATAATTTTTAATTGATAAGGCAGCATCTCTTCCATCTTTAATAGCCCAAACAACTAGCGAAGCACCTCTAACTATATCACCGGCCGCAAAAACACCCTTAAGGTTTGTTTCCATAGTATCAAAATCAGTTTTTAATGTTCCCCACTTAGTAACTTGAAGTTCTTTGGCATCAAATAAATACGGTAAATCCTCTGGATCGAAACCAAGGGCCTTAATAACCATATCAGCTTTTATTTTAAATTCAGAACCTTTTTTTACCTCTGGCTTTCTTCTTCCTGAATCATCTGGTTCCCCTAGTTGAATTTGATCAACAATTAAATTTTCTATTTTATTTTTACCCTCAAATTCTTTTGGACTTGAAAGCCAAACAAATTCAACACCCTCTTCCTCTGCATTTCCAACTTCTCTAGCTGATCCAGGCATATTCTCTTTGTCTCTTCTATATAGACACTTCACTGACTTAGCATTTTGTCTTATTGATGTTCTTACACAATCCATTGCTGTATCTCCACCACCAATAACAACAACGTCTTTTCCTTCAGCGTTTAACACTCCATCATCAAATAATTTTACCTTATCACCTAGTCCTTTTCTATTAGATGCAGTTAAAAAATCCATTGCAGGAAAAATATTTTCCAAATCATTTCCAGGTAAATCTATCTCTCTTGGTTTATATACACCTGTCGCAATTAATAATGCATCATGTTTAATCTTAAGTTGTTCTAAAGTAGCATCTTTACCAACTTCAAAATTTTGAACAAATTCTATTCCTCCGTCTTTTAAAAGCTTTGTTCTTCTTTCAACTACGTGTTTTTCTAATTTAAAATTTGGAATACCGTAAATTAATAAGCCTCCAGCACGGTCGTAACGATCATAAACTGTGATTTTATAACCATTTTTTCTAAGTTGTTCAGCTGCTGCTAATCCTGCTGGTCCAGCACCAATTATACCAACACTTTGATCTTTTTCATACTCAACTTTAATTGGTTTAACCCAGCCTTGTTCCCATGCATTATCAGTAATATATTTTTCCATTGATCCAATCGTTACAGTCCCATGACCTGATTGCTCTATTACACAATTTCCTTCACACAAACGGTCTTGAGGACATATTCTTCCACAAACTTCAGGCATATTATTTGTACTTTGTGATAATTCGTAAGCCTCTTTAAGTCTTCCTTCGGCTGTTAATTTAAGCCAATCAGGAATATTATTACTTAAGGGACAATGAACTTGACAAAAAGGAACCCCACATTGAGAGCATCTGCTGGATTGTTCTTGAGCCCTATTCGTTATATAATCATCGTAGATTTCTTTGAAATCCTTTTTCCTACTATCAACTTCCCTTTTAGGTGGTGTTTGTTGACCTATTTCTACAAATTTTAACATTTTATCAGTCATATCAATTTTTAATTTAGGGCAAGATATACTTTGTTTTTATTAGTAAAAGAGTTATTTAGGTCATAAAGATTGACCTAAAATTGACAATATATAGCTTTAATATTGATGATTTTACGTTCTGCATACCTAATATGATTAAATCGAATTGTTTTAAATCGGTCCTTTTTGAGTTACGACAAGTCTATGCTTCAAGAATTAATAGAAATCATAATTTTATCTGCAATACAAGGAATATCAGAATTCTTACCAATTAGTTCCTCTGCACATTTGATACTCGTTTCAAATCTATACGATCTAAAAACAAGTTCTTTGTTGATTGATATTAGCCTACATCTAGGATCTTTATTTGCAATAATTTTTTACTTTAAAAGAGATTTACTAGACATAAAAAACAATAAAAAACTTATACAATTAATCATAATTGGCTCCATTCCGCTGATAATTTTTGGTTTTATACTTTACAAAACAGAATTTATTTATCTTATTAGAAATGTAAAAGTCATAGCGTTTACCACTCTATTTTTTGCAATAATTTTATTTTTCTCTGATCAAAGAAAGTTTAATAAAACTATATCTGCAGATCTAAATTTTAAAACTATTTTATTTATTGGTTTATTTCAAATTCTTGCATTGATACCGGGTGTTAGTAGAGCTGGAATTACACTAACAGCGGCAAGATTTTTAGAGTTCAATAGAGTAGATTCTTCTAAAATTTCTTTTTTATTATCTATACCAGCATTAGCAGGAGCAAGTTTTCTTGGGCTTAAAGATGTTCTAGGAAAACCTTTGGAAATAAATTATTTAATTTTTGTTGCTGTTATTTTATCCTTTTTATTTTCTTATATAACAATAAAATTTTTTCTAAATTATATTAATAAATTTTCTTTAAATCTATTTATTGTATATAGAGTTTTAATTAGTTTAATATTATTTTTAATAATATACAATTAAGTATTTTTTTTTACCAAAGGTAATAATTGGGACAGCATTACACCAGATAAAATAAATAAGCAGCCTAGTAAGTTATTTATATCTAAAATCTGATTTAGTATGAACCAAGCTGCAACTGTTGCGAAAACTCCTTCTAATGAAAAAATTATTGCTGCTGGAGCTGGCGTAATTTCTCTTTGTGCGTAAATTTGTAAAACAAATGCTAAACCACCAGATAAAATTCCGGCATATAAAATAGAATCTATTTCTTTAAATATATTTTCAATAATAAATTTTTCATAAATCGAACTTATTATAAATGAGAAAATTGCTACAATGAAAGTTTGAATTGCACCAATTGTTAGAGGAAGATTATATTTTGATATAATCATACCAGTAAAAATAATATGTGTGCTCCAAAAAAAAGCACCAAAAATAACTAAAGTATCGCCCAGTCTAATAGTAGCATCGTGAAAGTTTGTTAAAAGGTATCCTCCTATTAGACATAACATTACAGATGGCCAAACACTCCAGTGAATTGATTTTTTTTTAAAAAAAAAAATTATTATTGGAACCATTGGCACATAAAAGATTGTGAAAAAAGCCGCATTTGCTACATCTGTATAAAGTAATGCCACCTGTTGTAATGCTGAGCCTAAAAATAAAGAAATTCCAATTAAAAAAGATAGAATTATAAATATTTTGTCATCAAGTCTGTACTCAAACTTAATTTTTTTCGATTCAATTAATAAAGCTAAAGGGAGTATTGAAAGAAAACCAACAAAAAATCTTACTGCATTGAATGTAAAAGGCCCTATTTCGTCCATACCAGTATCTTGCGCTACGAATGTTGTGCCCCAAATAAATGTACATAACAATGCGCTTAATAGTGAAACGGTTTTTGACATAATTTTTTTTAGATAGCTAATTTATAAGCAAAATTTTTTCCTAAATTTTCTTTCAACTCATTATTAAAACGTGCTGCTTCTGCACCATCAATAATTCTATGATCGTAAGACAATGATAATGGTAACATAGTTCTTGTAACGAATTTTCCATCTAAGAAAACTTGCTTTTTTTCAGATCTTCCAATTCCTAAAATTGCAACTTCTGGAAAATTTATTATAGGTGTGAAAAAAGATCCACCAATACCACCTAAACTTGTTATTGTCATTGATCCTCCAAATAACTCTTTTTTATCAATTTTAAGATTTCTACATTGAGCACTTAGATTTTTAAGTTCAGTGCTTATAATATTAATATTTTTGTTATCTGCATTTCTTAGTTTCGGAACCATTAAACCATGTGGGGTATCCACTGCTATGCCTATATGATAATATTTTTTAATGGTCATTTTTCCATCATCAATATCATCAATAGAGCTGTTGAAATTAGGAAATTTTTTCAATGATGCCGTCAAGGCTTTAACAATAAAGGCTAAGGGTGTGATTTTTTTTTTTTCTCCTGTATATATGTCAGTCAGAGAAGTTCTAAAGTCCTCTAGCTCAGTGATATCTGCTTCATCATGATTAGTCACATGTGGAATATTCGTCCAAGAATTTATCAAATATTTTGATGACAATTTTTTAATTCTTGGTATTTCTTTTATTTCTACCTCTCCGAACTCTGAGTGGGTAAATTCTTGTTTTATCTTTTCATTACTCTTAATCTCTTTATTTGCAAAATTATTAGCTTTCGATGATGCTACGAATAATTTTACATCACTTTCAATAACTCTACCTTTACGTTCACTACCTACAACTTGATTAATGTCTACTCCAAGCTCTCTAGCAAATTTCCGGACCTTTGGACTTGCTGATGAAATATTAGAAACTTTGTTTTGCTTGGTTGGTATCTTTAAACTCTCTGGTTTTGTTTCCAAGGGTTTTTTTATTTCTTTTTCAATCGCTGGTTTTTTTTCAACTTTTTCAAGTGTATCGTTAATACTTTCTAAAATTAGAATTAAGTCACCCTCTGAAACTTTATCTCCTATCTTTATTTTTAAAGTTTTAATTTTACCATCAAAATTCGAGGGAATTTCTACGCTGGATTTATCACTTTCTATTGTTATTAAAGGGTCGTTTTTTTTTAAAGTTTGACCTTCAGAAACTAAAACTTCTATTACCTCTACATTTTTAAATTCTCCAATATTTGGTACTTTTACCTCTATTTCTGACATTATAATTTAGTTGGCATAGGTTTATTAACATCAATCTTGTATTTTTTAATTGCATCTTTAGCATATTTTGAGGGTATGAGTTGTTCTTTAGCTAATACACTTAATCCATATGTAGCAACATGCTCCTTATCAACTTCGAAAAAATTTCTTAAATTTTTTCTTGTATCGCTTCGTCCAAACCCATCAGTTCCTAATGAATAATAACTTTTACTTATGTAGGGCCTGATTTGATCTGAATTCATTCTCATGTAATCTGAAGCAGCCAAAATAGGTCCTTCCGTTTTACCTAAACATTTTTCAACATAGGATTTTTTTGGTTCTTTATCTGGATTTAAAAGATTATATCTTTCTACTTCAAGACCATCTCTTCTTAATTCATTAAAACTTGTTACGCTCCAGATCTCACTATCTATTTGATATTCTTTCTGCAATATTTCAGCTCCAGCAATCATCTCTCTTAAAATTGTCCCAGATCCCAAAAATTGAATCTTAGTTTTTTTATGTTTATTAAACTCTTTAATTTTGTACATTCCTCTTAAAATTCCTTCTTCGCATGATTTATCCTTAGGTATATCTGGATGAGGATAATTTTCATTCATAGTTGTAATATAATAGAAAATATTTTCTTTTTTTTCATGCATCCTTTTTAATCCATCTCTAAAAATAACTGCTAATTCATAATGAAAAGTTGGATCATATGATACACAGTTAGGAATAGTTGAAGCGATAAGATGACTATGACCGTCTTGATGTTGTAGGCCTTCTCCTGCTAAAGTTGTTCTTCCAGCTGTAGCTCCAATTAAAAATCCTCTAGACTGACTATCTGCCCCTGCCCATGCAAGGTCACCAATTCTTTGAAATCCAAACATCGAGTAAAAAAGATAAATAGGTATCATCTCAATATCATGATTAGTATATGAAGTTCCTGCTGCAATCCACGATGACATCGCTCCAGCTTCTGTAATTCCTTCCTCTAAAACTTGTCCACTTTTTTCTTCTCTATATGAACTCAATTGAGCAGAATCTTCGGGTTCATATTTTTGTCCTTCGTGAGCGTATATCCCTACTTTTTGAAAAAAACCTTCCATACCAAATGTTCTAGCCTCATCAGGAATAATAGGTACCAATCGCGGTGCAACATTTTTATCTCTTAGTAGATTTGTAAGCATTCTCACTAATGCCATTGTAGTAGACATTTCTTTTTTACCAGTTGAAACTTTCATATTGTCAAAAATATCCTTGGGAGGAGCTTTAATTGATTTTGCATAGGTAGTTCTCTCCGGAATAAATCCACCTAATTGAAGTCTTTTTTCTTTGATATATTTTATCTCTGGAGAATTTTGATCAGGTTTATAATATTCAATATTTTTTACCTGCTGGTCAGTCAAAGGAACATCAAACCTATCTCTATAATACATCAAGTCATCGACATCTAATTTCTTAGTTTGGTGAGTAGTATTAACACTTTCTCCACTCTTGCCCATGCCATAACCTTTGATTGTCTTAGCAATTATGACTGTTGGACTACCAATATTTTTTGATGCTTTATCGTAAGCAGCAAAAACTTTATGAGGATCATGACCCCCTCTATTTAATCGCCAAATATCTTTATCTGATAGACTAGAGACTAATTCTTTAGTTTCTAAATACTTTCCAAAAAATTTTTCTCTAACATATGCTCCATCTCTTGCTTTCATTGCTTGATACTCACCATCAACTGTTTCATTCATTGTTTTTACTAAATGCCCTGTTTTATCATTCGCTAACAATGGATCCCAATAAGAGCCCCAGATTACCTTAATGACATTCCATCCTGCACCTCTAAAAATTCCTTCTAATTCTTGTATGATTTTTCCATTACCTCGTACAGGTCCATCCAATCTCTGAAGATTACAATTTATAACAAATATAAGATTATCTAATTTTTCCCTCGCAGCTAAACCTATTGCCCCAAGAGACTCCGGTTCATCCATTTCTCCATCACCTAAAAATGCCCAAACCTTTCTACCTTCATCTTTTATTAAACCTCTATTAATTAAATATTTCATATACCTTGCTTGATAAATAGCTAGCATTGGTCCTAAACCCATTGAAACAGTTGGGAATTGCCAGAAGTTTGGCATTAACCATGGGTGAGGGTAAGAAGACAAGCCACCTGGGTTAACCTCTTGTCTAAAACTGTCTAATTGTTTTTCACTTAATCTGCCCTCAAGGAATGCTCTTGCATACATACCTGGTGCACTGTGTCCTTGAAAATAAATTAAATCTCCACCAAATTTATTATTTTTAGCCCTCCAAAAATGATTCATTCCAACATCATATAATGTAGCAGCAGAGGCAAAGGTTCCTATATGACCTCCAAGTTCAGGAAATTTTTTATTTGCCCTTACTACCATGGCAGCAGCATTCCATCTTATTAAAGATCTTATCCTTCTCTCGATATTTTGATCACCATTTGATTTTTTTTCATCACTGACAGGGATCGTATTAATATAAGGAGTGTTTTGGGTGTATGGAATATTTGCTCCCTCTTTGTAAGCTTTATTGATTAATTCCCTTATTAAATAATGAGCTCTCTGGTTTCCGTCTTTGTCTATAACATCTGACAGAGACTCTAACCATTCACTTGTCTCTAATGGATCGATATCTCCCTCATTTACAATCTGTATTATCTCAGGTTTTTCTTTTTTATTTTTTTGAATTATTTTATTTTGTTCTTGAACTTTTTCTAATGAGCTCTCAGCCTCTTGAATTAGATTTTCAGTGTTTTTTGGAACATCTTGTGAAACAGGAAGTTTTTGATCAATATTTGATATATTCAAAATTAAATCACCTTTTGAAACTTTATCACCAACTTTTACAGCTATAGATACAATTTTTCCTGAAAAAATTGATGGTATTTCAACACTTGATTTGTCACTTTCTATGGTGACAACGGGGTCATTCTTTTTGATTTCTTGGCCTTCTTTAACTAGTAATTCTATTACCTCAACGTTTTCAAAATCACCAATGTCAGGAACTAATAATTTTTCATTCATTTTTATGTCTTATACACTATAAAAAAGTTGTAATATGCAAATCTTAACACATTCTGCTCAATTTTTTGACACTCTTTCCATGCATGCTTCAAAAATGATTAAAAAGTTATTAAAATCAATCATTCAGCCAAAAGTAAGCACTTATGTTGATGCTAAAATATGGATACAAAAAATTTTATTAGAAGAAAAATACGGAAAAATTAATTCCTAGATTCTCTCTACACATAGAGCTATACCCATTCCTCCACCAATACAAAGTGTTGCACAACCTTTATTTTTTTGTTGTCTTTTCATTTCATGTATCAAGGTTACGAGTATTCTTGCGCCTGAGGCACCAATAGGATGACCGAGAGCTATGGCTCCACCATTAACATTTACTTTTTTTTGATCAATGCCTAATTCACGGATTACTGCAATACTTTGAGATGCGAAAGCTTCGTTTATTTCAAATAAATCAATTTCATCTAAATTCCATTTTGCTTTTTTAATTGCCTCACGAACAGCCTCAATAGGTCCTAATCCCATTACCGATGGATCCACTCCAACCGAAGACCATGATACAATTTTTGCTAATGGTTTTATCGACCTTTTTTCAGCTTCTTCTAATGAGGTTAATAATAAAGCTGCAGCTCCATCATTTATACCTGAGGAATTTCCAGGTGTAATAGTTCCATTATCTTGAAATACAGACTTTAATTTTTGTAAATCTGGCATTTTTAAACCTATTCTTGGATGTTCATCAATATTTAATATGTTTCCGTGATGATTTATCTTAACTAACTCTTCATCGAATTTATTATTGATAATAGCTAATTCTGTTTTTTTTTGAGATTTTAAGGCAAATTCATCTTGTTCTTGTCTTGTTATATTAAATTTTTTAGCAACATTTTCTGCCGTTACACCCATATGATAATTATTAAATGCATCTATTAACCCGTCATTAACCATTGTATCCAGCAATTTATCTTCTGAAATTTTTTTATCATCTCTGTAAAAAATTGAATGTGGGGCTAAAGACATACTTTCTTGACCACCTGAGATGATATTTTTTGATTGTCCTAATTTGATTGATTGATAGCCTGATATTACTGCTCTAAGTCCAGACCCACATACTTGATTAATCATGTGAGCTGGTTTTGAAATTGGTATACCAGCATTAATTGCAGCTTGTCTTGCTGGGTTCTGTCCGGCGCCTGCGGTTAATACTTGACCCATTATTACTTCATCGACCTCTTCATTTACAAATTTAGATTTTTTTAAAACTTCTTTTATTACTATAGATCCCAGCTGATCAGATCTCATATTTTTAAGTGAACCTCTGTATGTGCCTATTGGTGTTCTAATTGCGCTAACAATAACCACCTCTTTTGCATTATTAATCATAATATTTTAAATTTCTCTAATAGTTAAAATACACTAAAAATTGATATACTATAATTAAATAAAAATTAAAAATGCGCCTGTAGCTCAACTGGATAGAGCGCTTGGCTACGGACCAGGAGGTTCTGGGTTCGACTCCTAGCAGGCGCACCATAACTAAAGGTATTTATATGTTGAAATGGTTAATAAAGTCTTCTCTTCAAATGTCAGTAATATATTTTTTTTTAATTATTTTTATAATTTTATTAATCCTAACATATGTATTATAAAAAAATATGCCTAATGAATTTGAACAAATAAGCTTAAAAAATGGTTTTATGAAACATAATGGAGGTGTTTTATTCAGAGGTATTTCTGAAACTGAATATGAATTTAAATCATTAATTAATGAAAACCATTTAAATTCCGCAGGTATTACTCATGGTGGATATTTATCTGCATTAATTGATGCTGGTGCTGGAACTGCTGCTCATAGGACTGCTAATAACGCACCTTGTGTTACCATTTCGTTAGATTTAAAATTCATTGGTGCATCAAAAGTTGGTGATGAAATTATTGGGAATGTTAAAATTTTAAAAAAAACAAAAACATTAGTTTTTTTATTTTGTGAATTGAAATGCAAAGACAAAATTATAACATCAGCCTCAGGAGTTTGGAAAATTTTAAAAATTTAGTTTTATAGATCCTTTGTTTTAAAATAAGTTAATTAATGTTGTTGATATTTTTTTAATTGTGTTACAATCAATTCTTTAATATTTAAAATGAGAACTTTTGAGCCTCTGATTCGGTCATGTTTTAGTCTATTTTTGTTCTTTAATAGTCACTACATCTGGTAGATAAAAAAAGAGGCATACCAAAGATAGAAATGAAAAAAAATAAAATTACAGCAGTTCTAGGTCCTACAAATACTGGGAAAACTCATTTAGCAATTGAAACCATGCTATCTTTTGAAAGTGGAATGATTGGTTTCCCTTTAAGATTATTGGCACGGGAAGTTTATGACAAAGTTACAAAAAAATTAGGTCCTGATAAAGTAGCTCTAATTACCGGTGAAGAAAAAATTATTCCTAGTAATTCAAAATATTTTTTATGTACAGTAGAGTCGATGCCCATTGATAAACAACTTGAGTTTGTTGGTGTTGATGAAATTCAAATGTGTGCGGATCATGAAAGAGGTCATATTTTTACTGATAGATTATTGAATATGAGAGGAAATAAACTAACAATGTGGATGGGATCTAACACTATAAAGAATATTATTTTGAAGCTTGATGATGATATTGAGTTCATTAATAGGAATAGGTTATCTAAACTAACTTATGCAGGTCACAAGAAAATATCTAGAATTAGTAGAAAAACAGCAATAATTGCGTTTTCTGCGGAAGAAGTATATGCAATCGCAGAACTTATCAGAAGACAAAAAGGTGGGGCAGCTATTGTTATGGGGTCTTTGAGTCCAAAAACACGTAATGCTCAAGTTGATTTATATCAATCAGGTGATGTTGATTTTTTGGTTGCTACTGATGCAATTGGTATGGGAATAAATATGAATCTTGAGCATGTTTATTTTTCAAATTTAAAAAAATTCGATGGGAGAAAGTTAAGAAAATTAAATTTATCTGAAATCGGACAAATTGCTGGTAGAGCGGGTAGATATTTAAATGACGGAAGTTTCGGAATAACCGGAGAATGTAAAGAGATAAGTTCAGAGGATGTAGAATTACTTGAAAAACATAAATTTGAAGAAATACAATCATTATTTTGGAGAAACTCTAACCTTAATTTTGATAATCCATTATCCTTAGTAAAATCTTTAGAAGAAAAGCCTGGTAAATATTGGCTAAGAAAAATTCATGAATGTGAAGACGAAAAAGCTCTCAAATTTTTTCTAAGAGAGAAAATTTTTGAAAATATCGAGATTAATAAACAAGAATTAAGTTTATTATGGGAATGTTGTCAGATACCTGATTTTGTAAAAAAGACATATGGTAATCATTATGATGTAATAAAAAATGTTTTTAAATTTCTAAATAGCAAAAAAGGTAAAATTACAGAGGACTACATGCATTTTCAACTTATGAAACTAGATAATTTAGAGGGAAATGTTGATTCTTTGTCAAATAGAATTGCAAATGTTAGAACTTGGTCTTATGTTTCAAATAAAAATAATTGGACAGAAAACCAAGATTATTGGATTGAAAAAACGAAATTATTAGAGGATAGGTTGTCAGAAAGACTGCATGAAGAACTTACAAAAACTTTTATTGATAAACGGGCAAGCGTTCTAGCGAGAGGTTTAAAACAAGATATGGAATTTAAAACTCAGATTTTAGAAAACAATGAGGTTATAATTGATGATCAATTCATAGGAAAAATTAATGGTTTAAAATTAGAGTTGGATTTGAAAAAAGGCGCACTAGAGACAGATATAAAATCATTAAAAAAAGCTGCAAGACAAACTGTCAGTCCGGAACTAGAAAGAAGAATTCAAACTATTATAGATACAGGTCAAATTGAGTTAGAGGAAGATTTCAAAATATACTGGAACAAATTTTCAATTGCGAGGCTTATCCCTGGAAAAGATTACTTAAAACCCAATTTTGAATTAATTGTCGATGATATTATTGAACATAGTCAAAGACAAAAATTAATTAATTTTATTGATAAATGGATTAAAATTAAAATTGATACAACTTTGAAAAGTCTGATTGATTTGAAATATCTTCAAGAAAAAAATTCATCAATTAAAGCTCTTGCTTACCAGTTATATGAAAGTAATGGAGTCATTAAAAGAGAACAAGTAACTGAATATCTCAAAGATTTAGGACAAAATGAAAGGAAAATTTTGAGAGGCTTGGGAGTAAAGTTTGGTAGATATCATGTATATCTCTATAAACTAATTAAACCAGAAGCAGTTTCGTTAAGAACTTTACTGTGGAAAAACTTTCATCAAAAATTTTTAAATCTGAAGCCACCAACCTTTGGTTTAAACTTTTTAAATGATATAAAATTCAAGAATAAAAATTTCATGCTTTTATGTGGATTTGAAAAATTTAATAATTTTTTTATAAGGATTGATATTCTGGAGAGACTGTTTGTGCTTATAATAAATTCTAAATCTGAGGGAAAAAATGAAATTAAGTTAATACCAGAAATGCTAAATCTTTTGGGTTGTAATAGGAATGATTTTAAAAAACTTTTAAAAAATATGGGATATAAGATTAAAGAGAAAAATAACGAGGTTTTTTTTCAATATTTGCCATCCAAAAACAAAAGAAAACTTATTAATAAAGACTCGGTTAAAGAGAGCCCATTCGGAATTTTGAAAACCCTTAATTTAAATTAAATTTATGTTTTTTAAAAAAAAAGATAATAAAAATAATAATGATTTGGTTAAAGTAGCTGCGCTACTTATTCATGCAGCGAAAATTGATGAAGATTATTCCTATCAAGAGGAAAATATTATCAAAAAAGCACTTATTAAGTTAGGAGCTAGCAATGAAGAATTGAATGATATATTGTCAGAAGGTAAAAAAGCCGAAACGAATTCAAATCAAATACTAGATTTTACAAAAGAGGTTAAAAACATGGAACCTCAAAGTAAAGTAAAGATTATAGAAACTTTATGGCAAATTATTTACTCTAACAAAGAAGCAGATATTTATGAGACAAATCTGATGAGACGACTTGCAGGTTTAATGTATATCGACAATAAAACCATGGGTGATATTAAAGAAAAAATAAAAAAAGAAAATTCATAATGACTTATTTAGTTAATGACAAATGTATAAAGTGTAAACTCATGGATTGTGTAGATGTGTGTCCTGTAGATTGCTTTTATGAAGGAAAAAATATGCTTGTAATTAAACCTGATGAGTGTATAGATTGTGGCGTTTGTGAACCAGAATGTCCGGTTGATGCAATAACTGCCGATACAGTACCTGGTAGTGAAAAATGGCTTGAATTAAATAAAAAATATTCTGATATCTGGCCTAACATAAACGAAAAAAAAGATCCTCCTGAGGATCACGAGAAATTTAGAAATGAGCAAAATAAGTTTGAAAAATATTTTAAAGAAAACCTTTAAAAAAAAACCAAAGAATAAAATTAAAAAATCATCAAAAAAAAAAGTCACAAAATCGAAAAAGATAACACTTAAAAAAGTAAAAAAAGTCAGTAAACCAAAAATTAAAAAATCCTTAATCAAAATTTCTGAAAAGAAAGTTAAAAAAGGTGTTAATAAACAAGATCCAAAAAAAGAAAATTTAAGGATTTCAAAAACAAATGAAGTAAAGCCGGAAATAATTAAAATTAAAAAACAAGGCACTGAAAAAAAAATTTATAAAGTTAAAGATTTTGTTGTTTATCCGAAACACGGTGTTGGTCAAATTACAGAATTTAAAAAAATAAATATTGGTGGCATTGATGTCGAAACATATATAATTAAGTTTGAAAAAGATAAAGCTAATGGAATGGTTCCAGTAAATAAACAAGCTAATCTTAGACCTTTGTCAACAATAAACCAAGTGAACAAATGCATATCAATATTAAAAAGTAAACCAAAAATTAAGAGATCTATGTGGAGTAGGAGAGCTCAGGAATACGAAGCAAAGATATCCTCAGGAAAAGTTTATGAACTTGCCGAAGTTGTAAGAGATCTTAATAAAGGGGATGATATAATGGTAGATCAATCATATAGTGAGAGACAATTGTTTGAAAAAGCATATGAAAGAATTCTATCTGAGTTTCAAATTGTTTTAAACAGCACTTTAGAAGAAACTCAAAAAAAACTTGATAAAGCTCTTAAAAGAAATCTTGAGGGACAAGTTAAAACTCCAACAGAAAACATTAAAACTACTTCAACTAATTTACAGGTTGATGAAAATGATACTGAAACAACAGTAGAACCAATTGAGGAATAAAAAAAACGCCTCTCACACGTATATCGTTATGAGAAGCGTTTTTAATAAAGAATACTAAGATACTATCTTCTTCTTCTTCTTTTTTTAGCCTTCTTAGCTTTCTTTTTAGCTTTTTTAGCTTTTTTTCTTCTTTTAGCCATCTTTAGCTCCCTTTTAAGTTAAACGAATCAAAATGATTCGTTATTAGTCTATTTTTATTTTTTTATACACGTTATGTCAATTATTTAATTAAAGTTAAAAAGTTTCATTAAAAATTTTTAATTAAAAAAAAATTAAAATTATTTTTATGTGCTAAAAGTTAATGTTTACGCGCTTTATAATCCAATTTTTAAACAATATTAATAAAGTTTTTCTAAATCTTGTTTAAAATTTTCTAAAATTTTTTTTCTTTTTAATTTTAACGTTGGTGTTAACATTCCATTTTCAATTGTAAATTCTTGTTTAATTAGTTTAAATTTTTTAATTTTTTCTATAATTTGCAAATTATTATTTAAATTTTCAATATAAAGTTGAATTTCTTTTTCATTTTTAAATGAGTCAGTAACAATTAATGCTACCAAGTAAGTTTTTTTATCTCCATAAACAAAACTTTGTTTAATTTTTTCATTCAGACATAATAAGTTTTCAATTTTAGTAGGTGAAATGTTGTCACCACCTAGATTAACTATTATCTCTTTTTTTCTATCAGTTATCTTTAAATTACCTTCTTTAGTAATCTCACCAATATCACCTGTATGTAACCAACCATCTTTTAAAATCTCATCTGTTTCTTTTTTCATATTCCAATAACCAAGCATAACATTTTCACCTTTAACTAAAATTTCCCCATCCTGCGCGATCTTTACTTGATTTGTTTTGAAAGGGGGTCCTACAGTCTCAATCATAATTTTTTCAGGAATATTGCAGCTTACTACAGGAGAGGCCTCTGTAAGACCATATCCTTGTAAGGTTGGTAATCCTATAGAGTTTAAAAATTCTCCAATTTTTCGATCTAAGGCTCCTCCTCCAGATACAAAAGCTCTCAAATTTCCACCAAATTGGTTTTTAACTTTTCTTCTCACTAATTTTTCACAGAAAAAATTTATAATTTTTTCTGTGAAACTAAGATTTTCACTATTCATTTTTTTTATCCCTAGTGAGATAGTTGATGATATAAGTTTTTTCTTAAATCCTGTTTGTTTGGAAAAATTCATCGAAATTTTACTATATAAATTTTGATAAAATCTGGGTACAGCAGTCATTATAGATGGTTTAGCAACAGACATATTAGATAATAACTTTTCTAAACTTTCAGCATAATAAACTTTTGCTCCAAGTGAAATTTGAACAAATTGGACTGTGTGTTCATATGAATGTGATAATGGCAACCAAGTCAAAAAGACTGGTTTTTCACCTTTAAGTAAAGGTAATATAATATTTAGTGCGCCTTCACAATTAGATAAAATTCCGCCGTGACTCAGCATTACCCCTTTTGGATTCCCAGTTGTCCCTGATGTATAAATGATACATGCAAGATCATCTCTTTTTAAATCAGAATTAATAGGATTTAGAATTTTAAAATCTTCATTAATCAAATTATCTTGATAATCATTAAAAATATTTTTAAAAAATTCTGCCTCTTCATTAATTTCATCTATTGATATAAGTATTATATCTTTAGTAATATATTTTTTAATTTTATCAAATTGATCTTGATTAGAGACAATACAAACTTTTGGTGAACAGTCTTTAATGATATACTCATAATCTTTATCTGAGTAAGTAGTAAATAAAGGTACTGTTACTCCACCAGCATTCATAATTGATAAATCAGAAACTAACCACTCTGGTCTATTTTCTGAAAGTAATATACATCTATCGCCTTTGGAAATTTTTTTTTTTAAATAATTAGATAATATCCTAATATACACATCTGTTAATCTCCAAGAATAAATAATTGGCTTTCTTAATTCAGCCAATTCATGATCTTTAGGTTTAAGATTTATTAAAAAAGGTGCCTCATTTGAACTATATCTTTTTGAAATATTTTCTTCAGATTTACTAAAAAAAAGTTCTACAAGACTATTAATATGTTTTAATTCCATAAATTGGTGGGCGAAGAGAGAATCGAACTCTCACTTCTTGCGAAACACGATTTTGAGTCGTGCGCGTCTACCAGTTCCGCCATTCGCCCTTAATTGTTTATTAATTTAATAAATAGTATAAGAACTAAAATTATATTAAAACCAAAAAATGTTTAAAAGTCTTTACAAAAAATGTTTAGATTTAGCTGCTCATAAAAGTTCTAAATATTACTTAGCGCTCGTATCATTTATTGAGAGCTCTTTTTTTCCAATTCCGCCTGATGTAATGATTATTCCAATGGTTATTTCAAAAAAAAATGATTTTATTAAAATTTTCCTCATCGCAACAATATTCTCAGTAATGGGTGGAATTTTAGGTTATCTAATTGGTGCTTTTTTTTATGATTTTGGAACACAAATAATGAGTTTCTATGGTTACGAAGAAAAATTAACAAGTTTAAAAGATGATTTAATAAGCAATGATGGTTTTTATGCTTGGTTAAGTATACTTTTTTTAGCTGGATTTACTCCCTTGCCATACAAAGTCTTTACGATTGCAAGTGGTTTAATAGGGTTTAATTTATTTATTTTTATTTTAATAAGCTTAATTTCTAGAGGATTAAGGTTTTTTATTGTTTCATACTTTTCTCATAAATTTGGAAATCTATTTAGTAAATTTATAGATGAACATGGCTCAAAATGGTTTACAATTACAGGATTATCAATTGTTATTATTGGAATAGTAATCTATCTTATTTTCAAATCTCATGTTTAATTTAAAAACTGAATTTTACTTAAAAATACTTCTGTTGTTCTGCTTTATTGCATTGATCTCTGCGTACTTTATAGAACACATTCTTGGACACCAGCCTTGTAATTTATGCTTGATAGAGAGAATACCATACGGCATAGGTATAATCTTAATCATTCTAACATTAGTTTTAGAGAAAAATCAGAAATTTTTAGTTTTATTATTGATTTTAGTATTTATATTTTCTCTTGGGATTACAATTTATCATTTTGGGATTGAAAAAGAATTTTTTCAAGAATCAGCTATTTGTAATGCAAAAGATTTAAATGAAAATATTACAAAAAAGGACTTATTAGAACAATTAAATGAGATAGTTGTTAGCTGTAAAGATGTGACATTTAAGATTTTTGGATTATCACTTACAAGCATTAATATTATTATAAGTTTATTATTTATTATTATTTTGACAAAAATTTATACTAGTTATGAAAAAAACAAATAAAAGAGTTGAAGAATTTATTAGAGTAGATCATGCAGGTGAACGTGGTGCTGTTAAAATTTACGAAGGACAGCTACTAGCTCTCAATACATTTGTTAAAAACGATGATTTAAAAAAAACTATTGAAGAAATGAAGATTCATGAAACTGAGCATTGCCAATTTTTTGAGAATGAAATTAAAAAAAGAAATATTAGACCAACCAAATTTTTACCATTATGGGATTTATTGGGCGTTGGGTTAGGATTTGGTTCAACGCTTTTAGGAAAAAAAGCTGCAATGCTATGTACTGCCTCTGTTGAGGAAGTAATAGATAAGCATTATTTAAATCAAATAAATGAATTAGGCCCTGATGAAAAAGAATTAAAAAAAAAGATCACAAAATTTAGACAAGATGAACTTGACCATAAAGATATTGCTTATGAAGAAGGTGCATCAAAAAAAGGTCTTTATTCAATTATGGATAAGTTAATTAAAACTGGCTCAAAGCTTGCTATTCGTATTTCAGAGAAAGTCTGAATTTTAAGATTCTAATTCAACATCCCAATATAAATAATCCATCCAACTTTTATGTAAATAGTTTGGAGGAAAGTTTTTACCGTTACGATGTAGATCTTCTGTTGATGGTTGATAAGGATATTGAAAAAGTTTCATTCCTGAAGGTTTTAGCAATTTTCCCCCTTTTTTTACGTTACAGGATGAACATGCAGTTACAACATTATCCCAATTTGTTTGTCCACCTTTAGATCTAGGTAAAAGGTGATCAAATGTAAGTTCATCTTTACTACCGCAATATTGGCAAGAAAATTTATCTCTAAGAAAAACATTAAATCTTGTAAAACTAGGTTTTGATTGTGGAACAATATAATCTTTTAATGCAATAACGCTTGGTAATTGCATTTTAAATGATGGACTTCGCACAGTTCTTTCATAATTACTAACAATAATAACTCGATCTAAAAAAACAGACTTAACAGTATCTTGCCAAGACCATAAAGAGAGAGGATAATAACTTAAAGGTCTGTAGTCTGCATTCAAAACTAACGCTGGACATTTTTCTAATGATATGTCTTTTTCGACAAAGCTATTCATAAATAAATCTTAGCTTATATAAAAAATTATTTCAACACTTAGAGATTATAAAATTTTTTTTTGATATAGCTTAATGCTATACTTGATGCTTCGATAGGAATATGATGGTCGCAGTTTTGAATTAAATGAGTTTCAATATCTACATTATTTCTGATAAGAAAATCTTTTGCTTCAAGCATAAAATTAGGTGAGACAACCTGATCAGAGTCACCATGAATTAGTAAAATGCTTGTAGATACCTTTTTTCTTGACTTTAAATTTTCCTGATCAATGATTTTACCTGAAAAACCTACAATACAACTATATTCCTCATTTGAAATGAGACCTAAATTAATGGACATCATGCAGCCTTGGCTAAAACCAGATAAACAAATGTTTTGATTTTTTAAATTAAATTCTTTTTTTATTTCTGTTATAAACTTATTTAATTTAATTTCCGCTTTATTAGACTCCTCTAGAATGTATTTTTGATCGTCCTTAGATAAATCAAACCATTGATAACCTGATGGATTTATAGAACAGATTTCGTGTCCATTAGGACAAATAAAAATGGTATTTGGTAAATGCCTTTTCCAATTCATTGATAAAGTACTAATATCTTTTCCATCACCGCCATAACCATGCAGTAAAACTATGGCATTTTTAATTTCATTGTTACCATCTGGCTTGATAAATGTTGTGTCTAGACAAAATGTCATACTAAAAAATATTTGTTTTTTTATTTTAAAAACACCCTACAATACATTTATGATTTCTGAAATATTTGTTAAAATTTTTTCTATAATTTTGTTAATATCAGTTGGAATAGTTCTAATACTTGGAATCGGTACTTTGTTTAAAGGAGGTGAAACAAGTAAAAAGTATTCAAATAAGTTGATGCAATTAAGAGTATTATTGCAATTTATTGCTATCATAGCTTTAGTTGGTTTTGCTTATTTTTTTAAAAACTAATTATAAGTCTCTAACCATTTAATAAATTTTTTATCTGTAAAATCAATAGAACCAACAATTCTAGCAAATTCCTCTCCTTTTTTATTAAATAATATTGTAGTTGGAACTCCTCTTAGAGATAATTTTTTTGCTAAAGTTACTGGTGTATCAAAATAAATTTCCAAATTTTTAACTTTTAATTCTGTAAAAAACTGCTGAATTTTTTTAGTATCCTCTTTTCCTATATTTATAGGTATAATTTTTAAATTATTAAGATTTTCATTTATTTGAAGCAAATCTAAAGAGGGCATTTCCTCTTTGCATGGAGCGCACCATGTAGCCCAAAAATTAAGTAAAATTAAATTTCCTTCAAAATCTTTTAGATTCAGCTGGTGTTTTTCAATATCTAAAAAGGTCAAACTATCGTATTTTTTTAGTTCTTTATTAATAGTGATATTTTTTATATGTGAAACTTCATTGGCAAATGAATTAAAGCAAAAAAAGATAAATAATATTAAAAATCTCATGTAAATGAGTATAGTTAAATATCATGACAAAAAATAAAAACAACCAGGCAATATGGGGCACTAGAATTCAAAACAGTACTTCTAGTTTTTTTCAAAAAGTGGGTAATTCTATTAATATTGATAAGAGACTTTATAAAGAGGATATAATTGGTTCCATTGCGCATGTTGAAATGCTTTTCAAACAGAAAATTATTTCATTTAAAGTCAAAAATAAAATCATTTATGGGCTTAATAAAATAGAGAAAGAAATTTTAAAGAACAAATTTGAATTTAATACAAAACATGAAGATATCCATATGAATATTGAAAAAAGATTATTTGAAATTATAGGTGATGATGCAGGATATGTTCACACTGCAAGGTCTAGAAATGATCAAGTGATCACAGATTTTAAAATTTGGATGAAATCTTCTACAAATAAAATAGACCAAAACTTAAGCAAAATTATTAAAACAATTTTAAAAGTTGCAGAAAAAAATGTTGAAACAATTATGCCAGGTTTTACTCATTTAAAAAATGCGCAACCATTATCATTAGGACACTATTTATTGGCATACGTGGAAATGTTTTCAAGAGACAAAAAAAGATTTTTAAAAAATATTGAAAGTCTTGATGAAAATCCACTTGGTGTTTCAGCATTAGTGGGTACATCATTTAATATCGATAGAAATTATACCTCTAAAAAATTAGGTTTTAAAAAACCAACAAATAATTCTGTTGATACTGTATCAGATAGAGATTTCGTATTGGATTATTTATATTGTAGTGCTGTATGCTCTATGCATATATCTAGAATTGCTGAAGAATTTATTATATGGAGCTCTGATGGTTTTGGGTTAATTAAATTATCAGATAAAGTTGTTACTGGTTCTTCTATAATGCCTCAAAAAAAAAATCCTGATTTACTAGAGTATATTAGGGGAAAATCTGGTTCTGTGTATGGAAATTTGTTTACAATGCTTACAATTTTAAAAGGTATGCCTTTATCTTATTTTAAAGACCTTCAAGATGATAAAGAAATAGTATTCAAAACAAATGATACTTTAGTAGATTGTCTAAAAATTCTTGATGAAGTCTTAAATAATTTTTATCCAGACAAAAGAAAAATGCTTGAACTTGCAAATTTAGGATTTATTACAGCGACTGATTTAGCTGACTATCTTGTAAAAAACCACTCTATGTCATTTAGAAATGCATATCAAAAAACCGCTGCTATAGTAAACATGGCTGAGAAAAAGAAAAAAAGACTCGAAGATCTCAAAATCGAAGATCTAAATAAAATTGAACCAAGATTAACTAAAGAGGCTTTAAAAGTTTTTAATTTAAAAAATTCTATAAATTCAAAAAAATCGTATGGAGGAACTGCTTTTGAAAATGTAAGAAGAATGATAAAAAAATATAAGAGAATGATATGATTAAAAAAATCTGTGTAATTTTTTGTTTATTTATTTTATTCGAGTCATGTGGGAAAAAAGGTGATCCAGAATATAATGAAAATAAATCAAAAATATTTAACACCAAAATAAAAGTGGTGTTATGAAGTATAGAAAAAAGAATTTTTTGATTGAAAATGTTTTTGCAAAAAAATTAGCAACTAAACATGCAACACCTCTATATTGCTATTCCTACAAAAAAATAAAGCAAAATGTGTTAAATTTTAAGGAGAATTTTAAAAATATAAACCCTTTAATTTGCTTTTCAGTAAAGTCTAACCCAAATAAAATTCTATTAAATGAAATTAAAAGGTTAGGTCTAGGTGCTGATGTAGTCTCTTTAGGAGAGTTAATGTTAGCTTTAAAATCTGGTATAAAAGCTGATAAAATAGTTTTTTCAGGTGTAGGAAAAACAGTCAAAGAAATAGATTTTGCGATTAAGAAAAAAATATTACTTATTAATGCTGAATCAAAAAGTGAAATATTAAATATTGAAAAAATTGCTAAAACTAAAAATAAAATAGTTAATATTGGAATTAGACTTAACCCAAATACCGACGCTAATACATTATCTCAAATATCAACAGGAAAAAAAGAAAATAAATTTGGTGTTTCTGAAAAAATTTTTTTAGATTTAGTGAAATATACAAAAAAATCAAAAAATTTAAAACTAAAATGCTTAAGTGTTCATATAGGAAGTCAAATACTTAATCACAAACCCTATGAAAAAATGATACGAGTTTTAAATAGACTAATTAAAAAAACGAATTTTCACTTTGAATATATAGATTTAGGGGGTGGAATGGGAATAGATTATAAAAATAACCAAAAAATACTAAATTTAAAAAAATATTCAAAAATTATTGAAAAATTTTTAAAAAATAAAAATTCTAAGATTATATTTGAACCCGGTAGATCAATAATTGCAAATTCTGGAGTTTTAATTTCAAAAATTATTTATATTAAAGAGGGCTATAAAAAAGATTTTATAATATTAGATGCCGCAATGAATGATTTGATGAGACCTGCTTTATATGGTGCAGAACATCGTATTATACCAGTCAAAAAGAACAATAATAAGTCAAAAAAAGATTATGAGTTCGTAGGACCTGTTTGTGAAAGCACAGATAAATTTTCAACTATAAGAAATTTTCAAAAACTAAAAGAAAATGATTTAATCGTAATATGTGATGTTGGTGCATACGGAATGTCACTTAGTTCAAATTACAATCTCAGACCTAAAGCTAAAGAGATTTTAATTAAAAATTCTAAAACTCTTGTGATCAATAAAAGACAAACTTTAAAAAGTTTAATTTAGTACATATCCTAATGATTAGAAATATCTTATTTTCAATATTTTTTTTTGCTGGAATAATTTTTATTTCAATAATTTTTCTACCTTCATTTTTCTTACCAAAAAAAATTGTTATAATTGGTGGAAAGTTAATGGGTCATTGGACTGGAATTTGTTTAAAAGTTTTTTTATCAACAGAAATTATTATTAAAGGTAAAGAAAATATCATAAAAGATAAGAAATTCTTTATAGCTGCATCTCATCAATCAATGTTTGAAACTTTCTATCTTCAGACAATTTTTAATTCACCAGTTTTTATTTTAAAAAAAGAACTTTTATTGGTACCAATTTTTGGATGGTATTTAAAAAAAATTGGCTCAATATCTATAAATAGAAATAAAGCTGTAAAAGAAAATCTAAGTTTTTTTGACAAAGTTTCAAGAATTGTTAAATTATCTGAAAGGCCTTTAATCATTTTCCCACAAGCAACAAGAGTTTTGCCTAATGAGAGACCAACCTTCAAAAAAGGTGCTGCTAGAATATATGAAGAACTACAAATTGACTGTCAACCAATTGCAATTAATTCTGGACATGTTTGGCCAAAAAAGGGGAGAAAACTTTCTCACAAAAAAATTGTTATATCAATTCTTCAACCCATAAATCCAGGATTAACAAAAGAGGATTTCATTAAAATTCTTGAGGAGAATATTTATAAAGAATTAGATTTAATAGGTTAGCCTTTCATTGGCATCACAACAAAAATGCTATCATAATCACTTGGATCTCTGATTAAAGCCGGTGATCCTGTGTCATTAAAATATAATTCAATTTTATCTCCATCAAGTTGCGAAGCTACATCAATCAAATATCTTGAATTAAAACTGATCTCTAGTTCATGATCAAATTTTCCTACGATTGTCTCGTTTCCATCACCGCTATTAGTATTATTTACTGATAAGTTAAGTGTATCCTTAGATAAGTTAAATTTAACACCATCCTTCTTATCTAAAGAAACTGAAGCAACTCTGTCGACTGAATTTAAAAATAATTTTAGATCTATATCTAACTTTTTTTGATTATTTTTTGGTATAACTTGAATGTAATTAGGAAATTTACCATCGATTAGTTTTGAAATCAAAATACTGTTGTTTAATTCAAACTTAATTTTTGATTTGATATTCGAAATTTTTACATCTCCATCGTAACTATCGAGCAAAGAACATAATTGAAAAATTGTTTTTTTGGGTAATATTATCGGTTCAAAATCAATCTTTTGGTTTAATCTAATTTTTGAAATAGACATTCTGTGACTATCTGTTGCTACAGCAGTTAAATAATTTTTGTCATCTACATTAGTTTGATGAAAATAAATTCCACTTAAATAATGCCGGGTTTCATCATTTGAAATCGAAAATTTGCATTTATTTAATAATTTTAAAAGTTGTTTAGATTTAAGTATAAATTCATTATCACTAAAATTTTCATCTGTTAGTGGAAATTCTGAAGCACTTATGCAATTTAAGTTAAATACAGACTTTTCAGACTCTAAATGAAGTTTATTTGTATTATTTAGTTTTAAATTGATTTTTTTTCCTGATGATAGTTTTCTAACTATATCATAAATTGTGGAAGATGTTGTCGTAGTTTTACCTTTTTCTAAGACCTCAATATTATTTACTTGATGAATAAATATTAAATCAAGATCTGTAGCTGTTATTATCAATTTGCTGTCTTGTACATCTAATAAAATATTAGATAGTATAGGAAGTGTGCTTCTTTTTTCTATGACTCCTTGACAATAACCTAGTGCCTGCTGAAGATCTTGCTGATTGACGTTAAACTTCATTTTCCTTACTGTTATAAAGTATCTGATTTTTTAACTTATTTATATTATCAATCATCTCAGGATTTTTTTCTTTTAATTTTTCAATTGTTTTTACAGAATGAATAATAGTCGTGTGATCTCTGTTTGAAAATTCTCTGCCTATTTCTGGTAAAGATTTTGAAGTTAATATTTTAGTTAAATATATTGCTGTTTGTCTTGGTCTTACTAAATATCTAGATCTACGTGAAGATAACATCTCATTTTTACTTATCTTAAAAAATTTACAAACTAAGGTTTGTATTAAATCTATTGTTACTTTATTTTCACCAAGATTTAATAAATCTTTTAATACTATCTTAGTCTCTGCAATATTTGGTATTTTGTTATATATTCTTGAAAATGATACTATACGATTAATAGCACCTACAAGTTCTCTAATACTATTAGTAATTTCTTTACTTAAAAAATCCTGTATTTCTTGAGAAATTTTTATTTGATCAGAATATAGATTATTTAGCTCTTCAGTTTTATTTTTTACAATTTTTTTTCTCAGTTCATAATCGGGTTTTTGTATATCAACAACTAAACCACCTGAAAATCTAGATTTAATTCTCTCTTGAATTCTTGACAATTTGTTTGGAGCTCTATCAGCGGATATTATTATTTGTGAACCTTTGTCAATTAAAGCATTAAATGTATGAAAAAACTCCTCTTGCATTGCCTCCTTTCCATTCATAAACTGGATATCATCTATTATCAGAACATCTGTATTTCTAAAATATTCCTTAAATTTAACCATGTCATTAGCTTTTATTGATTTTACAAACTGATACATAAATCTTTCAGCTGAAATAAACATTACCTTGTTATTTTTTTTAAGTTCTATTCCTATCGCATTTAAAAGATGGGTTTTTCCCATACCAACACCACCATACAGGTAAAAAGGATTATAGTTAGAAATTTTTTCTGAGACTTTTAAAGATGCCTCAAAAGCTAATTTATTACTTATACCTGTTATAAAATTTTCAAATCGTTTATTTGGATCAATTCTATTATATTGAAGATAAGTATCTTTAATAAAAGAAATATTTTCTTTATCATCAAAATTATTTAATTTTGTTAATTTTAAATTCTCCACATGATCTTTTTGACTATTATTTAATTCTATTATTTTAAACTCTATTCTAATTAAGTTTTTATTATAATTTCTAATTATTTGAAGGATTTGATCTAAATATCTTGAGGTAATCCAGTCTCTTATAAATCTAGTTGGGACTGACAATAAAATATAATTATTAAATTCCTCTATAAATTTTATTTTTTTTAACCAGCTTTCATAAATATCCGATCCTAAATTTTTCCTCATCTCATCTTGAATTAAACTCCAATTAAACCCCGATGATTTTAAATTTTTAGAACTTTTGTTTATATTTATGTTACTCATTTTTATTTATGGGGATAATTTTGTTTAAAATTATAATTGATCTAATGCAACAAATAATTTTGAAAAAATAAAAAAAAATAAAATCTAAGATTGAAATTTTTTTTTTTAAAATCAAATTTTTTATTGACAGACATTACAAACCCAAATTCATAAAAATTAAATTTGAGATTGAAAACGTAATATTTTTTTTTTTACTAAATCTAAATGTTGTGTGAGTAAAAAAAATGATTATAGATTTAGTAGACCATAAAGTTGAATTAGTTGGACAACCTGGAGTGTTAAAATTTAAATAGCTGAGATTTTTTTTGTAATCCTAGACACGTTTCTTGATGCATTCTGTTTTTTAATTATACCAGTTTTAGCAATTTTCATTAGTTCAGAATTCAACTTAGGTAAGAATTTAAGAGCGTCTGATTTTTTTTTGGATTCAATTAATAAGTTCATCTTTTTTAAAGCATTTTTATATCTACTTTTTCTTGCCTTATTAACTAATGTTTGTTTTGATATTCTTCTTATTCTTTTGATTGCAGATTTAGTGTTCGCCATATGAGCAGGGGTATAGCTTGTGAAATTCTATAGGTCAATAAAATTTTTAACTATTTTGGCAAATGTTACAAAAATAAGATGCTCTATTAGAAATGTTTTTTTTTTGAATAATACCTAAACATCTGTGCCTTTTACACTTCATGCCTTTCCTTCCGTAGACTTTAAACTCTTTTTGAAATTCACCATCATTTCCAGAAATATTCTTAAAATCTCTTATACTTGACCCACCTTTATCAATTGCCTTTAAGAGAATTTTTTTTGAATTGAAGGCAATTTTTCGACATTCTATTTTTTTTAATAAATTAACTTTTTTAAATGGATTAATTTTACTCAAAAAAAGAATTTCACTCGCATAAATATTTCCAATTCCTGAAACAAATTTTTGATCAATTAAAAAATTCTTAATATTTTTTTTTTTACCTTTAAAATAAAAAGATATATATTTTTGATTAAATTTAAAATCAAATGGCTCTGGTCCAAATTTATCGAATCTTTTTCTTAACGAGACATTATCTTTTATTATTTCAAAAAAACCAAATCTTCTTGGATCATTATAAACAACCATTAAATCATCAAAGATTATTTTTACATGGTTATGTTTTTTTGGTAATTTTCGAGAACTATAAAAACTTGTATTAGTAATAGTGTTTTTTTTATCTTTATAAACAATATGTACGGTCCCCGACATACCAAGATGTAACAAACAATATCCTCTATTAGACAAGCTTAGAATTATATATTTTGAAAATCTTCCAACTTTAGTTATTTTTTGGTTTTCAAGAAAACTTTCGAGAGACCGAGATATTCTAAATCTCAAATTTCTGTTTTTAACTATTACTTTTTTAACCTTTTTTTGTTGTATCTTCTTATCTAAAGATTGTCTTACTATTTCTACTTCTGGTAATTCTGGCATTTGATATTATATTCAATATATAATTTATTTTATGCAACAATATCTTCAAAATAAAAAAGGACTAGTTAAAAATGTATTTGATCAAGTATATGACAAATATGATTTAATGAATGATTTTATGTCATTAGGAATCCATCGATTATGGAAAAAAAATCTCATACATTTAATGAGCCCATCACCTGATCATAAGCTAATTGATGTGGCTTGTGGCACTGGGGATATAGCAAAACTTTTTTTAAAAAATACACACAAATTGTCGAAAGTGACTTGTGTTGACCCGAATAGTTACATGATTGAAAAGGGAAGACAAAAACTTAAAAATTATAAAAATTTAAATTGGATAATTGCATCTGCAGAAAATCTTCCCTTAAACGATAATTCTTTTGATTTCTATACAATTAGTTTTGGGTTGAGAAATACTAAGAATATTCAAAAATCACTAGCTGAAGCTTATCGAGTATTAAAACCTGGGGGTCGTTTTTTGTGTCTTGAATTTTCAAAAATACAGAATTCGAATCTAGAATTTATTTATAAAAATTACTCTAAATTAATTCCCTCTATTGGTAAATTTGTTGTAGGTGAAAAAAAACCTTATGAATATCTCGTAAAAAGTATTGAAAACTTTGTAAATCAGGAGGAGTTAATAGAGCTTATGCTTAAAAGTCACTTTGAAGAATGTAATTATAGAAACTTATCAGGTGGTATAGTTTCCATACATAGTGGATGGAAAGTTTAATGATAAAAAAAATAATTACCCTACTTCAACTTGGCAGGAAAATAGCTAAATCAGATATACTTAATATTATTTCGAAATTCAAAAAGCCTCCTTTCTTTATAATAATAATATTTAATATTTTATCATTTT
The DNA here is from genome assembly GCA_902616645.1 of uncultured Pelagibacteraceae bacterium. Classification (GTDB taxonomy): domain Bacteria; phylum Pseudomonadota; class Alphaproteobacteria; order Pelagibacterales; family Pelagibacteraceae; genus Pelagibacter. The sequence goes on from CACMTO010000002.1 coordinate 138,922, forward strand.
CTTTTTCTTCAAAAAAAAAGATTGATACTCACAAAGACGAGGGTGAAAGATTATCTAACTCTTTAGAGTCAATGGGTACAACTTTTATTAAACTTGGTCAATTTTTAGCAACAAGACCTGATATTATCGGGGAGGAGTTATCAAAAAAACTAGAAAACCTCCAGGATAAACTTCCACCTTTTTCATTAGATGAAGCAAAAAAAATAATCAGAGATGATCTGGGTGAAGATACTTTTAACTCAATCATCAACTTAAGCGAGCCAGTTGCTGCAGCTTCAATTGCACAAGTACATAAGGCACAAATTAATGATAATGGAACAATCAAAGATGTAGCTATAAAAATTTTACGTCCTAACATTAAAAAGATATTTAATGAGGAAATTGACGCTATTATGCTGTTTGCTTTTTTAGTTGAGTCATTTTTAAAAAAAACAAAAAGACTAAAATTAATAGAAGTTGTTTTCTTACTAAAAGAAATTACAAATTTAGAGATGGACCTTAGATTTGAAGCTGCAGCCGCTAATGAATATGCTGAAAATACTAAAAACGATGTAGGTTTTAGAGTTCCACAAATTTATTGGAATTTTACAAGTGAGAATGTAATGACTTTAGACTGGGTGGAAGGAGTTTCTATTAGAGAAACTGAGGAGCTAAAAAAAAGAAATTTAAGCACCGAAAAGATTGCAGAAAATATTATTCAAAACTTCCTAAGACATGCTGTGAGAGATGGTTTTTTTCATGCAGATATGCATCAAGGAAATATTTTTATTGATAACAATGGTCATATTGTACCAATTGATTTTGGCATCATGGGTAGATTAGATAAGATGAGTAAAAGATTTTTAGCTGAAATTCTCTTTGGTTTTATTCAAAGAGATTACCGTAAAGTTGCCGAGGTTCACTTATTGGCTGGATTAGTACCAAAAGAAGTTCCAATTGACGATCTTTCACAGGCTCTAAGATCTATTGGTGAGCCAATTTTTGGTCAATCAGTTAAAGATATTTCCGGTGGTAAATTACTCAAACAATTATTTGATGTAACTGAAAAATTTAATATGCAAACTCAACCACAACTTTTAATGTTACAAAAAACGATGGTTGTAGTTGAAGGAGTAGCAAGGAAATTAAATCCAAACACAAATATATGGACAACATCAAAGCCTGTACTTGAAAACTGGCTTAAAGAAACCAAAGACCCTTTAAAAACAATCAATGAAACCCTTCAAAGTACATCTGAGGTAATTAAAAGATTGCCTGATCTTCCAGAAATTATGGACAAAGCTAATCAAGCTCTAACTTATCTAGCAAGCGGAGAAATTCCACAAAACTCAAATTCTTATTCTGCCTTAAATACAAAAAAAACAGAGATGGTTGCTTTTAGAAATCAATCTATTATAGGTTTATTAGTTCTTGTAATTTTAGGTCTATTAGTATTTTAATTAAACCAATGAAAGATTTAACTGATAAAAAAGTTTTGTTTATTATATGTGGTGGAATTTCTGCTTACAAAAGTCTTGAAACAATTAGATTATTAAAAAAAAATAATGCGCAAATCAAAACTATTTTAACTAAGAGCGCAAAAGAATTCGTTACTCCATTATCTGTCGCTTCACTTTCACAAAACAAGGTTTACGATGACCTTTTCAATGTTGAAAATGAATCAGAAATGGATCATATTGCTTTATCAAGATGGGCGGATGTAATAATTGTTGCACCAGCAACTGCAAATACTATTGCGAAATTAAGCCAAGGATTAGCTGAAGATTTAGCCTCAACGGTGTTACTTGCGTCAAATAAACAAATATTTTTAGCTCCGGCTATGAACGTTAGAATGTGGCAACACGAGTCGACTAAAGAAAACCTGAAAAAATTAGAGAGTTATGGTTACAAATTTATTGGCCCTGATATCGGAGATATGGCTTGTGGTGAGTATGGTGAAGGCAAAATGTCAGAACCTAATGAAATTTTGAATAAAATTTATATCTATCTAAATCCTAATAATAAAAATAAAAAAATTAAGGCTTTAGTGACTGCGGGACCTACTAAAGAATTTATCGACCCAGTCAGATATTTATCAAATGAATCAAGTGGAAAACAAGGCTATGAAATTGCAAGATCTTTAAGTGAAAGAGGATTTGAGACTACCCTAATTTCAGGTCCAACAAATCTAAAAGTTGAAAAGAATATTAAATTAATTAGAGTTGAAACAGCAGAGGAAATGTTTAGAGCAACTCAAAAGAGTTTGCCAACAGATATAGCAATTTTTTCAGCTGCTGTTTCAGATTTTCGAGTAAAAGATATAAGTGACACTAAAATAAAAAAAAAAGACAATCTTGTGATTAACTTGGAAAAAAATGCAGATATTCTTAGTTACGTTTCAAATCACAATTCCATGAGGCCCAAACTAGTAATTGGATTTGCTGCAGAAACTAATAATTTAGATGAAAATGCAATTAATAAAATGATGAGTAAAAACTGTGATTGGATTATCGCTAATGACATCTCAAAAAACAATTCTGGATTTAATAGTGACTATAACGAGGTAACAATCCATTATAAAGATTTTAAAAAGAAGCAAGAAAAACTAGCATATAAAAAAAAATCCTTAATATCTGATGAAATAGTAAATAGAATCGTTAATCAAATGAATTAATGGTAAAAGTTTTAATTAAAAAGATAGATCCCTCTGTAGAACTTCCATCTTATAAAACTGAAGGAGCGTCAGGGATGGATATAATGGCTTTTTTAAAAAAACCTATAGAAATAAAACCAAAAACATCCTCTGTAATCTCAAGTGGTCTTTTAGTTGCTTTTTCAGAAGATTATGAGATTCAAATTCGACCAAGATCAGGACTTGCTGCAAAAAATAATATAAGTGTTTTAAATACTCCAGGGACAATAGATAGTGATTACAGGGGTGAATTAAAGATTATTCTCTATAATCATGGTCATAAGAGTTTTATTGTTAATAATGGAGATAGGATTGCACAAATGGTTTTAATGCCTATTGTTAAAATGGAATTAGAGGAAAGTGATCATTTGCCACTAAGTGTAAGAGGTGATGGGGGGTTCGGCTCAACAGGTAAATGAATTTAAAATTAAATAAAAGTCAAATTGAAAGATTCTCAAGACAAATTATTTTAAAAGACATTGGTATCTTAGGTCAAAAAAAGATAATTCAGTCAGAAGTTTTAGTAATAGGAATGGGTGGTTTAGGATGCTCAGTTGCTGAGTTTTTGACTAGAGCTGGTATTGGCGGATTGGGAATAGTAGACCCAGACAAAGTTGATCTTTCAAATATCCATCGTCAAAGTCTTTATGATATTAGCGATTTAAGAAAACCTAAGGTTTTTGCTGCAGAAAAAAAATTAAAAAAAATAAATATAAAGACAAAAATTAAATCTTATAAAATAAAGTTAAATCAATCAAACTATAAAAAAATTTTTGATAAATATGATTATATTGTGGATGGATCAGATAATTTTGATACCAAGTTTTTAATTAATGACATTAGTAAAAAGACAAAAAAATTTCTTGTTACTGGTGCAATAAGTAAATTCGACGGTCATATTTTTGTTTTTGACTTTCGAATAAAAAAAACACCTTGTATTAGATGTTTTTTTCAAGAAGAAAAAATTACGGATAATGTATTAAATTGTGAATATGATGGTATTCTTGGGACAGTCGCAGGCGTAATAGGCACCATCCAGGCAAATGAGATTTTAAAAAAGATACTAACTATAGGAAAAAATTTAAGTGGTTATGTGATGATTATAGATTTGTTAAATTTAAATTTTAGAAAAGTAAAATTAAATAAAATTAAAAATGCCCAAGACATTAAAATTTAAAAAATTAATCGCAATCTTTTTTTTAATTTTTTTTTCTTCTACGTCATTTTCAGATGAGATATTTTTATCTTTAAAAAAAAATAAAGTTAATGTTAGATATGGACCGAGTTTTGAATCACCAATTAAGTATATTTATAAAAAAAAAAATTTGCCAATAAAACAAATAGATAAAAAAGAAAATTTTAGAAGAATTATAGATCAAAAAAATAATAGTGGATGGATACATATTTCTCAGTTAGAAAAGATAAATTCTGTTATACCTCTAACCGATAAAATTTTATTTAAAAAACCATCTTATTTTTCAAAACCGATTGCAAAGATAAAAAAAGGAAGAGTTTTGTTAGTAAAAAAATGCAATGAAAACTGGTGTAAAGTAAAAACAAAAAAAATTGAAGGATGGATTGATATAAATAATCTTTGGGGAAAGACACCTATTATCAAGAAAAATTAAGACCTAACGGACCTATTTTTGTTGTACACAAACATCTTTAATAACAGGTGTATTTGCACAATCTCCACATTTAGTTTTTTGTACAATGCATCCATCATCAAGTATCTCAACATCTACAACTTTATCACATTTTGAACAAGTTGAAGAAATTGTAAGACCGCATTTTTTACAATTATAATTTTCTATTATCATAATTTAAAAAATAAATTTTTTTTAAAATAACTTCAAGTTAAATCAGTGCAAATGATAATTGTTTGCAAAAAAAAAATTTTTTATGCGGTTATTTGTTATTAATAATAATCATTCTCAACGATTATTTTTTAGTTTTGCTAGCCCACCATTTATCCAAAATAAAATACCAAACTGAGTTAGCTATCGGTTCTACTATTGCATCAGTTAATGCTATAACAAAAGAAACATCTGCTACCAACATTAATACTGTTATTGCGATTGCAAAATGACCTATAGTGTAAACAATCGTTCTTAATATTGATCCACGATTATTGTTATATATGTTTCCGGCAGCTTTAAATATTCCAGAAGTTAATTCCATATTATGTCTTGAAAGGACTATCTAGAACACACGCAACTAAATGTATTCTCGCCTGTTCTCCTCCATTAAAAAAATTGTGATATTTTGTATTATTTGTAATCCAAACTTTTCCATCTGCAGGTAAATGTTTTGCAACATTTTCAATTACCATTGAGCAGCCTTGATTTGTAATAATTGGGACATGCAATCTACACTCAGGGTCTTTATGCCAGCTAAGAGTTGACCTTGGTTCTTTAAGTAAAAGTCTTACCCTTCCAAGCTTAAATTTTTTACATAACGTTTCGTAAACTTCTTTAAAATAAGTTTTTTCGAACTCAGGTAAAAGTTGCGTATATTTTGACTCATCTATATCTACATCTCTAGAAACTTCTTTTCCACTTTCATCCGCAATAGTCCAGTATTTACCTCTAATATTATTTCCATTAATTGAATTCACGTCGTTTGGAATCTGATTCAGTGGGATTGCACCAAAATGCGTAACTCCTGGCGTGTTAAATTTTTTTTCTTTTAAAATTAATTCTAAATCTTTTCTAAGTCTGCTTATATCAAATTTAAGATTAGGAACTTCATAAAAGTCTTCAAAAGATACTTTGGGATTGTTTAATGCAGTTTCCATATTTTATTAATTTAACTTAAGATCAAATCTGTCAGCATTCATGACTTTCACCCATGCCGCAACAAAATCATTAATAAATTTATCCTGAGAGTCATCACATGCATAGACTTCAGCTAAAGCTCTTAATTGCGAGTTTGATCCAAATATCAAATCCACTCTTGTTCCTTTCCATTTGTTTTTTTTTGTTTTTCTATCAGATCCCTCAAAAACCTGTTCTGATTTGTCAATTTCTTTCCAAGTTGTGTTCATATCTAATAGATTAGTAAAATAATCATTCGTAAGTGTGCCTGATTTTTTAGTAAAAACCCCATATTTCGAGCTATTATAATTTGTATCTAATACTCGCATTCCTCCAATTAATACTGTCATTTCTGGTGCAGTAAGACCCATCAGTTGAGCCTTATCAATTAATTTTTCCTCTGCAGAAATATTCGTTGACACATCTTTTAAGTAATTTCTAAAACCATCTGCTTGGGGTTCTAGAAGACTAAATGAGTTTATATCTGTCTGATCTTGTCTTGCATCACCTCTACCTGGTGAAAATGGGACTTTAATTTTATATCCTGCCTTTTTTGCAGCCATTTCAACACCTACTCCACCTCCTAAAACAATCAAATCAGCCATTGAGACAGTTCTTTTTTTGTTATCAAATTGTTTTTTTATTTTTTCAAAAGCTGAAATGACTTTTGATAATTTTTTTGGATTATTAACCTCCCAATTTTTTTGAGGTTCCAACATAATTCTTGCACCATTTGCTCCACCTCTTTTATCGGAACCCCTAAACGTTGATGCTGAAGCCCATGCAGTTGAAACCAAATCTGAAATCGAAATTTTTGACTTTATAATTTTAAGTTTCAAATCATTAATGTCTTTTGTTTTTAGTTTATATTTTGGTTTATCAATTGGATCTTGCCAAATCAATTCCTCTTTAGGTACATCACCACCCAAATAACAGGCTCTTGGTCCCATGTCTCGATGAGTTAATTTAAACCATGCTCTTGCGAACGCATCGTGGAACTCTTTTGGATTTTTATGAAAATGTTTAGTAATCGGTCCATAACTTGGATCAACTTTTAAAGAAATATCAGTTGTTTGCATCATTGGAGGATGTAAAACATTTTTATCATGAGCATCAGGTACCATTTTTATTTCTTGACCATTTTTCTTTGGAGTCCATTGATGAGCACCTGCAGGACTTTTAGTAAGTTCCCACTCATGTCCATAAAGACAATCTAAGTAACCCATATCCCATTTAATTGGGTTCTGTGTCCATGCTCCCTCTATACCACTACTTATTGTATCGATACCTTTGCCTGATTTATAACCACTATTCCATCCAGTTGCTTGATCTTGAATTTTTGATGCTTCAGGATCAGGTCCTTTATGGGACTCAGGAGCTGCGCCATGTGATTTTCCAAAAGTATGTCCTCCTGCAACTAAAGCAGCTGTCTCATAATCATTCATTGCCATTCTTCCAAATGTCTCTCTGATATCGTGAGCTGCAAGAATGGGGTCAGGATTTGCATCTGGTCCTTGAGGATTTACATAAATTAAACCCATATGTGATGCTCCAAGTGGCTGCTCCAATTCTCTTTTACCGCTATACCTTTCAACACCTAACATTTCTTTTTCTGAACCCCAGTATATATCATCCTCTGGTTCCCAAATATCCTCTCTACCTGCCCCAAAACCGAATGTTTTAAATCCCATTGAGTCTAAAGCCACGTTCCCAACTAAAATAAAGAGATCTGCCCATGAAATTTTCTTTCCATATTTCTGTTTTATGGGCCATAAGAGTAATCTTGCTTTGTCTAAATTCACATTATCTGGCCATGAATTTAAGGGAGCAAATCGTTGATTGCCCGTACCAGCTCCACCTCTACCATCTCCTGTTCTATATGTTCCTGCTGCATGCCATGCAAGTCTGATAAAAAGTGGACCGTAGTGTCCATAATCTGCTGGCCACCATTCTTGAGAATTTGTCATTAATTTTTTTAAATCACTTTTTAAAGCTTTAAAATTAAGTTTCTTAAATTCTTTTGAATATTTAAATTTTTTATCCATTGGATTAGTCAAACTTGAATGTTGACTTAAAATTTTTAGATTTAAACTATTTGGCCAAAAATCCCTGTTTGTTTGACCTCTTCCAGCAGAAAACTTAGCAGGTGTGCCTACACCAGTATAAGGGCATTTGCTTAGTTCTTGATTTTTAAAAGATTTATTTTTTAAGTTTTCGGTGCTCATTATGTTCCCCAAATTAGTTGTAGTTTATAATGATTCTAAAAAGGTGTCAATTGTATAAAAATGACGCTTAAATATTATATAAGATTAATCACCAAGTTTTACTAAAACTTCAACTGACTTAATTTTTTTTCCATCAATCTTCTTTTTAATATTAATAGGTCCAACATCACAGTTTTCTAGATCAATTAGTTTTTCCTCTTTCAAATCATAAAAATGATGATGTTCAGTAGTATTAGTGTCAAAATATGTTTGAGAAGAATTAATGGGTATTTGTTTAAGATAACCTTTTTTTTCAAAGGCGTGCACTGTGTTATATATAGTTGCTAAAGAAATCTTATTCTTAGTCTGATCTTTTATTTTGATAGCTAAATCATTAATAGTAAAATGAAAAGTTTTCTTAGTTTCAAATAAAATCTCACATATTTGAAGTCTTTGTTTAGTGGGCCTTAGACCAGAATTTCTCAATTTTTCTATATATTTCACGTAATTGTTTTGTTACTTAAAATTGTTCTAAACTACTATTAAAGTATATTATATATAGGTAAAATCAAGTAAATAAGAGTAATCAATTTTATGAAAAAAAACTCGTACTCTTACGATGAGCTTATTAACTGCGGTGAAGGTAAATTATTTGGCCCGGGTAATGCAAAATTACCCCTTCCACCCATGCTTATGTTTGATAGAATTACAGAAATTAATGATACAAGTGGTGCTTTTAGTAAAGGGTATTTAAAAGCTGAATTAGACATTAAAAAAAACTTGTGGTTTTTTGATTGTCATTTCAAAGATGATCCTGTTATGCCAGGATGTCTCGGGCTTGATGCTATGTGGCAACTTGTAGGTTTTTACTTAGGTTGGATTGGCAACCCTGGAAAAGGAAGAGCGCTTGGAGTAGGAGCAGTAAAGTTTACAGGAGAAGTTTTACATAATGTTAAATTAGTTAAATATGAGATTGATATGAAAAAAATTATGTCACCAGGAGGGACTACAGTTGGTTTAGCTAATGGTATAGTTTTTGCCGATGAAAAGAAAATTTATTCTGCTGATAATTTAAAAGTAGGATTGTTCAAATAATGAGAAGAGTAGTAATTACAGGTTTAGGGATAGTATCTTGTTTAGGAAATAATCAAAAGGAAGTACACCAATCTCTTTTGAGTTCCAAATCAGGAATTTCGTTTAGCGAAGAATATAAGGAACATAATTTAAAGAGCCATGTTCATGGTAAACCAAAAATTAAACTTGAGGACTATATTGACAGAAAAACAATAAGATTCATGGGTTCTGGATCAGCTTATAATTACATAGCAATGAAAGAAGCTATCACAGACTCAGGACTGGAGGAAAAAGAAGTAAGCAACTTCAAAACTGGAATTGTAATGGGTTCAGGTGGACCCTCAATTGAAAATGTAATTTTAGCAGCAGACAAAACTAGAGCTAAAACTCCAAAATTAATGGGTCCTTTTATTGTTCCTAGAACTATGGCTAGCACAGCCTCAGCAACACTTGCTGTTCCATTTAAAATAAAAGGGACAAACTATACAATGAGCTCTGCATGTGCAACGAGTGGACACTGTATTGGAAATGCAATGGAATTAATTCAAATGGGAAAACAGAATATTGTTTTTGCAGGAGGAAGCGAAGAAATTCATTGGGCAATGACTGCGATGTTTGATGCAATGACCGCCTTATCATCAAAATATAATGACACACCAGAAAAAGCATCTAGAGCTTATGATAAAAATAGAGATGGGTTTGTAATTGCAGGAGGTGGAGGAGTACTTGTACTTGAAGAATATGAACACGCAAAAGCTAGGGGAGCTAAAATTTATGCTGAATTAACTGGTTATGGAGCAACTTCAGATGGATATGATATGGTTGCTCCATCAGGTGAAGGGGCTGTAAGATGTATGAAAATGGCAATGGCGACGATTAAGAATAAGGTTGATTACATAAATACACACGGTACATCAACGCCAGTTGGAGATATTACTGAATTGAATGCAGTAAAAGAAACTTTCGGAGATCAAATTCCTAAAATAAGCTCAACAAAATCTTTATCAGGGCACCCTTTAGGAGCTGCATCTGTACATGAGGCTATATATTGTTTAATAATGATGAAAAATAATTTTATAGCCGGATCAGCAAATATAATTGAAATGGATGATGAAGCTAAAAAATTTCCAATAGTCGATAAAACTGAGACTGGTATTAATTTAAATACGGTTATGTCAAATAGTTTTGGTTTTGGCGGCACTAACGCGGCTTTAGTTTTTGAAAAGGTATAATTATGAGTTTAATGAAAGGTAAAAAAGGATTGATTATGGGTGTGGCCAATGAAAGATCTATTGCCTGGGGAATTTCACAAAAACTTGCTAATGAAGGTGCTGAACTTGCTTTTACTTATTTAGGAGACGCCTTAAAAAAAAGAGTTATTCCTTTAGCAGAAAAATTAAACTCAAAAATAACTTTTAGTTGTAATGTTGAAGAAAAAGAAGATGTTATAAAATTATTTAAAGATGTGAAATCTCATTGGAATGAGATTGATTTTGTGGTTCACGCAGTTGCATTTTCTGATAAAGCAGAATTATCTGGTGAATATTTAAATACAACGAGAGAAAATTTTCTTAGAAGCATGTTAATTTCCTGCTTTTCATTCACTGAAGTTGCAAAAGAAGCTTCAAAAATTATGAAAAAAGGCGGTAGTATGTTAACTTTAAGTTATGAGTCTACCAAAGCCATTCCTAATTATAATGTAATGGGTGTTTGTAAATCTGCTCTTGAAGCAAGCGTTAAATACTTAGCAAGAGATCTAGGTGCTAAAGGCATGAGAGTAAATGCTATAAGTGCAGGCCCAATTAAAACATTAGCAGCTTCTGCTATAGGGGATGCAAAATTTTTATATAAATGGAATGAAGATCATTCTTTCCTCAAAAGAAATGTTGATATTCACGATGTTGGTAATTCAGCATTGTATCTATTAAGTGACCTTGCAAATGGTGTAACTGGTGAAATTCATTATGTAGATGCAGGATACAATAAAGTTGGAATGCCAGATCCAAAAAATATTTCTTAAATTAATTTTTTTTTAAAAAAAACAATATCAGAAACGTTGTTATCTGTTTTTTTGTCTTTCATAATTCCTTTATGAATAAAAATTGAGTCTATATTTCTCATCAAGGTTTTTTGATCACTTTCATTTAGAACTTCTGATTTAAAAAGCTCTTTTTTTTTTAATTTTTCAACTATTTGAGAAATAAATAATTCATTTTTTGTATCATTAAGAGTTGAGTAATATTCTGGATGCTTATAGTCCTCGATAATGTATAAACCTCCGTTATCTAAAAATTTAAAAAAAAATTTTAGATTATGAATAATGTCTGATAGAAAATGAGAACCATCATCTATTATAATCCTAAATCGAATGTTTTTAATTTTTTTTTCGATTTTTTTAAGATCTTTAATATTAGTTGTATCACAATTTAGAAAAGTAATTTTTTTGGATTTATACTCAAATTTAAAATTTTTATCCAACCCAAATATATTTGCATTTTCAAAATATTTACTGAATGCAGCTATAGAAGCTCCTTTCCAAGCACCAATTTCTAATAAATCAAATTTTTCATTTTTGAATTCATTAAAGTATTTCTCATAAAATTGACCAAAACTATGTCCTATTATTTTTTCTTTTTTTTTGTCATAAGGATGTTTTATTAAAGTCCCTTTATCTGACCCAAAATGATTAAATAAATAATCAAGATTATTTGTTTCGATAGAATAATTATCTAAATCAATTTTTTTTTTTATGTAATAAAGGGCTTTTTTATAATACCAACTTAATTTTTTCATATTTCGAAAAACACATCAAATCGTGATAAAAAAGTTTTGTAGATATTAAATATTTGCTTGTTTAATAGACAATTTAACTTTACCTCTATCAAAACCAATTACTTTAACTTTTACTTCATCACCTTCTTTGACAACATCAGTTACTTTAGCAACTCTTTTATCTGCAAGTTCTGAAATATGAACTAGTCCATCTTGTTTTCCTAGGAAGTTAACAAATGCACCAAACTCCATAATCTTCATAACTTTTCCAGAATAAATTTTATTTAACTCCGCTTTGGCAGTGATATCTTTGATCATTTGCATAGCAATATTTCTAGACTCTTCATCTGGAGCAGCGACTGTTACTACGCCCTCATCATTTACGTCAACTTTAGCACCTGATTTTTCAACTATCTCTCTTATAGTTGCTCCACCTTTTCCAATCACAGCAGCAATATCTTTTTTATCAACATTTATTTTTTCCATTTTTGGGGTGTGTTTTCCAACATCAGCTCTTGAAGCTGACAATGCTTTATTCATTTCTCCTAAGATATGAACTCTTCCATCTTTGGCTTGATTTAATGCCTGTTCCATTATTTCAAATGTAATACCAGTTATTTTAATATCCATTTGAAGTGAGGTAATTCCGTCTTTAGTTCCAGCAACTTTAAAGTCCATGTCACCTAAATGATCTTCATCACCTAAAATATCTGACAAGACACTGAAATCATCGCCCTCTTTGATTAAACCCATTGCAATACCAGCAACTGGTTCTTTAATCGGCACACCTGCATCCATCAATGCTAATGATGTACCACAGACAGTAGCCATTGAAGATGAACCATTAGACTCTGTAATCTCCGAAACTACTCTAAAAGTATAGGGAAACGCTTCTTTTGATGGCAATGAAGAATGTATCGCTCTCCATGCTAATTTACCGTGTCCTATTTCTCTTCTGCCAGTTCCAATTCTTCCTGTTTCTCCAACTGAAAAAGGTGGAAAATTATAATGAAGCATGAATCTTTCTCTTTGTAATCCATCTAAACTCTCAATTCTTTGTTCATCATCCGATGTACCTAAAGTAGCTGTCACGATTGCCTGTGTTTCTCCTCTGGTAAATAAAGCAGAGCCATGAGTTCTTGGTAAAATACCAACTTCACAAGATATAGGCCTTACATCAGATAATCCTCTACCATCAATTCTATTTTTATTTTTTAGAATGTCTGTTCTAACAATTCTTTTCTCAAGATTTTTAAGCTCAGAATTAACATCGAGATCTGTGTAATTTTCATCCTCCTCATAAAGTTTTTTAGCTTTGTCTGTAATTTCTGAAATTTGATTTGACCTATCTTGTTTATCCTTTGTTGCAAAAGCTTTTTTAAGATCTTCTGTAAAAGTCCCCTCAAGTTTTTTCTTAACTTCTGATAGGTCTTTTTTTTCAACAGTCCATTCAGGTTTTCTACATTCTTTTGCAAGTTCCTCAATCATTTCAATCACAGGAACAAAACCTTCATGACCAAATTTAACCGCATTTAACATTTCTTCCTCTGTTAAACCACTCGCTTCAGACTCTACCATAAGTACTGCATCTTTAGTGCCAGCTACAACTAAGTCTAATTTTGAATTTTTTAGTTCATCTTTTGATGGATTTAAAACATACTTACCTTCAATATGTCCAACTCTTGAGGCTCCAACAGGACCCATGAATGGCATTCCTGATATAGCTAAGGCTGCTGATGAAGCAATTATTGATAAAATATCTGCTTCGTTTTCTTTATCATAAGAAATTACAGTTGGTAACAATTGAACTTCGTTCTTGAATTCATCAGGAAACAACGGCCTAATTGGTCTATCTATTAACCGAGAGATTAAAGTTTCACTTTCAGTTGGCCTAGCCTCTCTTTTAAAATAACCTCCAGGAATTTTTCCAGCTGCGTAATATTTTTCTTGGTAATTTACGGATAGTGGAAAATAATCAACTTCAGGATTAACTTTTTTTGCTCCGACCACTGTTGCTAAAACAACTGTCTCTCCACATGTTGCGATTATTGCACCGTCTGCTTGTCTTGCTACTTTTCCTGTTTCTAAACTTATCTTTTTTCCTGCTACTTCAATTTCCTTTTTATATACTTTAAACATTTCATTTCCATTTCGTTTCGTTCTTTTCGTTCCATTCGTTCTATCTAATCTTATCTATATTATTTTCTCAATTTCAATTTTGATAGCACATTTTTGTAAGAATCAATCTTATTTCTTTTAAGATAATCTAACAATTTTTTTCTTCTATTTACTGCTTTGAGTAAACCAACCGAGGAATGTTTATCCTTTTTGTATTTTGTAATATGCTTTGAGAGAATCTCAATTTTCTCAGTTAGTAACGCAATTTGTATCTCTGATGATCCTGTGTCTTTATCATGCAAAGCTAATTCTTGTATCTTTTTACTCATTATTTTTCCTATTTATTTGTTTGTTTAATCAAATTTTCTATTTTTTCTGCATACTCAAACGACTCATCTTTTTTAAAAAGTATTTTAGGTAAAAATTTTACGATTATTTTTTGTGATAAAATTTTTCTTATTAAAAATGAATATTCTTTAAGTTTTTCAATTGCTTCATCAGCATTTTTACCTCCTAATGGCAAGACATACGCTTTAGCGATTTTTAAATCTTGACTCATTCTAACTTCTGTAACTGTAATATTATTCGTCTCTAAGTTGGGAACTTTAGCCTCATTTCTTATAAAAATCATACTTAAGGATTGCTTGATCATTTCTCCAACTCTAAGTTGTCTTTGTGAAATCGGTTTACCTATTCTATCAGCCATTAAATTGTTCTTTCTTTTGAGACAACATTAAATGCCTCAATTAAATCGTTTTTTTGAAAATCCATATAATCTTTTACTGTAATTCCACACTCTTGACCATTATTAACCTGTTTAACTTGATTTTTTTCTCTAAAAATAGATCCAATTTTACCAGTGTGTATAATTTTGCCATCTCGAATTATTCTTACGCTCGCAACACTTGAAATTTCTCCCTCGGTTACTTTTGAGCCGGCAACTTTGCCTGCCCCTGAAACCTTAAATATTTCTAAAATTTGAGCAGTCCCTATTATTGTCTCTTGTATATCTGGGGTTAATAATCCGGACATTTTCATTTTTATAAAGTCCAATACTTCATAAATAATATTAAATGAAGCAATTTTAATATTTTCTCTTTCTGCTAATTTTTTTGCTTCTTTACTTGGTTTAACATTGAAAGCAATTAGGACAGCATTAGATGCTTTTGCTAAAGTAACATCTGTTTCTGTTACCATTCCAATATCAACCAAAATTATTTTTGGCTTTACCTCATCATGTTTTATTTGACTAATCGCATTTTTAATTGCCTCAGATGAACCATGTACATCAGATTTAATTATTAAGTTTAATTCTTCTGAAGATTTATCGGAAAAAGCTGACTCTTGTGTAGCAAAAGAAAGTGGATTTTTTCCTTCTTTACTCTCTTGAGCTCTGTTTTCGCTCAAAGTTTTAGCTTCTCTCTCGTTTTCTAAAACAATAAAATCATCTCCAGCTTTTGCAGCGCCATTAATTCCAAGAATTTCAATAGGAGTTGATGGAGGGGCCTCTTCAATATTTTTCCCTTTATCATTTACGATTGCTCTTATTTTACCCCATTTAAGTCCACTTACAAAAAAATCTCCTTTTTTTAAAGTCCCTGATGTAACAATAATTGTTGCTACAGGTCCTCTTCCAACATCAATCTTAGACTCTAAAACTACACCTGTGGCTTTCGAATCAAAATCTGTTTTTAGATCTAATATTTCAGCTTGTAGTGTTATTGCCTCTAATAATTTATCAATATTTAATTTTGTTTTAGCTGAAATCTCTATCATTAAGGTATCACCAGATAAATCTTCAGCAATTAATTCATGCTCTAATAACTGGTTTTTTACCTTTTGGGGATCGGCATCTGGCAAATCACATTTATTTATTGCTACAACTATTGGAACTTTTGCAGCTTTTGCATGCTTAATTGACTCTATAGTTTGCGGTTTTACGCCATCATCGGCTGCAACCACTAGTACAACTACATCTGTTAATTTTGACCCTCTTGCTCTCATCTCAGTAAATGCAGCATGACCAGGTGTATCTATAAAGGTTATTTTATTAGATTGACTCTCGATTTGATAGGCTCCAATGTGTTGAGTTATTCCTCCGAATTCTTGTGAAACTACGTCTGCACTTCTTAAAACATCTAGTACTGAAGTCTTACCGTGATCTACGTGACCCATTACTGTAACAATTGGTGGTCTATTTTTTAAATTTTCTGTTCTCGAAGCTTTAATTTTTTGAATTATTTCCTCAGCTTTTTCTTCACGAATTGGATTATGCCCAAATTCTTTAACTAAATATTCGGCAGTATCAGCTGCCAATGTTTGGTTTATTGTAACCGTAACACCCATACCAAATAAAAATTTAATAACATTGCTCGATTGCTCTGCCATCTTATTTGCAAGCTCTCTTACTGTAATAGCTTCTGGAATATTAATATCTCTTTTTATAGGTTTTAAGTTTTCTTTATTATCGTTTTTATTGATATTTTTAAGTTCCTTTTGTCTTGCTCTCTTTACTGATGCTAAACTTCTTTCTCTCGTTTCTATTTCATCACTTAAGGCTCTTGAAACTGTAAGTTTAAGCTCTCTTTTTTTTGATCCAATTTTTGTTTTCTTATCTTTGTTTTCTAAATCAGCTTTTAATCTTTTTGTAGCTCTTTGCTCAGCAAGTTTACGTCTCTCAAAATCACTCGTTGATGGAGCATTTTTGGGAATATTAATAGACTTAAAAGGAGCACCTTTTTTGAAATCAAAGGATTGTTTAGAGCTATGAGGCTTGCTAAAATTTCCCTTAGATTTTGTTTTATTTATTGGTTTTTGTATTACTACAGTTTTTTTTCCTCGAGAACTTGAGGTATCAAAATTCTTAAAAGATTTCTTGGGATTTCCAGAAATTGTAAGTTTTGTTTTTTTGTTCTCCATTTCTCATCCCTCAATCTTTATAAATAATATTTCTTGCAGACATTATTAAGTTGTCTGCTTCTTCTTTAGATAGCGCGAAATCTTCTAAATACCCTTGTATTTTAATACGTTCACCTTTTAATACATCATAACCACCAGTAAGTTCATCTGATGCTAAATCTGCAAAATCTTCTAATTTTAAAATTTTTTGTTCCCCAAGAGTAACTAGCATTCCAGGCGTTAAACCTTTTAAATTAATTAATCTATCTTCCAAACCTAAATCTTTGATTCTTTGAGAAATATCCTCTTGATCCTTTTGATAAAATTCTTTTGCTCTTTCAATTAATGCTTTCGCGGTATCTTCTTCAATACCCTCAATTTTAACAAGACTTTCTGTCGAACTATCTTTGATATCATCAATAGTTGAAAAGCCCTCAGCTACAAGTAGTTGACCTAAAGTTTCATCTAGTTCTAAATTTTTAACAAAATTTTCTGTTTTTTCTTTAAATTCAAGCTGTCTTCTCTCTGAGTCCTCTTGATCTGTCATTATATTTATTTCATAATTTAAAAGTTTAGTTGCTAATCTTACATTTTGGCCTCTACGTCCAATGGCTTTACTCAAATTTTCTTCAGTTAATATCACATCAAGTTTTTTTCTTTCAGAATCCACATTAACCCTTTGAACCTCAGCTGGAGATAATGCGTTAGAAACTAGAATTGCTGGATCTTCAGACCAATTAACAATATCAATTTTTTCTCCCTGAAGTTCATTTACTACAGCCTGAACTCTCGAACCTCTCATTCCTACACAAGCTCCTACTGGATCAAGTGAAGTATCAACTGCCTTTACACAAATTTTTGCTCTACTCCCAGGATCTCTAGACGATGATTTTATTTCTATAAGGCCATCATAAATCTCTGGAACTTCTTGAAAAAATAATTTTTCCATAAACTTTGGATGTGCTCGTGAAAGAAAAATCTGTTGACCTCTCTGCTCTCTTCTCACGTCATAACAATAAGCTTTAATCCTATCGCCAGGTTTAATATTTTCTCTAGGTATCAATTCATTTTTTTGAATAATTGCTTCAGTCCTTCCTAAATCGACTACAACATTTCCAAACTCAAGTCTTTTTACAATACCACTCAAAATAGTGTCTTTTTTATCGATAAAATCATTAAACTGTCTTTCTCTCTCTGCTTCTCTAACATTAAAACTGATAACTTGTTTAGCAGTTTGGGCTGCAATCCTACCAAAATCAAATGAAGGCAAGGGTTGTAAAATCTCATCTCCAACCTTTTTTTCTTTATTTATTTCATCAAGCATTATTGCATCTTCTAATTTTATTTCAGTGTTAGAATTTTCGGGATTTTCTGAAATTATCAATTTTCTGAAAATTTCAATATTTCCATCGTCTCTATTAATTGAAACTTTAATTTGATTATCTTGCCCAAATTTAGATTTTGCAGCTTTAGCTATACCGGTCTCCATCGAATTTATAATCAATTCTTTATCAATTGATTTTTCTAAAGCTACAGCTTCTGCTATTCGGAGTAATTCAAGTTTATCAGCTCTTTTATTCAACATATTTTTGTTTGACCCAAAAAAAAATGGGCTTGAGCCCATTTTTGAAATTCAACAATGTAAGAGAAATATAAGTATTTTTTTTAAATTTTCAACTTTTATCGATTATTTGAAAATCCCAGATTTATCAGTTTTTTCCCATGAAAATGAGCCATCAGACTCTGGCTCTCTTCCGAAATGACCATAAGCAGCTGTTTTTTGATATATCGCTTTGTTTAAACCTAACATTTCTCTGATACCTCTAGGACTTAAATCAAAATTTTCATTTATCAACTTCTCAACATGCCTGCTTTTTTCCTCATCACGTGTAAATAAATCTACGTATATTGATAGAGGTTTAGAAACACCAATAGCATATGCTAATTGAATCAAACACTTGTCTGCAATTCCCGAAGCAACAACATTTTTTGCAACATATCTCGAAGCATAGGCTGCTGATCTATCAACTTTGGTTGGATCTTTTCCTGAAAAAGCTCCTCCACCATGAGGTGCTGCACCCCCATACGTGTCCACAATAATTTTCCTGCCAGTCAAACCACTGTCCCCATCTGGACCACCAATTACAAAATTTCCAGTGGGGTTTATATAAATTTCATTTTCATCTAAATTTCCTAATAAATTTTTTGGAATAGATTTTTCAATGTATGGCATACAAAGTTCTTTTACTTTTTTTAAATTAATATCTTTAGAATGCTGTGTAGATATTACAACTGATTTTACAGCTGATGGTTTACCATCTTTATATTCAATTGTAATCTGACTCTTTGAATCTGGTTCAATTCCATTAAGATTTCCAGATTTTCTATCTTGAGCCATCAATCTAAGAATTTTATGAGAATAATAAATCGGAGCAGGCATCAATGCCTCTGTCTCTCTGCATGCATATCCAAACATTATTCCTTGGTCTCCTGCACCCTCATCTTTATTACTGGATGAATCTACTCCCATAGCAATATCAGCTGATTGTGAATGTAAATGACTTTCAATTTTAGTAGCATCTCTCCAAGTAAAACCATCTTGGTCGTAACCTATATCCTTGATACAATCTCTTACTTTTGAGATTAATTCGTCTTTATTGATATCGGGTCCTCTTGTTTCTCCAGCCAATACGACTTTGTTTGTAGTTGTCAAAGTCTCACAAGCCACCCTAGCTTGTGGTTCCATACCCAAATATGTGTCAACAACCATATCAGAGATTCTATCACACACTTTATCAGGATGCCCTTCAGAAACTGACTCGCTAGTAAAAAGAAAATTTCTAAGATTGCTCATCTTTACTTCTATTAAATGAAAATATCAAAAAAATATACAATAAAATTAAACATAAAAAAATTTTATTCCCATATAAAGAAAATATAGTTGGTTGTATTTTTCTTATTTCTTTCAAATCAATGTATCCTGTTTTTCCAAAACCTACTATTTGTTCAATAACACCTGTCGGATTTATTATTCCTGCAATCCCATTATTTGAAGAGCGAACTATATATTTTCCACTTTCTATGGCTCTAAAAATGCTATGTACAAAATGTTGTTTCGGCCCTATAGAATTACCAAACCAACCATCCTCAGAAATATTGATTATTAAATCAAATTCTGGTTTATCAAATAATTTTCCTGAGTAAATAATTTCATAGCAAATAAGTGGTAAAATTTTTAGAGAAACATTATGTTTGTTTATTTCTATTATATTTCTGTCTGATCCAGGTGAGAATGACTGATAATTATTTGTAAGCGATTTTAATCCAAAATTTCTTAATAAATTTTCAAATGGTAAAAATTCCCCGAAAGGGACAAGATTAATTTTGTCGTATGAATACAATACTTTTAATTTATTATCGAAAATTGAGAGGGAGTTAAAATATTTTCTTGAACCATCAATATCAAGATAGTTATTTGTTCCAATAACTAATAAATGATTTTCATTAAATTTTTTTTTAAATAACCAACTATATTCGATTAGCTCTTGTTGCGAAATTTTTGGAAGAATTCCCTCTGGCCAAACAAAAATTGTTTTTTCGTTTAAATTTGGATTACTAATTTTGATTAGATCTTCAATTACAGAAACTGGATCTATATTTAAATAAAATCTATCTAAACTAATATTTGATCCGATAATTCTAATCTTATATTCGTTAACATCTGAAGTTGTTTTATCAAATTTTTCTTTATGAGATAAACCAAAGATATTTAAAGATAATGCAATAAAAAAGATAATTGTTCCTATACTAAAATCCTTTTTTTTATTTGAAGATGAAAAAAAAATTGCTGGTGTAATAAATAAGGAAATACAAAATAGATTTAAAGCATAAGTTCCAAGTATAGAGGTTATGCTTATAAATTTTAATTGATCTGAAAAACTATAAACAATTAAATTCCAAGGAAAACCGGTTAATATTGAGCCTCTTAGAAACTCCATAACACCTAAAATTAATGAAAAAGTTAAAATCGAACATATTTTTGTTTTTGGTTTTAATATTTTAAATAAAAAAGACGCCAATCCATAAAATATTGCTAAAAAACTAGGAATTAAAAATATGGTTAATGGTATCAAAAATTTAAAATCTTTATCAAATGTAAGAGAAATTGATATCCAATATAAATTTATAATAAAATAACCAAAACCAAATGACCATCCATATAGAAAAAAATTTAAACTTCTAGTTTTTTCATTTTTTTTTACTAAGAATAGAAAAAATAAAGTGAATGTAAAAAAATTAATTATAAAAAAATTCAATGGAGGTAGACTTAAAGAAGTAACCATTCCTAAAAAAATTAAAAATAATACCTCTATATATAATTTTTTTTTTAATTTAATTGAGCTTTGAAATAACTGATGCATAAATTTGTTCTTCTGTTTTAAACATCTTTTTATAGTCTTTGTTTTTTTTGTGATCAAAATTTAATAAATGAAGAAAGCCATGAATAAAAATTTTAATTAATCTATCTTCAAAAATTCTTTTACTCTGTGTTTTTGGTTTATTGATGAAATCATAACTTATTATGATATCACCAATATAAGTTTTCTTCTTTATTTTAATTTTTTTACTCGAAGGAAAAGACAAAATATCTGTAGGCTTGTTTTTATTTCTAAAATTTTTGTTAAGTTTTTTGATTTTCTTGTTATTCGATAACAGGAGTGTAAGGCTTACTTTTTTTTTTAAAAATTTATATTTTTTAGGAAATGCTTTGCAAACCTTATTAAAAAATACTTCTTTTTTTTTTAATTTTGTAGACCAGTTTTTCTCCTCTGAGAAGACATCAACATTAATCATTATTGGAATAAGCTTTGACAATTTTTGAAACAAGTGGATGTCTAACAACATCTGAATGATCAAAGTCAACAACCGCAATTTCATTTAAATGACCTAATAATTGTTTTGATCTAACTAAACCTGACATACCTTTATTGGGTAAATCTATTTGAGACGGATCTCCATTAACAACAATTTTTGAGTTTTCACCTATACGAGTAAGAAACATCTTTATTTGCGTATCAGTTGCGTTTTGTGCTTCATCTAAAATCGCAAAAGAATTTTTTAGTGTCCTTCCTCTCATAAATGCTAAAGGCGCGATTTCAATATCACCTATCTCTATCATTCTTTGAATTTTTTCAAAATCAAAAAGATCATAGAGGGAGTCGTATAAGGGTCTTAGATAGGGATCTACTTTTTCTTTCATATCTCCAGGCAAAAAACCTAAACGCTCACCAGCTTCAACTGCAGGTCTTGATAGAATAATTCTTTCAATTTTTTTTTCTAGTAACATTGTAAGTCCTACTGCAACCGCTAAAAAAGTTTTTCCAGTTCCAGCTGGGCCTGCTGAAATTATAATATCGCTCTGCCTTAAAGCTCTTACATACCCTTTTTGTTTTTCTGATCTTGGAATGATAGATTTTTTTGGTGTTTTTATAATATCCGTTACGTTTTGATTTTTTACTTTTTCTGAAATCATAAATTTATCAACAGAAGATACAATATCTTTGCTCTCAATGCTTCCATTATTTATAAATTGGTTAGCTAAGAATAGAATCGCATTCTTGACTATTTCATTTTTTTCTGGAGAGGATTTGATCAAAATAGAATTGCCTCTAGAATATAAACTCGATTTAGAAATTTTTTCTAACTCTTTTAAATTTTTATTAAACTCGCCAACGATACCCATTAATAAATCGTTATCGTGAAAAATTACACTTAAAGAATTATTATCCGAATAAACAAATTTAAGATTAGTATCTAATTTTTTTTTAGTTGATCCAGTCAATTACTAGGCTACCTTTTGATTGAAATTTTCTGACATCTCACCAATTAAAGTATTTCGATTACTTCGAGTAATTCTCACTTTAACGACCTTGCCAATATTTTTTTTATCACCATCGAATATTACTGATGTCATATATTCAGATTTCCCGAAAAGTTTTTTTTTATCCTCTGTTTGATTTTCAACTAATACATCAATAATTTTGTTTTCAATCGATTTATTTATTTGAATTTGATTATTAGATAATAACTCTTGAATTTTTTCTAATCTTTTATGGGATATTTTTCGATCAATAAGATCTAGATTTGATGCAATAGTTCCTGGTCGAGGGCTAAATATAAAAGAATATGAGTTGATAAATTTTATTTCTTTAATCAAATTATAAGTGAAGTTAAAATCTTCCTCAGTTTCACCAGGATAGGCTATAATAAAATCACTTGAAAATTTTATAGAAGAATTAATTTTTCTTAATTTATTATAAACATTAATATAGTCTTTAATTGTATGTTTTCTATTCATTAAATTCAATACTCTGTCTGAACCAGTTTGCACTGGCAAATGAACAAGTGGCATCAACTTCTTTGAGTCTTTATATACCTCTATTAAGTCTTCTGTCATATCTTTAGGGTGAGATGTTGTGTATCTAATCCTCTCTATTTCTTTTATTTTCTCAATTTCTAATATCAAATTTGATAACCTATAATTTTCACTATTATATGCATTTACATTTTGACCCAACAAAATTATTTCTTTGGCTCCAGACTCTGCAAGATTCTTTGCTTCATCAATAATATGTTCAAATTGTCTGGAACATTCTGGACCACGCGTGTAAGGAACAACACAAAAATGACAAAATTTATCACACCCTTCTTGAATGGTTATAAATGAAGAAACTTTGTTGGCACTATTTTTTAATTTATTAAAATAATCAAACTTAGAAATAGCATCAAAATCAGTTTCATCTGACTTCTTTTTTTTTTTTACAAAATTTAAAATTGTATCATTAATTTTATGATAAGATTGCGGACCTATTATTAAATCTATAAATGGTTCTCTTTTTAACATTTCATCGTTTTCAGCTTGTGCAACGCAACCGGTAACAATTACTAAAGGTTTTTCTTTATATCTAAAAGTTTTCTTAACTCTGCCAATTTCATGGTAAACCTTTTCTTTTGCTTTATCTCTAATATGACAAGTATTCAATAAGTAGCAATTTGCATCCTCATATCGATTAGTTTTAGTATAACCAATTTTTTTTACTGAATCAAAAATTCTATTGGAATCATATTCGTTCATTTGACAACCAAAAGTTTTGATAAAAATTTTTTGTTGCATGTTATTGAGTTTTTTTCTTAACTCCGTAAAGTTCTAATTTATGATCAACTAATTTGTACCCATACTTATCAGCAACTTTTTTTTGAAGTTTGTCTATTTCTTCGTCAACAAATTCTATTATCTCTCCAGTTTTGATATCTATTAAATGATTGTGATCATCATTCAGTTCGTATCTAGCTTTACCAGTTTTAAAATCATGTTTAGTTAAAATTCCAGCTTCTTCAAATAATTTGACAGTTCTATAAACTGTTGCAATACTTATTTTCGGATCAATTTTTGAAACTCTGTTGTATAACTCATCAACATCAGGATGGTCTGACTCCCCATAAGCTTCTTTTGACTCTAAAATTACTTTAGCGATAGTTCTTCTTTGATCAGTAAGTTTTAGACCTTTTTCCTGAAATTTTTGTTCTATTTTATCTGTCATGCTTAATTTTAACTTAAATAAATAGGTTTAATCAAATTTTTTTTAACTTTGAATTTGTCGCATAGAATGGGAATATTTTCATATTTCAAATTTTTTTCATCTTTAAAATCTTCAAAACTATAACAAAAATAGTCAATTTTTTTTATTAAATGAATTGCCTTAACTATGGAAAGTGAATTTCTAATACCAGCGAAACTCCCAGGACCTCTATTTACGTAAATTAAGGAGATATCATTTATATTTAGATTTTTAGACTTAAGGAAATCATTTATTAAAACTGTCATTTTTTCATAATTAGTTTTACTATTTTTATGACTAATATTATAAATGTCTTTATCAGTAATGATCATTAAAAAAATACTATCTCTAGCAGCGTCAATAATTAGTTTATTTATTTTCATTTTTTTCTTTAACACAAACTCTAATTCAGATGAAAATAATAGTAAACGTTTTTCAAATGATAACGGTGTTTTATCAATTATGTATCATAGATTTAATGAAAATGAATATCCCTCCACGAATATACGTATGAATGTTTTTAAAGAACATATGAGAATTATTGCTGATTCAAAATATGAATTCTATGATCCAAAACTTTTTGAAAAAGAATTTGATATAAAAAAAAATGAAAAAAAAATCTTAATCTCAATAGATGATGGCTTTAAATCATTTTATAATGAAGCCTGGCCTTATCTTAAAGAAAAAGAAATACCTTTTATTTTATTTGTATCTACCGAACCAGTTGGGAAAAGGGGTTACATGACTTGGGACGAAATTAAAGAAATAGATAAATCAAGATTTGGACACATAGGACATCATTCACATACTCATGAGTATTTAATAGATAAAAGTAATTCAGAATTTATTGAGGATATTGAAACTGCAAGTAGTATCTTTAAATCTAAATTAGGTTATATCCCAACAATTTTTTCATATCCTTTCGGTGAATATTCAAAATTTATGCGGGATTATATTTCAAAAAATTTCAATATTGCTTTTGGTCAACATTCTGGTGTAATTGATTTAAATAAAGATAAATTTGAATTACCTAGATTTCCAATTAACGAAAAATATGGTGATTTGAAACGATTTAAATCTTTAATAAACTCTTACCCACTTGAATACAAAAACCTAGAACCCAAAGAAAAAATGATAAACATGAATAACAATCCTCCTAATTTGAGTATTCAATTTTTTAAAGATCAAAAAAATATAGAAAATATTACTTGTTACTCTAATGACGGTGGAAACTGGAATAAATCAAATCTAAGATTTAATGATAAGTTGCTAAAAATTGACTTGAAAGAACCTTTTCTTCCAAGAAGAGGAAGAATAAATTGTTCTTTAAACGATGATGGAAAATGGCGTTGGTTCGGAGTTCAGTACACTGTTAAAAAGAATTAGATTAAGCTTTCTAGCTCGATGCTCGAAGGAAGTAACTTTGCATCATCAAAATCCTTCAGATCATTTTGTTTTATTATCTTTTGTAATACTTCGACGTACTTGCTTCCAGTCTCAGCATACTTATCTAAATATTTTGCTAAAATAATACTGTCCAAAGGTTTACCTAAGTCTCTTAGTTCTGCTCTTGCCTTTCTAAAATTTTTATAAGTTGAGTGAGTATTTAAATTTCTTTGATAGGCTCTAACAGACGCTTGCAAAACATTAAACTTCATAACTTTATGTCCTTCGTTTCCTACTGAGTCTTTTGGTTTTAGCCCCTCACCTGACCATGTCCATTGACCAAATAAAGCATTTCCCTCTAAAGCAAATCTTGATGTTCCCCATCCTGTTTCTTTTGCTGCTTGTGCTAAAGCCAGTGAAACAGGAATTTCATCCATTCTTATTTTAAGAATAGACAAATCCTTTGAAGGTACACCATATTGCTTGAATTTTGTCTCTATCCATTTTTTTTCTAATTTGGAGTTATTACTTTTATTGATGATACTAAAAAGTCTTCTTCTATCTAGTTTAATATTATTATTTTCTTTCAATATTAGAGGTAAGACAATTTGAATAAAAAAATCTTTTCTTTTTTTTGTATTTTCAATCATTTTAATTTCGTTAGGAAGCAAAGTCAAAGCAACAGGTTTAACTAATTTTTTCTGTCTCACATCTTTTAAAGTATAGTTGGTATCCTCAAAAAGCTGTTTTATTGTTGAAGCATTTAGTCTTACAGTGTCAACTTCAAGGTCATTTAAACTTAATATATCTACAAGTAAATCTCTTTCATCTAATATTTCAACATCCTCAATGTTACTACTATTTTTTTTGTTTAATGCATAAGCTAAAACTGTTTTAGAATTATTTTGAAATTGTTGCGAATTTAAAACTGTTTTATTTGTTAAGTCTACAACTAGAGGCGCAACATAAAAAAACAACATCAAGAAAACGCCACTAATCCCAATTCTTGGTAGTGACCCCAGACCCTTTTTATCAAAAAATTTAAAGAACTGAATTTTTGATTTTAAATATCTTTTGCTCATATTAAATCGCTTCAACCTCTTTTACTTCTGGCAAATAATGACACAAAAGATTTTGAACTCCCTGCTTAAGAGTCATTGTTGAGCTTGGACAACCAGAACAGCTTCCCTGTAATTGTACCTTTACCACTCCATCCTTAAATTCTTTAAATCTTATATCACCACCGTCTTTGGCCACCGCAGGTCTAATTTTTTGTTCTAATATTTTAACAATCTTTTTTTCAATATCACTTAAATTTTCATCTACCTCATCTAGATTTTTATTAATTACGAACTCTTTGCCTTGAGAATAAAAATCGTTGATAAAAGATATAACTATATGTTTAATCTCATCCCATGAAATTTCATCATTCTTATTAATTGAAATAAAATCTTTACCTAAAAATATTCCTTCTACACCATTTATAGATAAAAGATTTTGGATTAGCTCATTATTTGTTTTGTCTTTACTAGTTACTTCAAATGAGCCAGAATTAGACACCACTTTGCCGGGTAAGAATTTTAATGAATTCGGGTTTGGTGTTATTTCTGTCTGAACAAACATCTATTTATATATAGTTAAAATTTGAAAAAATTAAACTTGATAATAAATTTTTTTTAAAAACCTACTATTTTGTGAATTTCAGTGATCTTTTTTGATGAAATTTCATTAGCCTTTTCACAACCGTTAATTACTATTTCATCTAAATAGTCCTTATTTTGTAGTAATTTTTTAATTTCATTAGAAATTGGACTAATTTTCTCTACAACTTCATTAGACAGTTCATCCTTAAATTCTGAAAAGTTTTTACCAGAAAATTTCTCTATGCTTTTTTCCAATTTAATACCAGTAAGACTAGAATAAATTCCTATTAAATTTTTCGCTTCTGGTCTTCTTTCTAATTCCTCTTTATTTGTTGGAAGTGGTAGCGAGTCTGTTTTTGCTTTTTTAATTTTAGAAATTATTTCATCTTTCTCATCAGTTAAATTTATTCTGCTATTGTCAGATAATTCTGATTTACTCATTTTTTTTAAGCCATCTTTTAAACTCATTATTCTTGAAAATTCTTTTTTAATCAGTGGCTCGGGTGTTTTAAAAAAATCGTCGACTTCGTAATCTTTATTAAATTTTTGAGCAATATCTCTACATAATTCAAGATGCTGTTTTTGATCATCGCCAACAGGCACATGTGTTGCATCGTACAACAAAATGTCTGCTGCCATTAAAATTGGATAGGAATACAATCCAATACTTGCTTTTTCTTTATCCTTTCCCGCTTTTTCTTTAAATTGAGTCATTCTATTTAACCAGCCCATTCTTGCAACACAACTTAAAATCCAAGCGGCTTCTGAATGTGCAGGTACTTTTGATTGATTAAAAATTATACTTTTTTTCACATCAATTCCACTTGCCACAAAAGTGGCTACAGTTTCTCTTATGTTATCTTTTAATTCTTTAGGGTTTTGTTTTACCGTTATTGCATGCAAATCAACTACACAAAAAATACATTTATTATCATTGTCATTATTTAGCTCTACAAAATTTTTAATTGCTCCAAGGTAATTTCCTAAATGCAAATTGCCTGAGGGCTGGACACCAGAAAATATTTTTTTTACCATATTTAATACTTTAATTTAATATCTTGAGTTTTAAAAGCTTTGAAAAAGATTGATAGGATTATATAGAATGCAATACATATAAACACCAAAAGTATTAAGTATATCGACTTCAAACCATAATCATAAGATAGTTGAGATTGAAAAAATATAATAAGAAATTTAAATAATACACCCATAAGAAGAGAGACAAAAAGTATTCGAAAGAATTGATACAAAAAGACATCATTAAATTTAAATAAATATCTATTTTTTAAAAAAATAAATAAAAGTATAGAGTTAAACCAAGATGAAATTGATGTAGCTATAGGAATAATTATAAATCCAATTTTATTAAAATAATAAATACTTATTAAAATATTCAAAATTACTGACACTAAAGAAATATAAAAAGGTGTTTTCGTATCATGATTTGCAAAGAAAAAAGTCGAAAAAACTTTTATTAAAGCAAAAGCAGGTAGTCCTAAACCAAAATAATAAAGAGCTTTAGCAGAATTTGACACTGCATCAGCAGAGAATGAGCCATAACCAAATAATGCAGAAATTATTTCCTCTGAACCAATTAATATTCCAAAGCATGCAGGTAAACTTAAAAACATGCTTAATTCTAATGCTTTGTTTTGAATAGATAAAATTTTGTCTTTATTTTTTAATTTTATGAATTTTGAAAGTTGGGGTAAAATAACAACTCCGATAGCGATACCAGCAATTGCTAAATTTATTTGATAAATTCTATCTGCGTAATATAAATAAGAAATGGCGCTTGATTGGAAAGAGGCGATAATAGTACCAACTAAAATATTTATTTGGGTTACTCCTGATGAAAAAATGCTTGGTAACAGTTTCTCGAAAAAATTTTTGACTTTTTTGTTGATCTTAAAAGTAAAGTCAAATTTTAAATTAAAAAATTTTTTTACAAAAAAATATAAAAAAATTAATTGAAATAAACCTCCAATCGATACACCATAAGAGAGATAGTATACTAAATCATCGTTTAAAATTTTTCCAAATAACAAAATACCTATCATTACAATATTTAAAATAATTGGTGTTGCTGAGGCGGCAGCAAATCTATTATGAGAATTTAAAATAGCGGAAAAGAAAGATGATAAACTTACAAAAATTAAAAAAGGCAATGTTATTCTAGTTAGATAAATTGCAAGTTCCATTTTTTCACTATTACCATTAAAACCAGGAGCTATTAGACTTAAAAAAAATGGCATGAAAAGTTGGATAATTAAAATCAAAAATAAAAGACTTACAAAAAGTAAATTAAATATTTCGTTTGCAAATTTATTAGATTTAGATTTTCCTTTAATAGCCTCGGAAGTATAACTTGGTATAAATGCAGCGTTAAAAGCACCCTCAGAAAATAATCTTCTAAAAGTATTTGGAATTCTAAAAGCAACAAAAAAAACATCTGCTAATAAACTGGTACCAAGAAACATTGCTATCAAAATATCTCTCAAATAACCAAGTAATCTGCTGATTATAGTATAAAAACCAAAAGTCCCTGTTGACTTAATTAAGTTCATAAATCATATTAGTCTTAATTTTACCCTATTTGTACACCTAATTAATGTAAATGAAAAAAACAAAAGTTGATCATTACACTGATAAAGAAGCTTTAGAATTTCACAGTTATAAAAAACCCGGCAAGATTGAAATTTCATCTTCCAAAAACATGACTACTAAAAGAGATCTTGCTTTAGCTTATTCTCCTGGAGTTGCAGCACCGGTAAGAGCAATTAGTGAAAATCCAGAAACAGTTTTCGATTACACGAGTAAAGGTAATCTTGTAGCAGTTATAAGTAACGGGTCTGCAATTTTAGGTATGGGAAATTTAGGGGCCCTTGCATCCAAACCGGTCATGGAAGGTAAAGCAGTTTTATTTAAAAGGTTTGCTGATATAGACTCTATAGATCTTGAGATTGACTCATCAGATCCAGATGAAATAATTAATAGTATTAAAAATTTTGCCCCAAGTTTTGGTGGAATAAATCTTGAGGATATTGCTGCTCCTAATTGCTTTGTTATTGAAAAAAAGCTAAAAGAAATCTTAGATATCCCAGTTTTCCATGACGACCAGCATGGCACTGCAATAATTACAACTGCAGCATTAATAAATGCACTTGATATAAGTAAAAAATCCATTTCAAAAGTCAAAATAATTGTTAATGGGGCAGGAGCATCTGCGATGGCTTGTGCAAATTTATTTAAAAAAAGCGGTGTACCTCAAAAAAATATTACAATGGTAGATAGAAAAGGGGTTATTTACAAAGGACGTGAAAATCTAAATAAGTGGAAATCAGAACATGCAATAGAAACTAAAGATCGATCGTTATCTGATGCTATCAAAAATGCAGACGTTTTTTTAGGATTGTCTGCAAAAGGTGCATTGACAAAAGATATGGTAAAAAAAATGGCAAAAAATCCTATAATATTTGCATGCGCAAATCCTGACCCAGAGATTACCCCTGAAGAAATTGAAGAAGTAAGGGAAGATGCAATAATTGCAACAGGAAGATCCGATTATCCAAATCAAGTAAATAATTTAATTGGATTTCCATATATATTTAGGGGAGCATTAGATGTGAGGTCAAAAACTATTAATGAAGAGATGAAAGTTGCGGCTGCTCACGCAATTGCAAATCTTGCTAAAGAGGATGTGCCAGACGAAGTTGTAGCAGCTATGGGAGGTGAAAGACCTCATTTCGGTAAAGATTATATTATTCCATCTACTTTTGACCCTAGATTGATTAGTGTTATTCCAGCAGCAGTTGCCGAGGCTGCAATTAAAACAAAAGTAGCAAGAATTAAAATAGATAATTTTGAAGCTTACAGAGAACAACTCAAACAACGATTAGACCCTACTGTTACAATTATGCAAGGTATTAACACTTATATTAAGAAAAAATCAAAAAAAGTTGTTTTTGCAGATGGAGAAGATGAAAATATGCTTAAAGCAGCAATAGCTTTTAAAAACTCAAAACTTGGTATACCCATTTTAGTTGGTAAGGAAGAAAAGATTAAAGAGCAAATAAAAAAAATTGGATATAACGAAAATTTTGATATTGAAATTGTAAACTCTAAAGATAGTTTAAAAAGAAAAAATTATACCCAATATCTTTTTAAAAAAATTCAAAGAGAAAAAGGAATGCTTGAAAGAGAGTGTGATAAATTAATTAGAGCTGACAGAGTAATTTGGTCCTCTTGTATGGTGGCCTGTGGAGACGCAGATGCAATGATTACTGGTAATACTAGACGATACTCCTCATCCTTAGAAAAAGTTATTAAAGTAGTTGATCCGAGACCTGGGGAAATTATGTTTGGATTAAATTTAGTAGTAAACAGAGGAAAAACAATTTTTATATGTGATACATCGGTAATTGAATACCCTGACGCTAACCAATTAGCTGATATGGCAATATCAACAGCTCGGGTTGTAAGACTTTTTGGTTTTGATCCTAAAATAGCTTTTTTATCCCATTCAACTTTTGGTGAACCAGTGACTGATAGGACAAAAAGAATAAGTGATGCAGTGAAGATTCTTAAAAAAAAGAAAGTTGATTTTAAATTTGATGGTGAAATGCAGCCTGATGTTGCTTTAGAGGAAGTTTACAAGGAGTTATATCCATTTTCTGAAATAGTTGGAAACTCAAATGTTTTGATTATGCCAAGTCAACATAGTGCAGCTATTTCCTACAAAATGATGAAATCAATGAGTAGAGCAAAAGTGATCGGGCCCTTACTAATTGGTTTAGGCCTTCCTATTGAGATAGCACCGCTTAGATCGTCAACATCTGATATCTTAAACTTAGCCTCAATTGCTGCTTACTCATCAGATGTGATAGACTATAAGAAAAATTAGTTTTTTTGTATCCTCAAATCGTCAACTAATAATATGCTTGCAATTACATCTTCAACATCTAGAACAGCTTTTGCTTCTTTGACGACTAAATCTCTCTCCTCAGATCCCATCGCAATCCCATATAAATAAATCTTCCTCTTATAAGTGTCGATTTGATAATTTGCAGCTTTAATCTTTTTATTTAAAATTAATGCTGCTCTTAACTGAGATGTGATCAAAAGATCTTTAGCGGATTGATTAAAATTAAATTTTTCTTTTACCTTAACATCATTTCTTACTGATCTAACACCTGGTGTTTCCCATGCAAATTTCGTTAATTTAAGTTTGTCTTCTGGATCATCAACTTTTCCTGTTAAAAAGATCCTACCATCTAGCACTTTTGATTTAACACTAAGAATATAACTTTTGTCGTAAAGTAAAATTTTTGCAGATAAACTTTTTTGCATAATTGAGTCATCAATTTGAGTTCCGACTGATCTTGGATCAAAGGCTACACTTACTCCAGTACCAAAAATTCCCTTAGAGGAGACGCCACCACACCCGGTTAATATAAAATTTAAAAATAGTACTATTAAAATTTTAATTTTCATTTTTTATTTTTATGCAAAAATTATAAATCTCTTTTTTTGATATATTGTTTTTTTTCATCAGATTGATGATTTCTTTGATGCTAAAATTATTTATCATTTTTCTAATCATAATTTTATCCGATTCATTCAAATTTTGTGAGTTATTCTTTACAAATTTTTCCTCTGAAATAACGATTGTAAATTCTCCTTTAATTTCAAAACTTAATTTGTCTAGTTCTTTAATTGAAGTTCTTATGTATTCCTCATAGAATTTGGACATTTCTCTGCAAATAAGCATATTACGATTTGAAAAATTTTTTTTTAAATATGGTATGATTTTGAGAAATTTTTTTGGTGAAACAAAAAACACAATTGAAGAATTCAAATCCGACAACATCTTTAAATCATTCTCTATAATTTTTTTTTTTTCAGGAAAGAAACCATAAAAAAAGAATTTTTCTGAGAAACCACTTACAGAAACAGCGGTAGCTACCGAGGAAGGTCCGGGTAATGGAATAACATCGATATTGTTGTCTATACATTCATTAATTAATAATTTTCCTGGATCAGAAATATTAGGGGTCCCAGCGTCAGAAATAATTGAGACACTCGAACCACCTTTGATCAATCTTATAATTTTAGAAACATTTTTTTTTTCATTAAATTTATGATTAATTATCAATTTCGATTTAATATCATATCTTTCAATTAATTTTTTTGAAACCCTGGTGTCCTCACACAATATAAAATCAGAATTTTTTAGTGTTTCTATTGCTCGTAAAGTAATATCCTCAAGATTTCCAATTGGTGTAGGCACCAAATAAAGCTTATTTTTTATTTTTTCTTTATAAGTCATAAGATTTCTGACCATAATTTAAAATAAGATATTATAGTATCATTAAAATGAATAAAATTTTTAAAATTTATTCCTTAATAATTTTTGGAATCTTTTTACTACTCTCAACAGCAGCTGCTACTGAAGAAAAAATAAAAATTGGTCTTTTAGTCCCAATTACTGGGGATAATAAAAAACTTGGGCAACAAATAGTTAAATCTGTTCAAATGGCATTAAAAGATATCGACACAGATAAAATTGAAATACATCTTAAAGACACAAATTCAAACCCTGACACGGCAACAAAGTCAGCACTGGAATTAAAAGAAATTGGAGTAAAGATAGTCATTGGCCCAGTTTTTTATAATTGTTTGGCTCCGTTAGAAAAGATTCAAGATATTACATTTTTATCATTTACTAATCAAACTATTGAGCTACCAAACAATGTAATCAGCACCGGGGTAAATGCAACTTCTCAATTAAATGCGATAAAGAAATTTATTGAAGATAATGAGATAAAAAAAACTATACTTTTGACTCCAAATCTTAATTATAAAAATGAAATAAAAAAAGCGGTTAAACAATCTAAAATTAAAATATCTAAACAATATATTTATGAAACAGAACCAACAAAACTAACTGCGCAGATTGAAAAAATCACCAACTATAAAATTAGAAAACAAAATTTAGAAGATGAAATAAGAAGAGTGGAGAATTCAGATCTTTTAGACAAGGAGAAACTACTTAAAAAATTAGAAAAAAAATATACAATAGGGAGTGTACGGTTTGACTCTGTAATTATATCAGATTTTGATGAAAGCCTTAAAAGTGTCATCACGTCCTTTCTCTATACAGATGTTTCACCAAAAAATAAGTACATTATTGCATTTAATCAATGGTTTGATCAAAGTCTATTAAATGAAAAAAATATTCAGCCAATTTATTATCCGTCAATAAATAAAAAGAACTTAGATAATTTTTCAAGTAAATTTGAAAAAGAATTTAATCAAACCCCCAACTATTTATCTTTGTTAAGTTATGATTTAGTTGGTCTGGTATATTATTTATCTGTCAAAAATGAATTTATAAATAACGATAGATTATTTAAAAATAAGAATTCTTTTAAAGGAAAAATTGGTATTTTTGATATTGAGAACTATAAGATTAATCATAGATTAAACTTTTATAAAATTGAAAATGGAAACTTTAAAAAAATTTTTTAATTTTTTGGAATGCTTTAAATCTATGATCGATCTTGTATTTTTTGAACTGTTCCATTTCACTAAATGTTTTTGTTTTTCCATTTGGTATAAATATAGGATCGTACCCGAAACCCTTTTTACCACGAGGTTCATTAGAAATAGTCCCCTCTACTTTAGCACTTACACAGGCAATTTTCTTATCAAGATAACTTAGAGATAATGCACATATGAACCGCGCTCTGATTTTCTTATCTTTCCAATTTCTATCTTTTTTATCTAACTCTCTATAAACTTTCCTGATAGCGATATTAAAATCTCCTTTTTTGCCACCCCATCTCGCAGAAAATATTCCTGGTTTTTTATTTAAAAGATCTATTTCTAAGCCTGAGTCATCAGCTAAACAAATTAAATTAGTTTTTTTCGAAAAATATTTAGATTTGATAAGTGAATTTTCCTCAAAGGTCTCTCCATTTTCTTTTGGGCTTTTCAATGAAAATTTATATGTTGATAAAGTTTTAATGTTTTTTGGCAGTAAATCTCTAATTTCTCTCAGTTTTCCCTTATTGTTTGTGCCAATAAGTAATTTATTAATTTTATAATGTGACATCTGGAAATTTTTAAATTTCTTACCATATAAAAGATATGGAAAAAGAGCAAAATGAACAAACAAAAAAAAACATATCAAAAGAGGAGGAAATCGCTGAAAATACCTCTGAGACTGAAGTAGATAATTCAAACACAAGTGATGGAGATGATAAAGAATTAGAAAAACAGACTCCTGAGCAAAAAATTTTTGATCTTGAAGACAAACTAACTAGAACGTTTGCTGAAATGGAAAATCAAAGAAGAAGATTTGAAAAAGAAAAAGAAGATGCTTTTGATTATGGAGGTTTTTCTTTTGCAAAAGAGGCTTTAAGTCTAATAGATAATCTTGAAAGATCTAAAGAAATACTAAAAAAAGATGAAGCTTTAAAAGATTCAGATGCTTTAGATAAAACTCTACAGCACTTAGACGTAATTGAAAAAGATTTAATTTCTATTTTTCTTAAAAATGACATCAAGCCTATTGAATGTTTAAATAAAAGATTAGATCCCAATTACCATCAAGCAATGATTGAGATTGAAAATGACTCAAAGGAACCAGGAACAATTATTCAAGAAATACAGAAAGGTTTTACTATTAAAAACAGATTATTAAGACCATCATTAGTGGGTGTATCAAAGAAATCAGACGATAAAGATAAAAAAAATGAGGAAAAACAAGAAAAAGAGGTGAAATAATTAATGAATCAGCGAACTTGTAGAATTTGATTTAACTCCTATATGAGAACAATAATAACATAAACTATGAGTAAAATAATTGGAATTGATTTAGGAACAACTAACTCTTGTGTGGCTATTATGGAAGGTAGTCAAGCAAAGGTTTTGGAAAATGCTGAAGGAGCGAGAACCACACCATCTGTAGTAGCCTTTACAGAAGATAAAGAAAAATTAATAGGGCAACCGGCTAAAAGACAAGCTGTAACTAATCCTGAAAACACAATATTTGCTGTAAAAAGACTTATAGGTAGAAATTTTGATGATGCAACAGTCAAAAAAGATATTGAAGCAGCACCTTTTAAAATTATCAAATCTGATAAGGGCGACGCATGGATTGAAGCTAAAAAAGAAAAATATTCTCCATCTCAAATATCAGCTTTTATACTTCAAAAAATGAAAGAGACTGCGGAAAAATATTTAGGCCAAGCAGTAACTAAAGCAGTTATAACTGTACCAGCTTATTTTAATGATGCACAGAGACAAGCTACTAAAGATGCTGGCAAAATTGCTGGACTAGAAGTGTTAAGAATTATTAATGAGCCGACAGCTGCATCGTTGGCATATGGACTTGATAAAAAACAAAATAAAAAAATTGCAGTATACGATTTAGGGGGAGGTACATTTGATGTATCTATTCTGGAATTAGGTGATGGAGTTTTTGAAGTTAAATCTACTAACGGAGATACCTTTTTAGGTGGTGAAGATTTTGATAACTCCATAGTAGAATACTTAATTTCTGAATTTAAGAAAGATAGTGGTATTGACCTTAAATCTGATAAATTAGCCTTACAAAGATTAAAAGAGGCTGCTGAAAAAGCTAAAATTGAATTATCAGCTGCTGAACAAACAGACATTAATCTACCTTTTATAACTGCAGATAAGACTGGTCCAAAACATATAAATTTAAAAATGACAAGAGCAAAACTCGAAGCATTAGTTGAGGACTTAATTGGAAGAACAATACCACCATGTAAGACAGCTTTAAAAGATGCTGGGATTTCAGCAAGTGATATTGATGAAGTAGTTATGGTGGGTGGTATGACAAGAATGCCGAAAGTTATAGAAGAGGTGAAAAACTTTTTTGGAAAAGAACCAAATAAAAGTGTTAATCCTGATGAGGTTGTAGCTATGGGTGCTGCTATCCAAGCTGGTGTTTTACAAGGAGATGTTAAAGATGTTCTACTCTTAGACGTGACACCACTTTCATTAGGCATTGAAACTCTTGGGGGAGTTTCTACAAAACTTATTGAAAAAAATACAACTATACCAACAAAAAAAAGTCAGGTCTTTTCTACTGCTGAAGATAATCAACCAGCTGTTTCTATAAGAGTTCTCCAAGGAGAAAGAGAGATGGCCACAGATAATAAATTATTAGGAAATTTTGAATTAATTGGCATTGCTCCTGCTCCAAGAGGAGTGCCTCAAATTGAAGTTACCTTCGATATAGATGCCAATGGTATTGTAAATGTCTCTGCTAAAGATAAAGGGACAGGTAAAGAACAAAAAATTCAAATACAAGCATCCGGTGGTTTAAGTGATGAAGAAATTGAAAAAATGGTAAAAGATGCTGAGGCAAATAAAGAAAATGATAAAAAGAAAAGGGAAGCAGTTGATGTCAGAAATCAAGCAGATACATTAATTCACTCAACAGAGAAAAACCTTAAAGAGCATGGATCAAAGATTTCTGATGCAGAAAAAAAAGCTATTGAAGATGGATCGAATGAACTGAAAGAGTCTCTAAAAACCGAAGATATTGAAGATATTAAGAAAAAAACAGAAAAATTAGTTCAAGCATCAATGAAGCTTGGCGAGGCAATTTATAAATCACAACAAGGCACAAAAACAGAATCTAATCAAGATGATGGAAAAGATGATAAAGGAAAAAAAGACGATAATGTTGTTGATGCGGACTTTGAAGAAGTAAAAGACGAGAATAAAGAAAAAAGCGCTTAACTGACATTTATTTGTCCAAGGTATATAAATGGCTAAAAGAGATTACTATGATGTCCTTGGTGTAAAAAAAAATGCTAGTCCGGAGGAATTAAAATCTGCATACAGAAAACTAGCTGTAAAATATCATCCCGATAAAAATCCAGGTAATAAAACTGCTGAAGATAAATTTAAAGAAGCCAGTGAAGCCTATGGTGTTCTTTCAGACAAATCAAAAAAGGAAAATTACGACAATTTTGGCCATGCAGCTTTTGAAAATGGAGGTGGTGGAAGGGGAGGATTTAGTGGATTTAGTGGTTTTAGCGGTGCTGATTTTTCAGATATTTTTGAAGACTTTTTTGGAGATATTGGTGGAGGTGGTAGACGTAGCTCAAGAGGAAGAAGCTCAAATAGTAGAGGCTCAGATTTAAGATATGATTTAACAATCACGCTAGAGGAAGCTTATTTAGGAAAAAAACAAAATATTCAGTTTTCCACCTCAGAAAAATGCAATACTTGTAAGGGAAATGGATCTAAACCTGGTTTTAGCCCAGATAGATGCAGCTATTGTGGTGGAAGCGGAAAAATACGATCTAATCAAGGCTTCTTTACGGTTCAACAAACTTGCCCTCAATGTGCAGGTGTTGGTGAAGAAATTACAAATCCATGCACAGATTGTAACGGCCAAGGTAATAAGCAAGCTTCAAAGAAGATTTCCGTTACTATACCTAAAGGAGTTGACGACGGCACTAGAATTAGACTTGCAGGAAAAGGTGAGGCAGGGGTAAGAGGTGGGGCCTCAGGAGATTTATATTTATTTATTAACGTTAAATCCCATGACCTTTTCAAACGATCAGATGTAAACTTGTTTTTTGAATTTCCAATCTCCATTGCCGATGCTGCCTTAGGAACAACAATTGAAATACCAACGATTGATGGTAAAAAAGCAAAAATTAAAATACCTGATGGAACACAGGATGGCAAACAATTTAGATTAAAGGGTAAAGGAATGCCTTTTATGAGAAGAACTGAATTTGGAGATTTATATGTTCAGGTAAAGACTGAGGTTCCAGTTTCATTGAATAAAGAACAAAAAGAGTTATTAGAAAGATTCAGAAAAATTGAAAATGAAAAATCTAATCCAAGTATCAAAAAATTTTTTCAAAAAGCTAAAAGTTTTTGGAATAGTTAATAAATGGATCTAGAGCAAATAATACCTGCTATTTTCTTGATAGCAGTTTTAATTTTAGTACTCCCTGGTTTTTTAAGTTCTAATTCTAAGCTTAAACAATTTATTAAAAATTTATTTATTTGGTCTATAATTGTTGTCTCTATTGTGTTAATTACATATCTTATCTTTTAATGAAAAAAATAAATATAGCTGTAACTGGATGTTTGGGCCGAATGGGCCAACAAATAATCAAATCTGTAAACAAAGATAGAAATTTTAATTTAGTAGCAATTACAGAAATTAAAAAAAAGAACCAAAAAATTAACGGAATCAAAATTGACTCAAATAATGAACGATCATTAAAAAATGCTAATGTAATAATAGATTTTACAATCCCTAAATGTACTTTAGAAGTACTAAAAATAGCAACTAAATTGAGAAAAAGAGTTGTAATTGGAACTACTGGATTTTCAAGAAATGAAGAGGGTTCGATACAAAAATTTTCAAAAAAAATTCCAATTTTAAAAGCTGGAAACATGAGTTTAGGTATTAATCTCTTAATGTATCTTACAGAAATTGCATCTAGTTCACTTGGAAGAAATTTTTTAAGTAAGATAAATGAAATTCATCATAAACATAAAAAAGATTATCCATCTGGAACAGCTTTAATGTTAGCAAAAGGAATTGCAGAAGGGAAAAAAAAGAACTTTCATAATTTAATTGGAAAAAAATATCTTAATAAAAAAAAATTTCCTTATGGAAATAAAATTAACTTTAATTCTATAAGAAAAGGTGAAATTATCGGTGAACATGAAGTTAAATTCTCTAGTGGAAAAGAAATCATAACCCTAAATCATGAGGCTTTTGATAGAGCTTTGTATTCTGAGGGTGCTTTATCAGCTGCGAGGTGGTTGATGAACAAAAAACCTGGGCTATACTCCATGAGAGATCTTATGAATTTCAAATAATGAATGAAATTCAAAGAGCAAAAAAAATTCACAAAATCTTAAATAGAATTTATCCAAATATAAGAGTTCCTCTTAAAAGTCGAAATGTTTTTACACTATTAATTTCTGTTTTACTTTCTGCTCAGTGCACTGATGTTAATGTAAATAATGTTACAAAAAATATTTATCCAAAATATTATAAACCCCATCATTTTAAAAAATTAGGAAGAAAAAAAATTGAAAAACTAATAAAAAAAATTGGTATATTTAGAATAAAAGCAAAAAGTATTTATAATCTCTCAAAAATATTAATCGAACAACATGGTAGTAAGGTTCCAAAGACTTTTGAAGAATTAGAAAAACTTCCTGGAGTTGGTCATAAAACAGCAAGTGTAGTAATGTCTCAAGGATTTGGCTATCCCGCTTTTGCTATTGACACTCATATCCACAGATTAGCTCAAAGATGGGGGTTAACTAATGGAAAAAACGTTGAACAAACTGAAAAAGATTTAAAAAGATTATTTCCTAAAAAAGACTGGAACAAGCTTCATCTTCAAATAATTTATTATGGTCGAGAATTCTGCAAAGCAAGAGATTGTTATGGAATGACTTGTAAAATTTGCACTACTTGTTATCCTAATAGAAAAAAACCATTAATAACCAAAAAAGCATAAAATGAAAATTATAGGTATTGGAAATGCAATTGTTGATGTTATTTGTAAAGTAAATGAAAGTTTCATAGCAGAAAATAATTTAAAAAAAGGGACTATGAAACTGATTTTCGATGAAAAAGAATTTCAAAAATTATTATCAAATTTAAAAATTGAAAAAACTGTCGCTGGGGGGTCAGTTGCAAATTCCATAGTTGGCTTATCCCAACTTAAAAACAAAGCAGGTTTCATTGGAAAGATTTCTGATGATATTTTTGGTTCAAAATACGAGGAGGGTTTAAAAAAAGAAAATGTGGAATATCTTTTTTCTAAAAAAAAAGAGGATTTGCCTACAGGAACATGTTTAATTCTTATTACACCAGACTCTGAAAGAACCATGTGCACCTTTTTAGGTATTGCTGGAAAAATAAATGAAAAGGATATTGATATAAATTCTATTAAAAATAGTGAAATGATCTTTTTAGAGGGTTACCTTTGGGATGAAGGTGATCCAAAAAAAGCTTTTGAAGTAGCAATAAATAATGCAAGTAAAGTAGCAATGTCTTTGTCAGATCAATTTTGTGTTGAGAGACATAAGTCCCATTTTTATAAACTTGTAAAAAATGATTTAGATATAACTTTTGCTAATGAAGAGGAAATTAAATCATTATTAAATACAAAAAATTTTGATGATGTTGTCTCATTTGGTAAAGAAATTAATAAACATTTAGTTATCACCAGGGGCCCTAAAGGAGCAATTGTAATAAAAAACAAAGAAGTAATTGAACATCCTGCAGCGAAAAACTTAAAGATTATTGACCTTACTGGAGCAGGTGATTTATTTGCTGCTGGATATTTACATGGAGAAATTAATAATTTTTCAGTTAACAAATGTTTAGAACAAGGTACAATTTTATCATCACAAGTTATTCAGATTTTAGGAGCAAGATTATAGGATATGTCTAATATTAGAATTCACAAATTTTTTCCAGTGCCAGTATTTGAACAAAGACTTGAAAATTATAAAGATCTTAATCCCCAACTTGAAAACTTTATCTATGATTTAAAAAAAAATAACCCAGAGGGACAAAAGAGGTCAAATGCAGGAGGATGGCATTCACCTTTTTTTAATATTAATGAGTCTGAACCTGTAAAAAAATTAATTTCTAGCTTTACCAAATCTTTACCAGAAATAATGACAGAGCATATGGGATGGCGAATAAATAAGGATAAAATAACAATTTTAGACATGTGGTCGGTTGTAAATAAAAAAAATACATTTAATGTCCAGCATTCACACCCAAACTCTTTATTAAGTGCAGCATATTATGTAAAAGCAAAAAAAAACTCTGGTAACATAAAATTTTTTGATCCTAAAGAAATGAAAACTATGTATCATCCTCCAATCCAAAAATTTAATGAGATCTCGGCTGAAATTATTAAAATTGAACCTGAGGAGGGAAAATTGCTTCTATTTCCATCGTATCTTAATCATGCTGTTGAGGAAAATTTATCAGATGAAGATAGAATTGTAATAAGCTTTAATCTCGTTTGTTAAAAGCTATCTTTTGATTTTTTTCTTCTTTTAAAGCTACCCTTTCCTTTTTTTGGTTTTATCACGCGGTTTTTATATTTCTTTGTAAAAAGTTCTTTCGCGAAATAATTCCTCTTAGGCAATTTTATACCCATTTTTGGTGCTTAATATAAAATTCTTATCTTTATAAATATTTAGTATTTTCTTTCTTAATCTATGAATGTGAGTTTCAACAGTATGGGTTTCTAATTCTGAGTTATATCCCCAGATATTTTTTTGTAGTTCATTAATATTAACTGGACTCGATGACTCAGATAGATAAAAAATAATTCTTATTTCTTTTTCAGTTAACTTAAGAGATTTTTTTTGTAGAAATATTTCTCTAGAATTTAAGTTAATTCTATATTTTCCAATTTTGACGTTAGATTTTTTTAAAAAATTATTTTTTAGAATAGCAATATTAATTTTTTCAAGTATCTTATTAAATTTAAGTGGTAATTCTTTTAAAACTATTTTATTGTCACATTTTAATTTAGAGTCGCTCACCAATACTAAATAATTTTTAGTGTTTCTTGACTCTGATTCAAGATCTTTTACATTATCAATATTTTTTAACTCGTAATTAAAAAAATTGTTTAGTTCATTAAATATCTGATATAATTCTGAAAATTCGAAAAATATAAGTTTTGTATTATTCATTCGTTAAAAGAATATGACAATTATAGTCAAAAATAAAGATACTCTTACTTTTGGTGATTTCGTTTTTAAATGTGCTATTGGAAAAAAGGGGTCAACAATCAAAAAAAAAGAGGGTGACATGAAAACACCGAAGGGTATTTTTGAAATAGGAAATCTATACTACAGAGAGGATAGATTAAAGAAACCATCAACAAGTCTAAAAACTAATATAATTAGAAAAAAAATGGGATGGTGTAATGACGTAAATTACCCTAAGAAATATAATAAACAAATTAAAATTAATAAAAAAATTACTCATGAGAAATTGAACAGAAAAGATAGCAAATATGATTTATTAATACCTATTAAATATAATTTTAAAAAACCCAAAATTGGTAAAGGAAGCGCAATATTTATTCACTTAACTAATAACTATAGAGCAACTGCTGGATGTATAGCGTTAAAGAAAAATGATTTATTAATATTATTAAAACTGATTAATAGAAATACTAAGATTAGGATTTGTTAGTTCTGTTTCCAAAAATTTTTGATCCAATTCTTATGTAAGTAGCACCATTTTCAATAGCTAACTTATAATCATTTGACATACCCATACTCAATTCATTAAAACCAAGTAACTCATTAGATGCTCTTAATTCTTTGAAATACTTTTCAGGAGTTTCATTATTTGGAGGAATGCACATCAGACCTATGATATTTAATTTATAGTCATTAAGACATCTTTTTACAAAGATCTCCAAATTTTTTATATCTATACCACCTTTTTGTTTTTCGTTATCAAAATTTACCTGAACAAAAATTTTTGGTTTAAAATTTTTTTTTTCTTGATAACTAGAAATTTTTTCTGCTAACCTTTCATTATCTAAAGAATGAATATAATCAAATAACGGTAAACAAAATTTTACTTTATTAGTTTGTAACCTTCCAACAAGGTGCAACTTAATATTATTAATTCGAGCCTTAATATCTGTCCATTTTTCA
>CACMTO010000003.1 GCA_902616645.1 uncultured Pelagibacteraceae bacterium
TATGAAATTTTCTAATACCAAAAATTCATTTGACATTAC
Source organism: uncultured Pelagibacteraceae bacterium (assembly GCA_902616645.1). Taxonomy (GTDB): domain Bacteria; phylum Pseudomonadota; class Alphaproteobacteria; order Pelagibacterales; family Pelagibacteraceae; genus Pelagibacter. The sequence goes on from CACMTO010000003.1 coordinate 40, forward strand.
CTCATAATATTTTTTTCCAATTTCATTAGTATTTAAGAAGAACCTAGTTATTAAATTTGAAAATATATATCTTCCAAATAATTTTCTTATTCTAATTAAAAAATTTCCAGCAAGTTCTATTCTTTGCAAGACAGCTAATCTTGCTGCCTGTCTTGTAAGAATAAAATTATTCACTAGTTTTTTTAACTAAATGCGTCTACCCAGGTTCCTTGTGTTGAGGCTTTAGAATATTCTGTAGCACGACCTTCAAAAAAGTTCATGTGTTCTACGGCATTTAACATTGTGTCCAACCAGCCAAGAGGATTTTTTTCAACATCATATATTGGTTCTAAACCCAGCTGAACTAACCTTCTATTACCTATAAATCTTATATAGTCTTTGACTTCTTGAGCTGTTAAGCCTTCCATTGGGCCCATCTCAAACGCTAAGTCAATAAATGCATCCTCATGCTCAACAATTGTTCTGCAAGCTTCGTAAAGTTCTTTTTTAAGTTTAGGTGTCCAAATTTCTGGATTTTCTTTTATGAATTCCTTAAAAATTCTTATCATAGAGTTACAATGAAGGGTTTCATCTCTAACTGACCAAGTTACGATTTGGCCCATCCCTTTAAGTTTATTATGTCTAGGAAAATTTAAGAGTATTGCAAAACTAGCAAACAACTGCAGACCTTCAGTAAATGCACTAAATACTGCTACAGTCTTTGCTATATCTTCTTTAGAGTTAACATTGAACCCTTGCATATAATCATATTTATCTTTCATTTCTTTGTACTTCATAAATGCAGAATATTCCGACTCTGGCATACCAATCGTGTCTAATAAATGTGAATACGCTGCTACATGAACTGTTTCCATTGCTGCGAAGGCTGTCATCATCATCAAGACTTCAGTTGGTTTAAAAACAGTTGTATAATGTCTCAAATAACAATTATTAACCTCAACATCAGCTTGTGTAAAAAATCTAAAGATTTGCGTAACTAGGTTCTTTTCTGGTTGAGATAAATTTTTTTGCCAATCTCTAACATCATCTCCAAGAGGAACTTCTTCGGGTAACCAGTGAATACGTTGTTGGGTTAACCATGCATCATAACACCATGGATATCTAAATGGTTTATAGACTGGGTTTTCTACCAATAAACCCATTTTTTTCGGTTGTATTATTTCTTTTTTTTCTACTTTAATTTTATCTACTACTGACATGATAAGCACTCCTCGTATTCTGGTTGTTCGTTAGTTTGTTGATTCTTAGACTTATATACATTGGCTGTAATATCAGTAGATTTAGCATTATTGATATTTTCAGCTCTTTGAATTGATTTTGATCTGCAGTAATAAAGGCTCTTTAGCCCTTTTTTCCATGCATCAAAATGAATTCTATGTAATTCTCTTTTATGGACATCCGCTGGAAGAAAAAGATTGACTGATTGTGCTTGAGAAATAAATGGTGTTCTATCCCCACTTAATTCTATGATCCATTTTTGATTTAATTCAAAAGCAGTTTTAAAGACATCTTTTTCTAGATCAGTTAAGAAATCTAGATGTGAAACTGAACCTTGATTTGTTGTAATCGTTGACCAAGTTTCGTCATCATTTTTACCATGCTCTTCCAAAATTTCCTCTAAATATCTATTTCTGACATTAAATGATCCTGATAAAGTTTTATGTGTATAACTATTAGCTGCTATTGGTTCAACTCCAGGTGAGGCACCTCCACATATTATTGAAATAGATGCTGTTGGAGCAATAGCTGTCTTATTCGAGAATCTCTCCTGAAAGCCATATTCTGCGGCATCTGGACAAGCCCCTCTTTCTTTAGCCAAATTTTTTGAAGCTTGATTAACTTGTTCATCAATTTGTTTAAATATTTTTTTGTTCCAAGATTTTGCCATTACTGACTCGAGTGGAATTCTATTTTTTTGTAAAAAAGAATGAAAACCCATAACACCCAATCCTACACTTCTTTCTCTTTCAGCAGAATATTTTGCATCTTTAAATTGTTCTGGTGCTTTATTAATAAAATCAGATAATACATTATCTAAAAATCTCATTACATCTCCAATCATATTTGGATCGTCTTTCCACTCATCGTATTTTTCAAGATTTAGTGACGATAAACAGCAAACTGCAGTTCTATCTCTACCATCTTTATCTATCCCTGTTGGTAAAGTAATTTCACTACATAGATTAGAAGTCTTAACAGTCAAGTTTGCTAATTTATGATGTTGAGGAATTTGTCTATTAACAGTATCAATATAAATTATGTAAGGTTCACCTGTTTCTATCCTTGCGGTCAATAACCTTATCCATAAGTTTCTTGCAGATATAGTTTGTTGAATAGTTCCATCTGCCGGACTTTTTAATGCCCATTGTTCATCATTCTCAACAGCTCTCATGAAAGCATCAGAAACCAAAACACCATGATGTAAATTTAATGCCTTTCTATTAGGATCACCTCCTGTTGGTCTTCTCATTTCCATAAACTCTTCTATTTCAGGGTGGTCAATTGGAAGATAACAAGCAGCCGAACCTCTTCTTAATGAACCCTGACTAATTGCCATAGTTAAAGAATCCATCACTTTAATGAATGGAATTATTCCAGAAGTTTTTCCAACTTTGCCAATTTTTTCTCCTATTGATCTTAAATTACCCCAGTAACTTCCAATGCCCCCTCCTTTTGCTGCTAGCCAAACATTCTCACTCCATAAATCTAAAATACCACCTAGACTATCTGATGCTTCATTTAAAAAACAAGATATTGGTAAACCTCTTTTAGTTCCACCATTAGATAGGACTGGTGTTGCAGGCATGAACCAAAGATTACTTATATAATTATAAATTCTTTGAGCATGCAAATTGTCGTCTGAATAAGTGCTAGCTACCCTGGCAAATAAATCTTGGTAAGATTCATTGTGACCAAGATATCTATCTTTTAAAGTTGCCTTACCAAAATCTGTTAAATTAGTGTCTCTTGAACGATCTATCTTGATTATAATGCCCTTTTCATTTTGGAAAAGTTCAGTTTCATTGTTTAAAGAAAATAAGTCTGGTCTATTGTCTTTTTGAAGCTCATTTACTGCTGGGCTATATTCTGAGACAGCTTTCTTTAAGGCTTGTGATAGGTTTTTATTCATAAATTTTGTATTATATTTGTTATATTTACGTAAACAACTATATGTTGTGTGCGTCAAATACTAATATACTATATAAACAGTAAATCAATAGAACATTTATAGAACAGTATTAAAATAATTCAACCTTAAAATTAAAAAAAAGGTAAGTAATTAACAGCATGAATCAATCAATAAAAATTGACCCTTATGGCTTTCGAGAATATGACGCACGGTGGCTTTATGAAAAAGACATCAATTTAGAGGGAATCAAAAATCTTGGTAAGGGTTTAGGAACTCAAATTATTAATCATACAAAAATAAGTAACCCAAGAATAATCGTCGGGCATGATTATAGATCTTATAGTGAAGAAATAAAAAACGGACTAAAAGAAGGATTAATCTCAACAGGGTGTTTTGTAGAAGACATTGGTTTATCTTTATCACCAATGGTTTATTTTGCACAATTTAATTTAAATGCTGACGCAGTAGCAATGGTGACTGCTAGCCATAACGAGAATGGTTGGACTGGTGTAAAAATGGGTATTTCAAAAGGTTTAACACACGCTCCTGAGGAAATGAAAGAATTAAAAGAAATTACTCTTAATAAAAAATTTATAAGCGGAAAAGGTACTGAAAAATTAATTAAGAATTTTAAAGAAGTTTATGAAAGAAACTTAATAGATAAAAATAGAATTAATAAAAAAATTAAAGCTGTTGTCGCATGTGGAAATGGGACTGCAGGTATTTTTGCTCCAGAAATATTGAAAGGAATTGGTTGCGAAGTAATTGAATTAGATTGTGAATTAGATTGGTCTTTTCCAAAATATAATCCAAACCCAGAGGATCTGGAAATGCTGCATGCGATAGCACAGGCTGTAAAGAAAAACAATGCAGATATTGGTTTTGGTTTCGATGGAGATGGAGATAGAGTTGGAGTTATTGATAATTTAGGTAATGAAATTTTCTCCGATAAGATAGGTTTATTGATAGCAAGAAACCTTTCTACTAAATATCAAAATTCAAAATTTATAGTTGATGTAAAATCGACTGGGTTGTTTAAAAAAGATAAAGTTCTATTAAATAACAAATGTGAAACAATTTATTGGAAAACTGGACATTCACATATTAAAAGAAAAGTTAACAATGAAAAAGCTCTTGCTGGTTTCGAAAAAAGTGGACACTTTTTTTTCAATCCTCCACTAGGTTATGGATACGACGACGGTATTAATTCAGCTATTCAAATTTGTCACTTATTAGATAATCAAAATAAAAAAATGAGTGACATACTAAAGGATTTACCAACTACCTACCAATCCCCTACTATGGCACCTTATTGCAAAGATGAAGAAAAATATAAAGTTGTCGAAGAAGTCGTAAAAAAGATTAATGATATAAAAAATAATAATATAAAGATAGATGGTCAAGAAATTCAAGAAATATTGACTGTGAACGGAGTAAGATTTTCCTTTGCTGATGGTTCTTGGGGATTAATTAGAGCTTCCTCTAATAAACCTTCATTAGTAGTAGTTACTGAAAGTCCTGTTTCTGATGATAGAAAAAAAAAGATTTTTGAGTTTATTGATAAATTACTACAAAAAACTGGCAAAATCGGAGAATACGATCAAAAAATTTGAAAATCTTAAAGATTTTTTTGAATCTTATTAGCTATCTCAATATGTCCAATTTCGTTTGGATGCTCATCAATTATAAAAAAATCTTTTTTATCTAACTCAATTAAAATATATTCTATATTTTCATTAGATATTGGAAAATTAGAAATCCTCATATTTGGTTCTTTTACAAAAAATACGATAATTTTCTTATTCAAGTAATCTAAATTATTATATATCAATTTCTCTAATAATCTTATGTGTTCTTCAAAGTTAATATAATAATAATTTGCAGATGGATTTAATTTGTCAAATAAATCTGCAAATGATAATCTTAAGGACGTTTTAAACATTTTTAGAAAAAATATTGTTTTATCTAATTTTGCTGTGTCAGATTTAAAATTCCTTTCAAATTCCTCTAAAGTATAAACATAATTGGCATTTAAATACTTATTTTCAAATAAATCATTATAATGATATTGTATTAAAATTGTTTCGGAGCTTTCATAATAATTGCTATTTTTCAGTTTTTTAAGCTCTCTAACAGTTCCATAACTAGAGATGCCCATATTATAAACCCTTCTATTAGTTAATTTCTGCAAATGAGAAGCGAATGTTTGATTGTCATTTACACCCCAACCCATAGCTATAGAATCACCTAATAAAATTATAGAATTTTTGTCAGTTAATGGAGGATTATCTCCGTTTGATCTTATGCCATTCTTAAAATTTAAAGTGGTCTTGAATTCAAAGTTATTAAAAACGCATTCACCATCTTTAGGAACATATAAAAGGTCTTTATCAAAATTTATGCAATTATTATCATATTGCCATATATTTCTTAATCCTCTCATATAAAGTTTCTCTTGAATATTTTTTACCCAGAAAAAATCGTAAGTTTTTCCATTAATTAGGGAAAAGTAACTAAAAAGAAATACTAAAAGAGTTAATAAGATATAATTTACAAATAAAGTTAAGAATAAGAATAAAGCTTTTTTCATTCCTATTCTATTTAGGTAATTCTAGAGTTAAAAAACTCATTTTTTAGAAATTAATTGTTTAAAGCAGCTTGTTTTTTCATATCTTCTTTTTTAATACCAGCTACTCTGACAGGTTTTTTCATTGCATCTCTTCTAAAAGGTTCTCCTAATTCTTGGTTTAAAATCACTTCGATAAATGTAGTTATCCCCTTCTTTTGATCTTCACAAGATTTTTTGATTGCAGAAGTTGTTTCCTCCATTGTTTTAACGGTTACTCCCTTTAAACCACATGCATCAGCAACTTTTGCGTAACTTAATTCTGGATCAAGCTCTGTTCCAACAAAATTATTATCAAACCAAAGTGTGGTATTTCTTTTTTCTGCGCCCCATTGATAATTTCTAAATATCACCATTGTAATTGCAGGCCACTCTTTACGTGCACAAGAACTCATTTCATTCATACTTATTCCAAAAGCTCCATCACCAGCAAAACCAATTACAGGTGTGTCAGGACAGCCGATCTTTGCTCCAAGAATTGATGGAAAACCATATCCACAAGGTCCAAATAAACCTGGCGCTAAGTATTTTCTTGGTTTTTCAAAAGTTGGGTATGCATTTCCTATTGCACAATTATTTCCAATATCGCTTGAAATAATTACATCTTCTGGCATTCCTGCTTGTATTGCTCTCCAAGCTTGTCTTGGTGACATTCTATCTTTGTCTCTTTCTCTTGCCTCTTTATTCCATACCGTACCCTCATCGTCATCCTCATGATCTAAACTAGAAAGTTTCTGCAACCAGGCTGATTTTGTTTGATGAATTAAATCTTTTCTTTTCTGTCTGTCTATATCTCCAGCGTTAGAAGATAATTTATCAAATATTTGTTGAGCAACTAACTTTGCGTCACCGCTTATTCCAACTGTGACTTTTTTTGTTAAACCAATTCTATCAGGGTTAATATCCACTTGAATAATGCTTGCACTTTTTGGCCAATAATCAATTCCATACCCAGGTAAAGTTGAAAAAGGATTTAGTCTTGTTCCTAAAGCTAAAACAACATCTGCCTTAGAAATTAATTCCATTGCTGCTTTTGAGCCATTGTATCCTAATGGTCCAACAGCTAAAGGATGGCTTCCAGGGAAACTATCATTGTGTTGATACCCAGAACAAACAGGTGAGTCTAATTTTTCAGCGAGTTTTTTTGCCTCTTCGATTGCACTGCCTATTACAACTCCAGCTCCAGATAGAATTACAGGAAATTTCGCATTAGATAAAAGTTTTGCAGCTTTATTAATTGCTTCAGCGCCTCCACCTTGTCTTTCTAATCTTACAATTGGTGGTAATTCGATATCGACAACTTGTGTCCAATAATCTCTTGGTACATTTATCTGAGCAGGAGCAGAGCCTCTTATAGCTTTTTCTATAACTCTATTTAAAACTTCAGCCATTCTTGATGGGTCTCTTACTTCTTCTTGATAACAAACCATATCTTTAAATAAATTCATCTGTTCAACTTCTTGAAAACCTCCTTGGCCCATCGTTTTATTTGCAGCCTGAGGTGTTACAAGTAATAAAGGTGTGTGATTCCAATAAGCTGTTTTAATTGGTGTTACTAACCCAGTTATTCCTGGTCCATTTTGAGCAATTACCATAGACATTTTACCAGTAGATCTAGTGTAACCATCTGCGATTAATCCACCGTTTGTTTCATGTGCAACGTCCCAAAAAGTTATTCCCGCATCAGGAAAGATATCAGAGATAGGCATGAATGCTGAACCAATAATACCAAAAGCATGTTCAATGCCATGCATTTGTAAAACTTTTACAAAAGCTTCTTCTGTTGTCATTTTTGTCATCAATAAAGCCTTTCTAAACTAGTAAGTGTAATAATCTTTTTATAAAACTATTTGTTAATTGTCGCGATTAATATATAAGATTTCTGGAAATTCAAATAAACAAATCGACACTATATATATAATATATGGCCACAGACATCATAATTCACGATAAAAAAGACAATGTTGGGGTGGTTGTAATTGAAAAAATAACTCCAAAACAAGATTGTAAATGTTGGATTATGGAAGATGATAGTTCAAAAAATATTCAATCAATGGATGAAATCCCATTAGGACATAAAATTGCAATGGTAGATCTTAATGAGGGTGATACGATTTTAAAATATGGCCATGATATTGGTAAAGTTATAAAATCAATCAAAAAAGGTGAACACGTTCACGTTCATAATGTAAAAACTAAGAAATGGTAAAATGGAAATTCCAAAAAGTTTTTTAGGTTATAAAAGAGAAAATGGAAGAGCAGGAACCAGAAACCATGTTATCATTTTACCTGTAGATGATATTTCTAATGCTTGTGCTGAGGCAGTAGCAAATAATATTAAAGGAACAATTGCTTTACCACACTCCTATGGCAGACTTCAATTCGGAGCAGATTTAGATTTACATTTTAGAACTATGATTGGAACTGGTAGTAATCCCAATGTTGCTGCAGTGATAGTGATTGGAATAGAACCAAAGTGGACCAAAAGAATTGTAGATGGTATTGCAAAAACTGGAAAACCTGTTGAAGGTTTTCATATTGAGCGAACTGGCGATATTGGAACTGTGATGAAGGCTTCTAAAAAAGCACAAGAATTTTCACAATGGGCTTCTGAAAAGCAAAGGGAAGAATGTCCAATGAGTGATTTATGGATTTCTGTAAAGTGTGGAGAGTCTGATACTACGTCTGGATTAGCATCAAATCCAACTGTAGGAAATTTAATGGAAAAATTAGAGCCTTTAGGTGTTCATTTGTGTTTTGGAGAAACCTCAGAGCTTACCGGCGCAGAACAAGTTTGTGCAACAAGAGGTGCAACTAAAGAAGCCTCAGATAAATTCATGAAAACTTGGAATGAATATAATGATTTTATTTTAAAGGAAGCAACTGATGATCTCTCAGAAAGTCAACCAACAGCTGGAAATATAGCAGGAGGCTTAACAACAATTGAGGAAAAAGCTTTTGGAAATTTTCAAAAAATAGGAAATTTAAAATTTATAGATGTGCTTCAACCTGCTGAGGAACCAGCTAAAGGTCCGGGATTATATTTTATGGATACATCATCGGCTGCAGCAGAATGCATAACGCTTCAAGCTGCTGGTGGTTTTAATATTCACTTATTTCCAACTGGCCAAGGAAATATAGTTGGAAACCCAATTGAACCTGTAGTTAAACTAACAGCGAATCCATTAACAGCAAAAAGTATGAGTGAACATGTAGATTGTGATGTATCTAAAATTCTTTCAAGAGAGATGAATTTATCTGAAGCGGGAGATAAGCTTATTGAGACTACTTTGAGAGTAGCAAATGGAAGATTAACTTGTGCAGAAGCTTTAGGTCATAGAGAATTTGTCATGACTAAACTTTATCGAAGCGCCTAATCAAAATTGAAAATGATACTCAAAAAATATTTGGTAATTATACCAGGTATAATTTTAGCATTCGTGCTTTATACACTTTCTCAAGGCTTCAATAATATAATAGGTATAGAACTTTTGGGTTATACAAAAAGTCCGATTTCAACTGCAATGATAGCTATATTAATTGGAATATTTTTTGGAAATATTTTTAAAGTCAGAGACAGTTTTCAAAAAGGTTTAGATTTTACAAGAGAATATATTTTAAAACTTGGAATTATTTGTTTGGGAATTCAACTTAAGCCATTTGAATTTTTAGATTTTGGTAAACTTGCTATTCCATTAATATTAATTTGTATCATTAGCGTATTAATAATAATAAAACTTTTGATAATAAAATTTAAGATACCCACAAGGATGGCTTATCTAATATCTATTGGAAGTACAGTTTGTGGTACAACCGCCATTATGGCTACAGCTCCAGTAATCAAAGCAAATAAAAATGAAATATCATATGCTATAGCAAATATCACTTTATTCGGTATAATGTCTATGCTTCTTTACCCTTATTTTGCTAATTATTATTTTGATAATGATCCGTTATTTGTCGGACTTTTTTTAGGAACTTCAATTCATGAAACTTCTCAGGTTGCAGCAGCTGGTTTGATTTATGATCAACAGTTTAACAGTCCAGAAACTTTAAATATTGCTACTATTACAAAGCTTATAAGAAATACTTTTTTGATTATAATGATCCCTTTATTTGCTTTTCTTTACAATAGAGGTCGTTCCAGTAGTAAAAGCTATTCAATATTAAAAATATTTCCTTACTTTGTTTTAGGATTTGTAGGAATGATTATTCTTAGAAATACAGGTGATCAATTATTTGCCACTGACAACAGTAAATGGCTTGAAATAATTGAAATTATAAAATTTTCATCAAAGATTTTTTTGACAATGGCAATGGCCGCTATCGGTTTATCAACAGATTTAAAGGACGTTAAAAAAATGGGTTTTAAGCCCTTTTTTGTAGGTTTCATAGCTATGCTTACTGTTGGTGTTATTTCTATTTTTACAATTGAGATTTATTTAAAATTTTTTATTTAGCAGGTTTACTTTGGTATTTTTTTCTAAGGTCTGAAAGGAATCTTCTTATAAATGCAGCTGCCACTCCTAGTAAAATAGCAAACATAATAGAAAATAAACCATAAAAGAAAGCCATATCTTTTGAAAACTCAAGAATAAACTGAGAAAAGAAATTTAAATTTGCAGTTGATACTTTTGTAACTTCTTTTTGGATATGCTCCGCAAAAAAAGTATCATAAGCGATGGCAATACCAACTATCAAAAGTAAAATTGCGAGTAATGCTTTGAGCCCAGAACTATCAATTTTCTCACCTAATTTTTGACCGACCTGAACACCTATTATTGATCCGACAACTAACATGAAAACTAGCATTAAATCTATAGAACCATAATTAAATGAATGTAGAAAAGTCACTATTACACTTACAAAGATAGTTACAAATAGAGATGTACCAGGAACAAGCCTCGTTGGCATTTTAATGATATAAATCATTGCAGGCACTAATATAAAAGCACCTCCAATACCCATGATTGCCGCTATAAATCCAACAACTAATCCAATTATAATAGGTGTAAATATACTTTCATATAATTTTGACTTGGGAAATCTCATTCGAAAAGGGAGACCGTGAATCCAATAATGAACATGTAATTTTTTTTTCTCTACTATGTTTTTTTTTGCTTTATCTATTTCACCAAGGCTCTCTACAAGCATTAAGGTGCCTATGATTGCTAAAATATACATATAAGCCAATGAAATAACTGTATCTATTTTACCAATCCCTTTAAAATAACTAAATGTATAAATACCCAAAGCTGTTCCAATAGAACCACCAATGACAATTATAAAACCCATTTTATAATCTAACGTATTTTTTAGCCAATGAGTTGTAGATCCTGAAACAGATGTTGCTAAAATATTATTTGCTTCATTCGCAACTGCATATGCTGGGGGCACCCCTAAAAAAATCAAAAATGGTGTCATTAAAAATCCACCTCCAACACCAAATAAACCTGACAAAACTCCTACCAGAGCACTTAAAAAAAGGATTTCTATAGGATTTATAAAAACTTGTGCAATAGGTAAAAAAACTTCCATCTAATAATAAAAAAATTTTAATATTAATTATTTAAAAGTTATAAAAGTCCCAAATAAGATAACGCTCCAACAAGCAAAAATCGCTGAAAAAATTCCAGTTTTAATAAAAGTTGTTTTCTTGTTGATAAGCTTATTTAGAATTTTTAAATATGAAACACGCATCTAAACTACTGAATACACCCAGTAAAAAAATTGTCAAACTATAATTAATAAATTGTTGCTCCAAAGATCTTTATCTCACCGTCCTCAACACCCAAGACTAACCTTCCTAAGAACTCTCCGGGTATTTCCCTATTTGTCTGTTTGATTAATACCGTTATGTGCTCACCACGTCTTAAAGTCCCGAAAGGTTTATAAGTTTCATTTAGATTTGTGATAATCTTATTGTTTGCCCATTGTTTTCCTAGTTCAACCTCATTAGCACCAAACAACATTTGAGTTGAAAAATCCTTAGTAAAACCACCATAATCTTTCATATTCGAGGCTCTTACTAAATTATCCCAAAAAGGCTTGGCAATTACAAAAATCTCCTCATCCGATTTTTCTAAAAGATCCATAAATTTAAATTATAATATTATGAGGCCTTCTTTTTCTCTTTTTCATCAACAATGTGATAAACAGGAACTTTTTCCAACGTAAATTTACCAGTTTTAGGATCTCTTCTTGAAACTGTTAAACAATGCCAATTTTCATCATCTAATTTCATGTGATCACCTCTGTAATAATAACCAGGCCAACGAGTTTCTTCCCTAAATAAAGTATGCTCGGTCACACATTGTGAAGTTAAAGCTCTATGTTTTAACTCCCAAGCTCTCATTAATTGATGATAGTCTTCTGCACCAACATGTTCTAAATCTTCTTGTAGCCATGCTAAAAGCTCTAAAGCTTTTTTAAGTAAATTTCCGTTAGTCATATAATTTGAGGTAATACCCCCAACGTATTCATCCATAATCTTTTGAAGTCTTTGTAATCCTTGTATTGGGGAAATATAACTTGGAGAAACAGTTCCTCCAGTAATCTCATTCTGAGCTACAGTATAATTATCAAGTGGCTTGTAAACAGTTTTTTTGAAATCATCACACTGTTTATCTGAAACTTTAATTCCTTCTGCTTTTTGATCCTCAATATATTTTACAGCAGCTTTAGCAGCCAACCTTCCTTCGGTAAAAGATCCAGATGAAAATTTGTGAGCACTTCCACCTACAGTATCACCAGCTCCAAAAAGTCCATCAATCGTCAACATTCTATTATAGCCCCAGAAATATTCTGGTGGAGAAAGATCTTCAGGCCCACTCACCCATGCACCAGAACAAGTTGCATGAGATCCCATAACGTATGGTTCTGAGGTAGTTAATTCTGGATTTGTATATTTAGGGTCAATATTTTGAGATGCCCAGACAACCGCTTGCCCTACAGTCATTCCTAAAAAATTTTCCCATCCCACTGTTTCTAAATGCGGATCTTGAAAAGCTTCTGTTGTGACCATATGAATCGGTCCATTACCTGAAGCTACTTCCTGAATAAAAGCATGGTTCCTCAAACATGTTGGAGTTGGGTGATGATCAATATAGTCTCCAACTAATTCTTTTGTTTGATCATACCATTTCTTTTCATAATTTTCTCCATTTGCATTTTGTGTGTATGTTTTTAAATGTAAAAAATATGCTCCAACAGGTCCATAGCCATCTTTAAATCTACATAAGACAATTCTATTTTCCATTTGAGTCATCTTCGCACCCGCCGCTATTGGTAATGCATAAGCGGAACCATTACTCCATGGAGCGTACCAAGTTCTTCCCATACCTTCTCCAACCGCTCTTGGTTTAAAAATATGCGATGCTCCTCCAGCCGATACTATAACTGTTTTAGATCTAAATACATGAAAGTCACCCGTTCTCATATTGAATCCAACTGCGCCACCAATTCTATTCTCTTGATTTTCATCCATTAATAAATGAGTAACCATTATTCTATTATAAATTTTATCAGCTGATTTTTTTGCAGCCTCAGCAACAATTGGTTTATAACTTTCGCCATGTATCATGATTTGCCATTTACCTTCTCTTAGATATCTTCCAGTTTTTTCATTTTTCATCATTGGAAGACCCCATTCATCAAACATGTGAACAGTTGAGTCTACATGACGAGCCATGTCGTAACCTAAATCTTCTCTAACCATTCCCATTAAATCATTTCTAGCATATCTAACATGGTCCTCAGGTTGATTTTCATCCCATTGCATACCCATGTAACAATTTATTGCGTATAAACCTTGTGCGACTGCACCACTTCTATCAATGTTTGCTTTTTCAACGCAAACGATTTTTAAATCTCTTCCCCAATGTCTGGCTTCAAAAGTTGCTCCTGTACCAGCCATTCCGCCACCAACAACTAATACATCACATTCCTCGTAGTGTGTTTTATGCTTAGCCATTAATAGTAGACACCTTTTTTGAAAGATTCTTTTGGAACTGATGGTAATTCTTTATTAGTATTTAAACCCTCTGGCTCACTATATAGTCTCTGCGAGTTAATTTCTCCTTGATTAGGCGTATCGCCTTCAGCAAGCTTAGGTATAAATTTTCCCCATGGCTTAGTTGTTATTGGTGAAACAAAATTTTTCTCTGTTCCATTTCTGAATTTAATTTTCCAAGAGATAGTTCCTTTTTCCTCTTCTCTTCTAACTCTAACGCTATGACCCATCGGAGCAAAATCAGCATACCCTCTTACATCGATCGCATGATTAGGACATGCTTTGACACAAGAATAACATTCCCAACAAAAATTTGGTTCAATATTTTTTGCTCTTCGAATATTTTCATCAATGTGCATTATGTCTGACGGACATATATCTACGCAGTGCCCACAGCCATCACATCTTGTCATATATACAAAAGTTGACATAATTTTTATTTTACTCCTTTTTCTATTATCATATTAATAATGTTTTGACTCTTCTCTTTTTATACCTAGGCCAAATTGCTCAGGTGCATCAGCTGGAGGAGGAAGATTGTCTCTTGAGCCATCAGCTTCAGCTAGGTTTTTTTGTATTGCAGCTCCAGGTTTATAAAACATATGAGCAAATTTAGACCAATAAACACCACCAAATAAAATTAAATTAGACACAACAAATAAAACTAAAAATAAATAGGATAAACCTGTTTGACCATTAAATTGTGTATAAGACCAGGCTAACCCAAAAGTTGAACATGCAAGTAAAGCTAAAACAAATAAATCAGCTTTAATGATTCTATACCAAGGATGAGCTTCTGCTGATACATCAACTCTTAAAAAAAACCAAAACCAATATCCACCTAAACACGTTAATATAGCTCCTGCATGCCAAATCATTGACCAAGTTTGAGAAGTTGGTTTATCAGCACCTGTGTAACAAAAAACTAAAACAGCTGATGACACCCAAAATAAAATTGTTCCATACATTCCTAGAACGTGGGCTAATCTTCTTTTACCAAAACCTAATTCAGAAGTTGTTCCAATATCAACAACTGTTGTTTTAGCAATTACTGAAATTCTTTCTCCTGGTCCTAATTTTTTTGTTGCTGATAATTTTGCTTTTTTTGCGTTATTAAAAAAATAAGTCAAATTTTTGTGATGTATCATTTGAATGATGGTCCCCACTGCAATCAATAAAACCATTACAACAAGGAAAGACTGCATAGCAAATGGTGAGATTGTTTCTGATAAAATTGAAAAAGGATTATTACTTAACATTTCCGCCTTTTGTTAAATTTTGAATTAATTTTAACGTTTTATATATACTTGAATTTATAGCGCAACCTCAAACTAGGGTCAATTTGTCATTTATAAGAGATTATTTGTTTCTTTTATAATGTTGTTTATTTGGGATCACAGACCGCACTCCTCCTTGAGGATTGTCAACATCACCGTATCTACGGGGAATCAAGTGAAGATGACAATGTAAAATAGATTGGCCAGAGACTTTTCCAATATTAGTTCCTAAGTTAAATCCTTTTACAGACGAGTCTTTTTTTGTTATTTCTTTTTTTAAAATTTTAATAAGATCATTACAAGCAAGCAACTCGTCGTTGGATAAATCAAAATAATCTTTTATATGTCTTTTGGGGATAATTAGACAATGATTCTTTGTAACTGGATATGAGTCATAACTTGCATAAGCTAATTCATTTTCATGAATACATCCACTTTTTTTAATATTACAAAATAAACAAGGATTATTCGGATCTTTCATTCAATTAAATCTATAAGTATTACATTTATTTATTACTAGATCGTAGTGTTTTGATAAAAACTTAAATTTTTCAAGATTTTTTCTTTTCCATTTAATCTCATCGATTGTTCTAACTGAAGTAACACCTTTTCCAGAGCCTACTAATAGTATTTCATCATAATTTTTAATTTCTTTAATAAGAATATCTTTTTTAATTATCTTTTTTATTTTTCTTTTAAAAAATTTATAAGTGTTCCCTTCGTAGAAATCTTTTTTTGGTGTAAAAAATTTTTGATCTTTAACAAATAATAAATTTGAAGTTCCAGTTTCTAATATTTTTTTATTAGATACCAATGCTATATCTGAACGGGAATTGTCTATTTTAGAGAGATATGATATTATTTTTTTGTATTTAAGATTTTTAAATTCTGGTTTTTCTCTTTTTAACTTAACTAATTTTAAATTAAAATTTGATTTCGGCTTAACTCTCTTTCTTAAAGAGATTGATATAATTTTTTTATTTACAGCAATCCTCAATAAATGATTATATTTTTTCTTTTCAATTAAATTTTTATTAATTATTTTTAAAATATCTGATTTAAGAGATTTTTTTTTTATTTGATACTTTTTTAAAGACGATATTAAATTTTTTAAATGGTTTTCAAAAAATAAAATTTTTGCTGGTTTACCAAAAATCCACATAGTTGTAAAAATTCCATGATCTCCCCAAAGATCACTGAATTCTACCTGTTTAAGGTCTTTAAGCTGATAAGATTTTTTTAATAAGTATGTTACCATTGATAGTTAAGAATGATTCTGGGTGAAATTGAAATCCATATATTTTTTCTTTATTATTTTCAAATGCCATCGCGATTTTAGAATTTAAACACCTCATAGTTATCTCAAAATTATTAGATTTGAAAGGTTCTTTTAATTTTAAAGAATGATACCTGCCGACTTTAAATATTTGTCCTTTTTTAAATAAAGACTTGTTGCTAACTACTTTTACTTTTGATTGAAAGCCATGATAAATTTTTTTTTGTTCTATAATTTTAGCACCCTCACAAAACAGAATGTGTTGGAAACCTAAACAAATCCCAATTATTTTTTTTTTTCTTTTAAATTTTTTATAAATTTTAGAAGTAGCTGGGTAATTTTTTGGATTACCTGGTCCAGGTGAGAGAATTATGGTTGATGCTTGTCTAATTTTATTTTCATTTATTTTATCATAATTATCACACTCAACATTATCAAATAAAGCAAATTGATGAACCACATTATGAGTAAAGGAATCGTTATGGTCTATTACATAAATCATTTAAATAAATCTATTAATGCTTTAGCTTTTATAAAATTTTCATTAAATTCATGATTTGCATTACTATCGACGACAACACCAGAGGCAACAGAAATTTCTGAAGTATTTTTAAAATTTAAAATTGAACGTATAATAATATTAAATCTCATATCACCATTAAATTTTATGTAACCAAAACTTCCTGTATAAATATTTCTATTTTCTTTTTCCTGATTATTTAGCAGATTAAGTGTATTTATCTTTGGACACCCAATAACAGAACCTCCTGGCATCATTGCTTTAATTATTTCAAAATTATTTATATTTTTTTTTAGTTTACCTTTAATTAGACTAACATAGTGAAAAAGATCTTTATATTCCTCTACAATTTTTTGTTTGGATAATTTAACTGAACCCACCTTGCAGATTCTTGATAAATCATTTCTTTCCATGTCAACAATCATGTTATGCTCTTTTGTTTCCTTAAGGTTTTTTCTAAAATAATTTAATGCTTTTGTTCTATTTAAGTATTTTGTTTTTTTTACAGTTCCAGCTATTGGTTTTGTAGATATATCAGTCCCCTCTTTTGTAATTAGATTTTCTGGGGAACAGCTAATTATTGAGTAGTTATCGTCTTTAATCATAAAAGCCTCTGGGGCTAAATTAGTTTTTGATAACCTTGAAAAAAAATCTAAAGGATTTATTTTTGAGTGAGTTTTGTATTTAGTGCAAATTTTTATTTGATAAGTTTCACCACTTTTTATTTTTTTTTTGAATTTATTAAATATCTTAGTGTAATTTTTTTTATTTATATTAATTTTAAAATTTCCAGATTGAAAATTTCTAAGATCATAAGTGAAATTATTACTAAGTTTAATTTTTTTTTCTGGTTTATAGAAAATACCCTTAGGAAAATTAGAATTTTTTTGTTTTGGAACTTTTATGTCGATCAAATTATTTAATAACTCATATCCAAAGAAGCCAATAAAAAGATCAGTATTTTTTGATTTTTTTTTATTTTTTTTAAGTAAAAAACTTTTAATATTTTTATTACTTAAAATAATTTTTTTTGAAAAATCAGTATAAAGATTAAATCCCTTCTTAGATTTGTAAATAATATAGGCTTTCCCAGACTTATGTATTTCTTTTAAATGATTTAATTTGTTCAATTTATTCTGTTTTTAATCTTAATACTGGTTCTTCCTTAATTGGTAAGTGAATTATTGCTGCAAATACGGATAAAGCAATGGCTAAATACCACGCGTAATCATATGACCCATAGTTGTCATAAAATAAACCTCCTAGATACGCTCCAAAAAAAGAACCAAATTGATGGCTTAAAAAAACAATTCCGTATAAAAGTCCTAAATACTTAGTTCCAAATAAATGCGCCACAATCCCGCTTGTTGCAGGAACTGTAGACAGCCATAAAAAACCAAAGCTTGCTCCAAATAAAAATGCATTTATGTTGCTTGCAGGTGCAAATATAAAAAAAATTATGGTAATGCCTCTTAAAAAATAAATTGAACTTAGTATAATCTTTTTACTCATCTTCACTGAAAGATAACCACTCAATAGTGAACCAAAAATATTAAAAATTCCAATGAGTGACAGAATAGCTGCAGCAGTCCAATCCTCTAGACCTCTATCAACAACATATTTTGGCACATGTGTTCCAACTAAAGTTATATGAAAACCACAAACAAAAAAACCAGATACTAGTAAAATATAACTTTTAGTTTTAAAAGCCTCACTAAGAGCCTCTTTGAATGACTGACTTGATGTTTTCTCAACATTTTCAGTTTCTAAGGGAGATCTTACAAAAAAAGCTGCAACTAGACCTGATAGCAAAAATAAACAAAAAACAAATAACGTATAGTTCCAACCAAATTCAGATAAGGAATAATTAGTAAAAATCGGAGAAAGAAAATAACCAAAAGATCCAACCGCTGTGACAAAACTCATTGCTATTGTTCTTGTTGAAAGCGGAAAATGCTTACCAACAATTGACATTGGGATACTAATCGCTGTTCCACCTAGTCCAATTCCAACTAATAAACCCATATGGATTTGAAAAAAAATTCCTGTATTAGGACCAATTTGTAAGAAATATATTCCTAGTGTGTAAAATATAAATGCTAGGGTTATAGCTATATGACCACCATATTTGTCTGCTATTGCTCCAAAAATTGGACCAGTCAATCCCCACATCAACATTTGTATGCCGATAGCTAGACCAAATGCGGTATTACTAATATTTAAGCTTTCATTAAAATCTATAAAAAATAAACCAAAGGTTTGCCTTACTCCAAGGGAAATTAAGACAACAAAACATGCGGCTATTAAAGTTATTACCGCTGTTCTTGAATGAAAAAATTTTTCTGAGATCATTTTAGATATCTCATTGCCTGCTTAATATCAGCAATTAAATCTTTTGGATCTTCCAGACCAATATGGAACCTAACCAAATGTTCATTTTTAGCAAGCTTCATATATTTTCTTTTACCAGTCTCTCTAAATTCTTGATGCATGGCTAAACTTTCAAAACCACCCCAACTATAACCATATCCAAAAAGTTTTAAAGCGTTTACAAATTTTTTTACTGAGGAGGTATTTTTGCTCTTTATCTTAAGACCCATTAAACCGGATGCACCTAAGTAATATTTTTTCCACATTTTAAAATTTAATGAATTTTTTTTATAAGGATAAAGTAATTCGAACTTTTTTTTTTTAGATAAAAAAGCTGCTACTTTTTTTGCATTTTCGCTGTGACGATCTAATCTAATATCTAAAGTCCTTAAACCTCTTGTAATTAAGTATGCGTCATCTGGTGACAATCTTAATCCAGTTATTTTCTCGGTAGCTTTAACTCTGTTAAAAACTCTTTTATTTACTGCTAGACTTCCTCCCATTACATCAGAGTGTCCAGAATAGTATTTTGTGGCAGAGACAATGGACATATCAAAACCAAATTTAATTGGTTTAAAATAATATGGTGTTGCCCAAGTATTGTCTATTATTGAAATAATCTTATTTTTTTTTGCTATTGAAATAATTTTTCTTAGATCTTGAAATTCAAATGAATTACTACCAGGATTTTCAACAAAAATAAGTTTTGTTTTTTTAGAAATATTTTTTTGTAATGTTTTCAAATCACGGGGGTTATAAAAAATAGTTCTTATATTAAACTCTTTAAGATAATTTTCTGTCAATATTCTTGTTGGGCTATAAACAGGATCAGAAACTATTATTTCATCTCCTGGTCTAACGATACTAAAGATTGCTAAAAAGACAGAACCGAATCCAGTTGGAGTGGTAAAAACATGATAACTTTCCTCAAGTTTGGATAAAATTTTTTGTAACACATGTGTTGTGGACGTACCTTGTCTTCCATAATCATAATGACCGCCTGTTGGATCTTTTTGAGCCTTTTGTTGAGTCTTTCTAATATGCTCAATTGACTTAAATATAATTGTTGAAGCTCTTACAACAGGTGGATTTACTGACTGATTATGAAAATCCTTAGCAGTATGTTTAAGAAAAGTTTTAAAAGATTTTGACATAAAAAATTTGATAACTCTTGTGGACAATGCTATATCCCATCAATAATTTCAATTAAATTATAACAAAGGAAAAAATGGGATATCCAAAAAAACATAGGGGCCGAAGGAAAATGGGCTCCAAAAAAAGAAGAGCAAGAAAAAAAAATAAAAAGAAATAATTAATAATGGATCAGATCAATAAGGTTAAATCCATAAGTATCTGGATATTCATCATACCATTTATAGCAGTCAACACATGCTTGATAATGATAACTCAGTTCCAAGGTCTTTATCCAAATCAAGAAGATATTATACATAACACAATCCCATATATTGATGGTGGTGCCTCGATAAGTAGGACGGCTAGACCTTACCCTTCATGGCTAATATTTAAACCATCAATGTTTTTGACATCTTTTCTTTTGATTAAGTATTGGCTTTTTAATAAAGAAATAATTAATTTTTTTCATAAAAATCATAAGCACATTAAAAAAATTGTTTTTTTTGGTATTGCGTCTGCTATAGCGTTAACTGTTCACTCAATATTTCTTGGAATAAAATTTGATAACAGTTTTTATAAACTTTTCAGAAGAGTAATTATGTTAATGTTTATCATTTTTGAAATAACAGCCCAAGCTTATTTAGTTGCTACATTATATTCCTTAAAAAATAATTTAACAAAATATATAAATCTTGAAATTTTAAAACTAAAATTAATATTAATTTCAATTTTAATAATAGTCGCTTTAGTAAGCATTCCTATAATCAGCTTACCAGGAAATAATTTTTTGGGTTTTAACCTAAAATTCTTCAAGCATGCACTCGAGTGGGATTATTTCATTGGAGTTATCTCTTTTTATTTATTGACTTTTTTTATGTGGAAAAAAATCAATTAGATACGAGCATTTTCATTAATTTCTAAGAAAGAATTTACATACTTTGAAAATTTTTGATTTCTATTACTTAATTTATTTTCTTTAATAAAAGCATTAACAAATAAAGAATTTTCAACTGAATATTTTAATTCAACAATACATTTATCAATATTTATAAAATTATTTGGAAAATTTTGAAAAATTTTTAAATCTCTATCTATTGTAACTCTTAATTTTTTATTAGGTAATTCAAAATAATTTCTATGATATTGAATAAATAATATTTTTTTTAAATTCATTTTCTTTTTCATCAATAAATTTGAATTTAGGTATTTTTCTTCATTTATAAAAAGATCTAAATCATTAAAATTTTTAAAAAAACCCAAATTTTCTTTATGTTTTTGTGTAACAAATCCTATTTTTTTTTTTAATTCAACAGATGCTGAAAAATTATTTGCATCATTATACCATCGTATCCTTATTTTCTTTCTTTTACCAAAACCATTAATATTATCCCAGGCATCTTGGTAAACATCGTTGTCAAAATAAATTGAGTTCACAATTCTTTTTGGATAATTTTCTTTAAACATACCGGAAATTAAAAAATATCTATAAGATTCATCTCCATTTTGATAAACAAATTTTTTTTCTAATCTATTTTCCATAATTAATAGATCTTAGAATTTATAAAATCATCTTCAAACTTACCTTCGTAACTTTTATCATTTATCAGTAAGCTTGTTTCATTTGATTGAAGTATCTTATTTTCATTAATTCGATTTATGTTTTCTACTCTTAGACTTGGTTTCAAAAATTCATACTTCTTATTAAAAAGAACTATGTCATAATTATTATTATCTAAAAAAACATCTTTAAAATAAGCTTTCGATCCATCTTTTACTGCTAGTGCTATATTATTATTTAAAATTTTGATTTGATTTACTTTGACCGAAGAATTTTCTCCAACGCTAATACCTTTATCTAAAACATCTTTTGTTATCAATTCATTACCTTCCACAGTTGCACCAGAAATATCTAAACAATCATTATTAATATTTGAACAATTTATATTATGAAAATTCAACTTTCCAAAATCAATGTCAAATGCATCTGCTTTGATATTTTCAAAATAAATATTTGAAATATCGCTTTTAGAATTAATCAAATTTAAACCATCCTCATTCATTGAATTTCTAAGAAAAATGTTATCAAGTTTAACTTTTGAATTAATAAAGTTTACACCTCCATAAAGAATATAATTATCTAGTTTAGGTTTGGATAAATTTCTAATATCTAAATTTTTAAAATTATAATCGTTATTTATAAATATCAATGACCCAGTGTTATCTTCTGAATAAATTTTACTTAAATTATTTTTATCATTTATAAAATCAATATCACCTTCAACGAATAAAGTTGAGCCATTAATAATATTAAGCGAAATATTTTTTTCAAAAATAAATTTTTCATTTTGATTTATAATTGAATTTTTCTTTATTATTACATTTTGGATTGTTTTATAACTATTTTTTGAAACTTTTGAAAAACTTGGATTTTTACTTAAAAGGTTGAATTCTTTTTTTGAATAAATATTTTTATCTGACATTATCCTAATATTTTCTTTAAGTTTAAAAGATTTAAACTCACCATTATAAGCTAAAAATTTAATTGTTTTACAAGTTGACTCAAAATCGATGGACATTTTACCTGCAAAAAAATAATTTTTTTCATCACTTTTTTTTTCACAATCTTTTGTTTGTGCTAAAAATGGAAAATTAGAAAAACTGTAATCTTCGTAAAAAAATTTTTTTTCCGACTTAGAAATTTCTATCTTATCTAAATCTGTAGAATTGATCCTACCCTTAATCAATTTTGCTCTATTAAACAAATAACTATCATCATATACAAAAAAACCTGCTCCAGTCCATCTCACTATATCTGTTTTTGAATAATCTTTATAGATAGCGTTATTGTATTTAGTTAATTCCTTTTGATATATCGATATAAAATTAACTATAAATTCTTCAGAACTATATTCTATCAAATAATCAATATATTTTTTTACAAATTCAAAGTTTATCTCACCATTATCTAATTTTAAAAATTTTAAATACCAGTCTTTGTGATTACAAATAAAACTACATGCTACTTTTGAATCTTTTGTTTCCTCCTGAAGAAAATCAAGTAATATAAAGTTCCCAAATATACCTGCACCTTTGTGAAGATCATATCCTATAGGTTCAAATAATGCTGTTGTGGGATTATAAAATAATTTTACACTTTTTAATAAAGATCCATGATAAGCACCCGTTAGATCCATTATAGCAAAATATTTTGCCCATTTATCAATGTCAAAATGATTATTAATTTCAAACTTTTCTTCTTTAAGATTATTAAGAATAGCAAATGAATTTTTTATAAGATTTGGATACTCTTTTATCCAAAAATTATCAGAATATAACTCATAACTAACGTTTGGGAAATATTCTCCAATTTCATCCTTCAATGAAAAAATTGGACCATTTCTTTTTTTTTGTCCCTCTACTAATTCCTTAGAAAAACTTTCCTCAACTGCATAAACTCCTTGGCTTTGATCATTCAAATATAAATTAACAAAAAAATATTTGATATTTAATAAACCAACATGTCCAAGTAAATTATGAAATAAATATTCATATGTGTAATTTCTAGTTATTGGTTTTTGAAAAGAAAATTCTTCCATGCCCCACAATCTTTTTTCTCCTCTAATATCTACTTTGTAAGAAGTTGCGTCCTTATTATTCCAATGAATGCGTCTAACGCCTTTAGTTCTGATCTTTACGTTGTAATTTTCATTATTAAATTTAATTCTTGCTGGAAGATAAATTTTTTCCTCATCTGTAAGTTCGCCTCCACTTTCAGACCTTAATTTTCTCTGTAGCTCCAAACCTAAAATCGATTCCTGATTTATCTCTAAATAAACAGTTTCTAATTTATTTGATGTAAGACTTCCTATAATATTCAATTTTATTATTTCAAGATAATTTAATGATTGCGTTAAATCAAAACCAATGTATCTCTTTAATACTTTTTCATTGACCTGCTTTACCACTGCAGCTGGGCTATAAAGTTTTTGTAGACCACTTGAGTAATAATAAAAACTGATTAAAATAATAAAAAATAAGGATACTAATCCAAGAAAAAATATTAATCTTCTAAAATAAAATACCAACGGTTTAAAAAATTTAAGTTCTGATATTTTTTTTTTTATAATCAATTTTTAACCAATTTTCTATTCGTATACACCCGATCTTGAAAAAATTTGTATCTTTATTGATTTATTTTCTGAGGTAATTTTTTCAATATTGTTCAAAAGAATATCTACTTTGTTTTTATCCACATCGAACCAAAAATTAAATTGATTTAGTTCATTATCAGATGAGAAGGATTTTAAATTAAGATAATTTACGTTTTTTTTAATTGTTTCTATTATCTTATCACTTTTTGGATCCTGCCCAGTTATTTGGATTTGAAGAATATTTGTTGAACTATCAATTAAATCTGTTTTATTAAATTTATCATTATAAATTTTTCTAAAATAAAGAATAAAAATTGTTATAAAAGTTGCTATAATTGCTATAAAAAATTGATTTGCTCCTGCAGCGAGACCTACACCAATTATGAAAAATAAATATACCAACTCTTCTGGTTCTTTTATTGCAGCTCTAAATCTTACTATAGATAATGCACCAACTAACCCTAAAGAAAGTGCCAGCGAAAATTTAACTACGGTAATTACAAGAGTAGTTATAATTGCTAAAGGTACGAAAGTTTCTGAAAAATGCTCTTTATCATTTAAGCTTTTTGATATTTTTACATAAGTTAATTTAATTAGAAATGCTAAAGCTGCAGACAGAATTATTGCTACTATAAAATTACCTATGTTGATTTCAACATTAGAATTTATAAAAAAGTTTTCTATTTGCTGTCTGCTAAAATCTGAAACTGAGTTATTTTCCATAAAATCTTATTTTTTTTATCGATCGTGAAGATGCTAACATTAAACAAAAAAAAATAAAAGTAATCAATTAGAATAATTAAGATGTTTAAAGAGTAATCCATCCTCCACCAAGTACTTTATATCCAACATGATCTTTCTTATAAAAAACACAAGCTTGTCCAGGTGATATACCATCTTCTGGTACATCTAAAATAACCTCAGCTTTATTCATACTTTTTAAATTTAGTTTTGCATTTAAAAGTTTACCAGTCGATCTAACTTTAACTAAAAGATCTTTTTCAAATCTTTTTTTATTTCCTAAAAGATTTACTTGTTTAAGTAAAATTTTTTTTTTGCCTAATTTTTCTTTTGGACCAACTGTGATTTCATTTTTGATCGAATCAATTTTGATTACATAAAGAGGCTCTTTATCTGAGACCTTTATTCCTTTTCTCTGCCCTATAGTAAAATTAACAATACCATCATGAACACCTATCACCTTTCCATTCAAATCTTTTATATTTCCTTTTTTAAAAGACTCTGGTTTGAATTTTTGTATTACTGATGTATAATTTCCGTTTGGTACAAAGCATATATCCTGGCTATCAGGCTTATCTGCAACATTTAGTTGAAGAGTTTTTGCAATATTTCTTGTTTGATCTTTCAGTAGTCCTCCGAGAGGAAACCTAAGATAATTTAATTGATCTTGAGTTGTATTAAATAAGAAGTAACTTTGGTCTCTATTTTCATCTACGGCTCTATACATACTGGTCTCTTGACCTGATGTAATACTTTTAACATAATGACCAGTTATCATAGCATCTGCATTTAAATCTTTAGATACTTCAAATAAATCTTTAAACTTCACCGTTTGATTGCATTGTACACAGGGAATAGGAGTTTCTCCTTTTAGATAACTACTTACAAAATTATCTATCACACTCTGTTTAAATCTATTTTGATAATATAGAATTTTGTGTTCAATATTCAATTTTTGAGCTACACGCTTTGCATCCATTATATCTTGTCCAGAACAGCACTGTTTAGATGCTACTACCTCTTTACCATCATCATACAGTTTTAAAGTGACACCAATAACTTTATATCCATCTTTTTTCATCATACCCGCAACAGTCGATGAGTCTACACCACCTGACATAGCTACAACTACAGTCGTATCAGAAGGTTTTTTATCTAAACCAATAGAATTTATTTCTTTTTTCATTATGTGGTATTTATACTTATTTCCTTTATAAGTTAAACTAAATGATTTTTGATTTTGAGCCAGGTGACAAAGTTTATAATCCACAAAATAAAAATTGGGGTATCGGTCAAGTTCAATCAATAATTAAAGGCAAAGTTACGGTAAACTTCCAAAATGTCGGCAAAAAAGTAATTTACGGAGAAAATATAGAATTAAAAAAGATAGATGATCAAAATTAATATTAAACAAATAATTGAAGATTTAGTTGATACCTTTTTAGATGCAGGTAAAATTTCACTAGAGCTAAGAGAAAAAGGTCTCAAAAAAAAAATTAAAAAAGATAACACACCTGTTACTAACGGGGATATAGAGGTCAATGAAATAGTTACAAAAAAAATAACTAAATTATTACCAAGTTTGCCAATTATTTCTGAGGAGTCATCTGATAATAAATCCTCGAATAATTTAA
Source organism: uncultured Pelagibacteraceae bacterium (assembly GCA_902616645.1). Lineage (GTDB taxonomy): Bacteria > Pseudomonadota > Alphaproteobacteria > Pelagibacterales > Pelagibacteraceae > Pelagibacter. The sequence goes on from CACMTO010000003.1 coordinate 26,910, forward strand.
AAAATTTTTGGTTGATTGATCCTATTGATGGAACACATGACTATATAAATAATCTTGATGAATTCACTATAAATGCAGGCTTAATAATTGATAGGTTGCCAGTTGCTGGCTTAATTTTTGCCCCTGCAAAAAAAAGAATGTTTTACACATATGGTAATGAATTATCTTTCGAATTAATAGATAATAAAGCTGTGAAACTCGACTGCACAAAAAACTTTGATAAAAATGAGATTAAATTTGTATCATATTCTAATAATATTAAACCTGAAATAGACATAATTCATAAAAAGTTGAATGTAAAAAAATTTGTTAGAATGAAGAGCTCTCTTAAATTTTGTGTAATCGCAACAGGTGAGTATGATGGATACGTAGCAGAACCTAGAGCATGTGAATGGGACATTGCTGCGGGACACGCAATATTGCAAAATGCTGGAGGTAAAATAACTGATTTTGATGGGAACGAGATATTATACGGTAAAAAGGATTTTAAAAATCCAAGTTTAATTTTAAAAAATAAAAATCTTTTATGATTGATGATCAAATAAGAATTATCTTGATAATTATAGTTTCGGTGTCAATTTTTGGTTTATTGGTATTTGTTTTTGTAAAAAACTATATAAAAAATAAAATCAATTTACTTGTTAAACAAGAAAAAGAGAGAAAATCAAAGTAATTTAATAATTTTTATAAAATCCTCTTTTTTAATATTCATAACTTTTTTAGATGTTTCGAAATCAAATCCATTTCTAGCTAATAATGAAATATCTTTTTTATAAAATAAAGCTCTGTTATCCTCAGTTCTAGCAGGTCCGATTCTTTTTTTTTTACAAATTTTAATTGCAGAAAAAAAATCTTGATCTGAATTATCATCATTTATTTTACTAATAGTTTCCTTGATAAATTGATCTTTTATTCCTTTACCAACCAGATAACTTCTCACTTTATTAATAGAGCTACCTCTTTGGATCATGCTCTTTGCTTTGCTTTCTGAATAGAATTTGTCATTTATAAATTTATTTTTCTCTAAATCAGAGAGAACAATGTCTATCAGATCTGATACATCTTTTTTTTTAATACTTGAAATAGATGTTTTAAGATATTTTTTTAAGAGGTAGGTTCGAAGTTGTTGCTTTGATGGTGCATATTTTTCAATGTAAATAAAAGCAAAATTTCTCATTTCCTCAACAGTTACTTTTAATGTTTTTTTTTTATTTCTTATAGGAATCATGGTCAGATTTAATATAATATATTATAAAATGATTGAACAAATTTATAATTATTTTTCATTTGATATACTTTATTACTGGGTAAATTTAGGAGTTCTGCCTTTTTGGTTAATATTAATTTTCTTTCCAAATTTTCAAATTACGAAAATTTTTGTTACATCTATTTTCCCAATTTTTCTATTGAGTGGTGCATACATCTTAATGCTTTACAAATCTTATTTAAGTTCTTACAATTTTTTAGAAAATTTTAATCTTTATTTAAGCATAAATGATCTCACAAGCTTATTTTCCAATCAGCCTTTCCTAATATTATTTTGGATACACTTTATCTCTATTAATCTTTTTACAGGAGGCTGGATTGTAAATAATGCCCAAAAATATTCGATTAATAAAACACTTTTATCAATACCATTAATTGTTGTTTATCTTATTGGTCCAATTGGATTGTTTATTTATTGGATTATCAAAATTTTTTATTCAAAAAGTATTAATCTATATGACTAAATCATTGGATTTTTATTTTGATTTTATAAGTCCTTACTCATTTATTGCTCATAAAAAAATAGAAAAAATAAGAAAAAAAAAAATTATAAATATAAACTATAAACCTATTTTATTAGGGGGTCTTCATAACCTAGGAGGAATAACAGCTCCTGCGTTTAACGAACGTAAAATGAAAAATATGAAAAATGATTGTGTTTTAATTTCTTTGAAGAACGACATTGATTTTATCTGGAATTCTAAATTTCCAATTAATAGTTTATATCTTATGAGGGGTTACCTTGCTATTGATGAAAAAGTAAAAAAAAATTTTTTTAATAGGTGTTTTGACGCTTATTGGAAAGAAAATATTGATATTTCCTTGGAAAAGAATGTAATTAATATTTTAAATTCCTGTGGCTTAAATAAAAATGTTTACTTTGAAGATATCAAAAAACAAGAAATCAAAGATAAACTGAAAAATTATACAAACAATGCGTTTCAAAAAGATATTTTTGGTGCTCCAACATTCGTAGTGAATAATAAAATTTTTTGGGGGCAGGATCGATTAGAATATGCTCTAGATGAGTATAATCTTTAAACTATCTTAAATTTACTATTTCTAATCGCACCAAAACCACCATCTATGTGTGAAATTTTTTCAAAACCCATGTCTTGAAGAGATTTTGCAGCTAATGCGGATCTCAACCCTCCTGCACAAAATAAAATAATTTCCTTATCTTGGTTTAACTTCCCTTCCTTGAAATAAGCACTTTCTGGATCAAGCCAAAATTCTAACATACCTCTAGGAATATGATGGGCTCCTTCTACTCTACCTTCCTTTTGAAGCTCTCTAATATCCCGAATATCGATAAGATTAGATTTTCCTTCGATAATTTTTAAATAAGCTTCATCCGGTGTTATAGTTTTAATTTCCTTTAAAGCATTACTAACTAATTCAGCTGAAGAAGTTATTTTCATTGTATATTTTTAAGTTAAATATAACTATAAAACAATAATTAATTTAATGAAAAAAAAAAGTGTAAAGAAAAAATCTTTTTTAACAAAATTATTTACTAAAATTGTAAGAAAATTTGGGTATGAAATAATTGATCAAGCAAATCTTGATGTTTTAACAAGTGATAAAAATGCTTCTCAAAATCTAAGCGAAGCAGGAGTAAAATCTATAAATGTTCCATTGGGATCAACGAATGTTAAAAATAAAATTAATAGTTTAACAATTATAATAAGATCTTATACTTTTGGTGATATTAATGATGACAAAGTATTACTTGATCAAAATAAAAAAAGAATTTTTGAATTACCAAAAATAGAATATACATTAAGGACTATTAAGTCTGTTATCCACTCTTGTGAAGAGTCTTTAAGATTTTTCAAAGAACTTGATATAAATATTATAGTTACAGATGATAAATCCAACGATCAAAATCTAAAAAAAATAAGTGATTTATTAGAGAACACAAAAATTCAAACTAAAATTATTAACTTAAAGGATAATGAATTTGATGGTCAAATAAATCAAAAAGATATTAATGGAAATCAAATCTCAAAAAATATGATTTCGAATATGAGAAATATCTTAAAGTCTATTGAAATTTCTGAAAAAAATAATTCTGATTTAATTTATTTTTTAGAGGATGATTATGTGCATACTAAAGATGCAATTACAGAAATGTTATTTACTTATGAAAAACTATCCTCTCAACTAAATTGCGATTTATTTTTATGTCCTGCTGATTATCCCTATTTATACTCAAATATAAGCGATACTAAAATTTTTTTCGGAAATAGAATTCATTGGCGTACAGTTAAAGAGTCATTGATTACATTTATGACAAGCAAGAAGATGATAACAAAATATTTAGAAGATTTGAAAACTATGGGGCAGTTAAGGCATCATCCCATGGAATATAAACTTCATCGTATTTATGAAAAAGAGTATTGCTTATCCCCCATTCCATCTCTTGCAATGCATGCAACAAATATTAATTCTATATACGGTATTCCGCCTAATTTTAATTGGAAAAAAATTTGGGATGAAAATAATTAATAAAGCCCCTTGAGGGAGGGGCTTTATTTTTTAACTAACTTAAGAGAGAGTTTAAGAGGTTCTTTGATGAGTAATATTGATTTACAGAGAGCAAAGAACCTCTTTATTGTTATTGTTTAACAATTAGTCACGGATAGCGTAAGCAATTACGCCTGTCTCAGTAACGTCAGTGCCTTTAGTTTCACCTTCTTTACTTAACCTTAGACCAATCGTTGCTTTAATAGCGCTAAAGACAATGTATGCGACTACAAAAACAAAAATGTTTACTGACAATACTCCGATTAATTGAGTGCTAAACGATGCGTCACCGTTAGTTGCTGGTACAATCAAAGTACCCCATATACCTGCGAATAAGTGCGCTGGTATAGCTCCTACTACATCGTCAATTTGTAATGAGAAAAGTAACTTTGTTCCATAAACAACTATTAAACCACCTACAGCACCTATTAAAATAGCTGCAAATGGTGATGGAGCTAATGGTTCAGCTGTTATAGCAACTAATCCACCAATACATCCATTCAACATTTGAATAACATCAGTTTTACCAAAATGTAATCTTGTAATTGTTGCAGCACCAAGAACTCCTCCGGCACCTGCTAAAAATGTATTCATGAAAATTGTTGATACTGCAACAGCATCATCTTTTGTTCCCATTGCTAATTGTGAACCACCGTTAAAACCAAACCAACCTAGCCATAATATAAATACTCCTATTGTGACTAATGGAATTGAAGAAGCAGCAAATGGCTTCAATGGCGCTGGAGCTCCAGACTTTGTAAATCTTCCAAGCCTTGGCCCAATTATCATAGCACCTGCAAGAGCAGCTGCACCACCAGTTGAGTGTACAAGAGTTGATCCAGCAAAATCAGAAAAACCTAATTCAGCTAACCAGCCTCCACCCCACTGCCAACCCATTACGATTGGATAAATAATTCCTGAAAGTATCGCTGCGAACGTAAAAAATGGCCATAATTTAATTCTTTCAGCCATAGTTCCGGACACGATAGAAACTGTTGTTGCACAAAAAACCATCTGGAAATACCAGTCTGACCCATCTGAATAACCAGTATCTAATTTACTAGCATCAGACCAAGGTATAAAACTACCAATATAACCACCTTCTGGTATACCATAGGCTAGATTATAACCTACCATCCAAAACATAATTCCTGCAATTGAAAATAATCCTATATTTTTTGCACAAATTACGGACACGCTTTTTGATGTAACCATACCTGACTCTAACATTGCAAATCCTGCTGCCATAAACATGACAAGGAATCCACAAATCAAAAAGAGCAAGGTATTAAATATAAATCCTACTTCAGCAGAAACTGTAGTATCTGCCATACCTGCACTACTCATGTTTAATAAAAAAATTAAACTTATAAGTGGCACACTTATTTTGTTTATTAATTTAGTCATAAGACCTCCCTGTTAAAAAAAGAATCTTATATTTTTAAAAAAAATTAAAAACTAACGTTGTTTAGGAAAACGGGGTATGCAAAAATTGCATGTAGTAACAGCCTTAATGATAAATTCATTAAGGCTGTTAATATATGTTATTTATTAAATACTTCTTTTAAAGCTTTAGCAGGCAGAAATTTTACTTTTTGAGATGCAGCAATCTGTATCTGCTCACCAGTTCTTGGGTTTCTTCCAACTCTAGCTTTTCTTTTAGCGACTTTATAAGTACCAAATCCAGCGATTTTTACTGAATCATCAGCTTTTAAAGCGTCTAAAATAGTGTTGGTAATTGTGTCAAAAGTTCTCTCAGCATCAGCCTTACTTAGATTTAAAGCTCCTGAAAGCTTGACAACTAACTGTTTTTTATTCATTTTAGCTCCGGTTTATTAGGTTATTTACCATCTTTATCAAAAGCCCCAATAAATCAAGCGTTTTTTTAGTGTAATATAAAAAGTTATACACAATATATTGTAGAAAGAGAAAAAATCCCTATTTTGCTTACTTTTTTAAGATTTTTTGCAAATTTTTAATTGAGTAAACCAAGGTCTTTAAGGTCATTAATTGTTGTAAATAACATTAGGGTGATAAGTAAAAACATGCCGATTCGAAGAAAACCTTCTTGTGTTTTTTGAGATAATGGACGACCTAAAATACTTTCAAATGCATAAAACATTAAATGTCCTCCATCTAGAAGTGGAATTGGAAATAAATTAACAAGCCCTAAACTTATTGAAATGTAAGCCATCATGCTAATAAAAGCTAGAACACCAAACTCAGCGACTTGACCTGAGATTTTTGCTATTCTTATTGGGCCACCTAACTGAGAAGTATCCGCTTTATCAAATATCATTGCACCTATGTATTTTAAAGATGAAACACTGACATAATACACCTCATTAGCAGCATGATAAATTGACTGTGCAGGACCCAGCTTTACATGATTTATTTCATTGTTATATGCTCCTAATTTAATACCAACAATTCTCTTATTTATTTTATTTCCTAAACCATCCTCTCCTAAAATCATATTAGGTTTAATTTTTAATATAAACTCTTCATATGAACGTTTGACTTTAAAATCTATAAGATCATCTGTTGACATTGTGATATATTTTGAGACGTCAAGAATACTTTTAACTTTATTTCCATCTATTTCTAAGATTATATCATTTTGTTTTAAACCACCCACCATAGCTGGACTATCTTTTTGCACCTCGTTTATAATTGCTGGTGTGAAATCTTTACCTACAAATGTGTAAATTGAGAAAAAAATAACAAAAGCTAATAAAAAATTTGCTAAAGGACCCCCAAACACAATTAAAACTCTTTGATACAAAGGTTTTAAAATAAACAGTTTTTTACGCTCTTCCTCACTATATTTTTTAAGTACTTCTTCATGATCAGCTTGTGAAAATACATTACGATCACCAAAGAATTTTACATAGCCTCCTAAAGGTATCCAACAAATTTTCCAGCGAGTTCCTGATTTATCGTTCCATCCAAAAATTTCTTTACCAAACCCTATAGAGAAATCAGTTACACCAACCCCGTATTTTTTTGCAAAATAATAATGACCATATTCATGAATAAAGACAACAATTAAAATAAGAACTAAAAAAGGAATCAAAAAATTTAACATATAATTAATCTAGAATTTTTTTTTTAGCTTTATCAAATTCTTCTTTAGTTAACACTCCTGATTGAAATAATTCATTCAAATCTTTTAATTTTTTAACAACATCATTGTCTTGTTTTTTTTCAGAAGTTGTTTTTTTTATAATTTTTGGTTTTTTTTCTTCATTACTTTTTAAAACTTTAGAACTAATTTTTTCACCGGTAATTTTTCTCGATTTATCCACTAAACCTGTTTCATAATCAAAAAATGGTAATTCAGATATATCATCATCATAAAATCCAATTTGTTGCAGTCTCTGAGCAATTAAATATGGGTCCTTTAAATATTTTCTTGGAATATTTCTTAACCTAGAACTAGATCCGTTGTTCCATACAATTCTATTTGCTTTTGCAAAAATATAGCAAGGAGATCCACGCGATCCTTTTTGGCATCTTGAAATTGCTTGACCTATTGCGGATGAGTCTCTCTCTGCCGCATCTTGACATTGGGTAATAGTAGCTGGACAGAAAAAATAGTATGACCATCTTCCATTTTTTGAAACACTCATTAGATAAGGATTATTTTTTTTATTTTTACCCTCTGAAAATTTATCGTTTGAACCATACAGATAAGCGATAAAGTGAGTCATTGTACCTTTATCTAATTTTATTTCGCCCTTACCGTTTTTAGCACTTAAATTTGTAACGGATAATGAAAAAAAAATGGTGATAATTATAAATTTTTTCATTTTACTTATTATACTTGTTTTAACCAACCTTCCATCAAATTAGATATCTTATAAGATTCTTCAATATCTACTAAAAAATTATTTTCAATTTTATTGTTATTAAAGATTAATGACACTTTTTTAAGCTGATGAGTATAGACATTTTTATCAGTATTAATGAATTCTTTAAAATATCTTCCTTTAGTCTCTATTTCTAAAAAGGTTTTTTCGGGTGGTAACCATGGAGATGTAACTATAATGGTAGCATTTTTACAATATATTTTACAGATATTGTCTAAATTCTCAGCAAGACTCACCTTTCCTATTGCATCAATTTTATTATTTATTTTTAAATGAATTTCCCCATCAATATCAACGTCTGTTTCACACAAGTTAAATTCTGATTTTACAATTTCAATATCTTCTAATTTATTTGCAAAGAGAGAAAAAAAACTAATTGGATAACAACCTAAATCTAAAATAGAACCACCACCTAAATCTTTATTAAATAATCTTGAATCTTTTTTAATTCTTTTATTTTTAAATCCGAAATTTGCCTCTATTTTAACAATTTCTCCAAAATTTTGGTTTCTTAATAGCTCCAACAATTTAATAGTTTGGGGATGAGATCTGTAAGCCAAAGCTTCAAAAAAAACATCATTTTTATCTTTTATTATATTATAAATTTCTTTAACTTCTTTGAAATTTAAACCTAAAGGCTTCTCACACAAAACTTTTTTATTTTTCTTAATAGATTTTATTACTAAATCTTTGTGAGTATTGTTTAATGTTGAAATATATACAGCATCTATTTCTGAGGAATTGATTATATCATCATAACTTTTATATTTTTTTAGATTTGTATTCGTATCTGTGGATATACTTGCAAATCCTTTTAACACAAAATCTTTATTAGTATGGTTAAAACAATTGGCAAAGGTTTTTCCCATTCTGCCAAATCCTATAACACCCCAGCTTATCATTTAATTAATCGAACCATTGTTTAAACTTTGGTTTATTTTCAATTAAGTATTTAGGTAAAAATATATCATCCATTTTTTTTAATTTATAATCATAATCCCACCTTGATTTATCTTTTTTGTCTGCGAAATGATTGTAAAGAACTTCTTTATTTCTAATTTTTTTTTTAAGTTTTTCTAAATTCAAATTAGATATTTCAAATTCGTCATAATGCCCAAAATTACTTAATTTAACAAAAAGTTCTTCGGGTGTTTTTACATTGGTAAAATGCCATCCTCCGTTACTTATAATCTTCAAATTTGTTTGTTTTATTTTTGAAAAATAAGTATCTATCCTCCAAAAAGGATACTTCTTATTTTTAAGATTTCTTAAATCACTTAAACTTGTCAAATTTTTTTTCTTACAAGCTTTTGTACCTGACCATTTTAATTTATCGTAAATTAAATTAAATTTGTAATAAAAAAATAATTGTTCGAAAATTATAAAATTATTTTTTATCTCATTTAAATTGATTGCTTCTAAGTTTGGTATTTCATCATTATCACTCAACATAATTAAATCATTATCTTGAGCATCTTTTAAACCAAAGGACATATAATCGTAAGATTGTTCTATTCTTTTTATGCTATTCAGTCTTTTGTTCAATTCATTTTTTTTGATCTGATTTTCTTTTATTAAATTTTCAGGCTCACGCTCTATTACAATATGCTCGATTTTGTCTTTAAAATTTGGGTAATCAGTTTTTTTAAAATTAATTTTTTTTTTTTGACCGCTATGAGAAAATAAGGACTCTACAACTATAAATTTATAAACGAATTTATTTAAAACATTAAACCTAATATCCATCATCATTTTTTCGTCAAAAAAGGTCGTACAATCAAATATCTTCATAATAAGTATGTTTTTATATCTTAATTCTTATAATTGATTTTGTTCTTTTTAAGAAATTATCGATGTTGAATTAATCAATAAATTAATGGTTTTTTGATAAATTTTGAACTTTATCCGAAGATTATTATGCCAAATAAAACTAAACCTGTAGAGGCTAATGTGGAAAAAAATAATTTTTTTCTTTTTTCATTTTTTTCACTTAATTTTACTCTGTTTAGAAGAATATTGATATCAGTACTCTTGTGCTGATATTTTGTGATATCTTTTTCAAGATATTTTGCGATTAGCTTTTCTTTTAATTTGTCTTTTAAACTTAAGTTTGTATTTTTCACAATCTTATTTAATCATGTATTATTGAAGTTTGCAAATATATCTAAAGAGATAGGTAAATTCCTAATACAGCTAATAAAAAAATTAGTGATGAAAGAATAATTAAATTTTTTTTGAATTGTCTACTTTCTGACTCCTGTAGCTTAGACTTCAAAACATTAATATCTACTCTGTTAAACTTCTTTTGCTTTGTTTTTAAAGGCTTTTCAGAGAGCTCGACATTATTATTTGGGGTCGTCTCAATGTCTGAAATAGTATCTGTAAAGCCTTTATTATTCATAAAAGTCATATATTAAAACATCACAATATTTCTAATACAATTTTAAAAAAGTTCAAAGTGGGTCAGAATTCGATTGACACATGTCCATTTTGGGTTTCAAAATGATATTTTTAAATTATGAGCTTAAGCCAAATTGATTTCTCAAAAGTTTTAAATGATGATCAGGTGTATGATCTTATGATGGCTAATTACGATCAATTAGGTAAAGATTGGATTGTTCATCAATGGAATTGGTTGAACGCTATTTATAAAGCTTTTAAAGATCATTATAAATATTTAATTGTAATTTCATTGATAGAGAAAACATTACAATTTTATGATACGATGAACATCCAATTAAGTTTTGATCAATTCTACTCCAAGAACTACCTTCAAATTGAAAAATTCAGTATTACTGAACTTTGTAATAAGTTAAATTTACCTAAAGAAACAGTTAGAAGAAAAGTTTTAGAACTTGAAGAATTAGGTGTGCTGAAGAGACAAAAAAAAAAAATTCTTATAGATCGATCTATTTTTCCACAAGTAAAACCCGAGAGACAGATATCAATCACATCTAAATATATATATTTAGTTTCTCAAATCTTAATAAAAGAAAAAATTTTATCAAAAAACCATGATACAAAAAAAATTGAAACTGTAGTGAAAAAAAACTTCAGTATATGTTGGAGATGGTTTTATAGACTACAAATTCCTTTAGTTATTGGCTATCACGATATGTTTGGGGATTTAGCTACATATCATATTTGGGGTACAGTTGCTATGAACCAAGCTCTTAATTATAAAAGAGATAATATTAAAACAAATTTTTATAATTTAATTCCTGATTATAAAACTTTTAATGAAAGTATCCTTGATGGAGAGGGAGCATCTATTGGAGTGAGCGCAATGTCTATTTCTGAAATGACAAATATTCCTCGAGCTACGGTTATTCGTAAATGTAAATTTTTATTAAAAAATGATTACTTAAAATTGAATATGAAAAAACACTACATCTTAGGCTCAATGAACCGAACTAAAGTTTTGCCCTATCAAAAAAATGTTTTTAGACATAAGGCAAAATTTTTAAGAAAAATTATCAATCTTTTAACTATATCCTAGCATCGTTTTTTTTGTTATATAGTAACAATTTACTTTGAAGGAAAAATTATGGGAATAGTAACGACTATAGCACCAATAGCTTTAGCTTTAATAATGTTGGGGCTCGGAGCATCTTTAACTGTAAAAGATTTTACGAGAGTGGCTCAAAATCCAAAAGAATTTTTTGTTGGTTTGGTCTGTCAATTAGTTTTACTTCCAATCATAGCGTATCTTTTAATAATTATTCTAAAAACTCCAATTGAATTAGCATTAGGTGTTATGTTAATTGCTGCAGCGCCAGGTGGCGTGACGTCTAATGTATTAACAAAATTTGCTGATGGCGATGTCGCTTTATCAATTTCTTTAACTGCAATTACTAGTTTAATAAGTATTGTTTCAGTTCCTTATGTAGTATTTTTATCAATAGAAATATTTAATGTTGATTACATCAGTGGTGACGTCTCTATGCTTGGAATATCGCTAAAAATGTTTTTTGTAGTAACTGTTCCAGTGTTAATTGGAATGATTATTAGAAAATTAGCAAATGATTTTATCGAAAATAATATGAAAATAATTCAAAGATTATCGATCGGATTATTTACTATTATCTTTATTGCTATCTATATTGAAGAATGGGATAGCATTATTATGTTTTTAAATACCGCCGGAACGATAGCTTTAATTCTAAATGTTACAATGATGGTAGTTGGTTTTTATGTCGCTAAATTTTTTGCCTCAGGAATAGCACAAAGAAGATGTATATCTTTAGAGTGTGGTCTACAAAATGGTACGCTTGCTGTATTCGTAGGAACTCAATTATTTGGAAATGAAATGAATTACATGGTGCCTACAGCTGCATATGCCCTAATCATGATGGCAACATCTGTAATATTTGTTTTAATCTTAAGAAAACAGACGTGATTATAAATTTTTAAAATCTGTCTGTTTAAGCGCCTTTTTTTGAAGAATTATAGAGTATTTCTTTTTTTCAACTTCAATATATAGCTTTTTAGATTCTAGTTCTTCATCAGGAGTATCATTTTCAATATAACCAAAAACTAAATTCTTTTTAAAATTGAATGAATAGTTCCCAGATGTTGATCTTCCAATAATTTTATCTTCTAAATAGATTGGCTCATCGTGAAGTAATAAAGGTTTGCCTGGTTCACTTTTTTCTAATGTGAACATTGCAAATCTACTTTTTGTTTTTTCTTTTTTGATTTTTTCTAATGCCTTTTTACCAATAAAGTCTACCCCTTTTTTATTACTAATTGTGAATGATAATCCAGCTTGATATTGATTTTCCTCAGGTGAAATATCATGTCCCCAATGTAAGAAACCGCTTTCCATTCTCATAATATCCAAAGCATGCATGCCACAATTAGAAAGATTAAAATTTTTACCCTTTTCTATGAGCAAATCGTATATTTTTTTTGCATCTTTAAAATCTACATATAATTCGTAACCCAATTCACCTACATAAGACAATCTTTGAGCCCAAATTTTTGATCCATCTATAGTAATGTATTTTGCTGTTCCAAACTTAAAATTATCATTTTCAAAATTATCCTTTGAAATTGTTTTTATCAATTGTCTACTTTTTGGACCAAATAATCCAAATACACAATATTCATCAGTAATATCAATCAATTCTATTTCCTTTGAAAGATGTTTTCTTATGTGAAATTTATCTCTTTCTCTAGTTGCAGCAGAACTAAAAATTCTAAAATGATTTTCATTAACACACACAACTGTTAAATCGGTCTCAATACCACCATCTGAATTTAACATTTGAGTGTATGTGCACCTTCCAGCTTCTTTCTTAATGTTTGCAGTGCAAATTCTTTGTAATTCATTATGTGCTTTTTCTGATTTAATCTCAAATTTAGAGAAAGCCGTTAAATCAAATAAACCAACATTTTTCACAGTATTACTTGTCTCATATTCTGCAGACGGGTACCAATTTTGATAGTTGTAGCTATATTCATAGTTAGATATTTCTCCATCTAATGCGAACCACATTGGTCTCTCATAACCCCCTGAAACACCAAAACACGCTCCAAAACTTTTAAGTTCGTCATGATAAGGTAAAGTTTTAACATTCCTAGACGTCTTGTGTTGTTTAAAGGGCCAATGCATCCCATATAAATCACCTAATGACTCTGTAATTCTTTTTTTGATAAAACCTAACTCTGAGTGAAATTTTTGAAATCTTTTTATATCGTAGCTAAAAATATCTTCATTGATGTGACCATTTATCAACCATTCAGCAGTAACTTTACCAACACCTCCACCAGTTCCAATTCCAACACTATTTAAGCCACAACACACAAAAAAATTCTTAATTTCAGGGACTTCACCTAATAAAGCATTAGTGTCTGGAGTAAAAGACTCTGGTCCTGAAAAAAATTTTCTTATACCTGCGGTTTCTAGAATAGGAAATCTTTTGACTGCTGATTCTAAGTAAGGTTCAAAATGTTCAAAATTTTCTTGAAATTCACCAAATGAAAAATTTTCTGGGACCTTATTAGTTTTATTCCAAGCAGGAATTGAATTGCCTTCAAAGATGCCAACTAATATTTTACCTGCATCTTCTTTAATATAAGTACGATTATCAAAATCTCTTACAACTGGTAATGTTTTGGATAAGTCATCTATTGGTTCTGTAATGATATAAAAATGTTCCGCAGGATATAATGGAACACTTACTCCAAGTTTTTGCGCTATTTGTCTTGACCACATTCCTGAGGCTAAAACTATATACTCACAGTCAATTTCTTTTCCGTTGACTTTTACTCCTGAAATTTTTCCATTTTTTGTTAAAATTTCTTCAACAGGAGATTTTTCAAAAATTTTTGCCCCCTCCATTCTTGCTGCTTTTGCTAACATGTGCGTTACACCTGATGGATCAGCAGCACCATCACCTGGCATTAATATACCACCGACTACATCATCAGTATTTATTATTGGATAATCTTTTTTAATTTGATCTTTATTTAAAATTCTAACATCAACATCATAAAGTTGTGCAGTTGTAGCTTGTCTTTGTAATTCTTGCCATCTCCCTTTAGTTTCTGCAATAGAGAGAGCGCCATTCAATCTTAGCCCAGCTGAGTGATCAACTTTCCTCTCAAGTTCTTTATATAAGTCTAAGGTGTATTTTCTTATTTTTGTTATTGCTGCAGAAGGACCTAATTGACTTACAAGTCCTGCAGCATGCCAGGTTGTTCCTGAAGTTAATTGATCTCTCTCTAAAAGAATTGTATCTTTCCACCCAAATTTAGCTAGATGATAAGCAACAGAGCACCCTACTACTCCACCACCGATAACTACTACTTTAGTTGTTTTAGGAATTTCTTTATTCACTTTAGTGTTATATTAAATATTAGAAAAAAATGAAAACAAAATTATTTATAACAGGTTCGTCAGGTTTTATTGGTTTTCATGTTGCCAAAAGATATTTGGACAAGGGGTATATAGTGCATGGGCTTGACTCAATGAATAATTTTTATGACATTAAATTAAAAAAATCTAGATTAAAAATCCTGAAAAGATATAAAAATTTTTCATTCACTAAAGGAAATTTAGAAAATCAAACAATCCTAAATAATTCTTTAAATAAATTTAAACCTTCATTGATTATTCATTTAGCCGCACAGGCGGGTGTCAGGTATAGTATAAAAAATCCAAAAGTTTATTTAAATTCAAATATAACTGGAACTTTTCATATTATTGAAGCTGCAAGAAAATTTAAAATCAAGCATCTTATTATTGGCTCCAGCTCATCGGTTTACGGGGCTAATAAAAAGTTCCCGTTTCGCGAAATTGATAAAACAGATAATCAGATTAGTTTTTATGCTGCTACAAAAAAATCTACAGAGAATTTAGCACATTCTTATTCTAGCTTATGGAAAACACCAATAACAGTGCTAAGATTTTTTACAGTTTATGGTCCATGGGGTAGACCAGATATGGCTTATTTCAAATTTACAAAAAACATCTTAAGTGGAAGGAAAATAGATATTTATAATAAAGGAAAAATGTATAGAGACTATACTTACATTGATGACATAGTCGATGGAATATTTAAATTAACTAATAAAATTCCAAAATTAAATTCATTAAAAAAATATAAAAATGATAGTCTTTCTCATGTTGCACCTATAAGAATTTTAAACATAGGGAACACAGAAAAAATTCTTCTTTCAGATTTTATAAATACTCTTGAAAAAGAGTTAGGGAAAAAAGCGATTAAAAAATTCCTACCTATGCAAAAAGGTGATGTTTATTCAACTTTATCTGACACAAAACTTTTAACAAGGATAACTGGTTATAAACCTAAAACAAAATACAAAGAAGGAATTAAGAAGTTTTTAAACTGGTACTTAAACTATTATAATTAAAGTGATGATAAAGGATCAACATATTCATAGCCAAATGTATCAGCAACTGCTTTATATGTTACTTGACCTTTGTGAATGTTAAGTCCTGCTAAAAAATTTTTATCGTCACATAATGCTTTTTGATAACCTTTATTCGCTAATTTGACTAAATAAGGAAGTGTTACTTTATTTAATGCAATAGTTGAGGTTCTAGGAACTCCTCCCGGCATGTTAGCCACACAATAATGAACAACATTATCAACTATAAAAGTTGGATCATTAAAGGTTGTTGGTTTACTTGTTTCTACACAACCGCCTTGATCGATTGCAACATCAACAATAACTGAGCCTCTTTTCATTAATTTTAACATATCTTTAGTAACTAACTTTGGCGCCTCTGCTCCGGGGATTAAAACTCCTCCTACTATTAAATCTGCTTCAGCTACTAACTTTTTTAAATCTATTTTTTCACTCTGTTCCGGAATAATTTTATCACCGAAAATTTCAACTAATTGTTTTAGTCTTGCCTCAGATTTATCTACAATGTGAACTTTAGCCCGCATTCCAGTTGCTATAATTGCAGCATTTTCTCCTACTACACCTCCCCCTAAAATTAAAACATTTGCCGGTTCACCACCAGGAGCTCCACCTAACAATACTCCTCTACCTTTTTGGTTTTTTTCTAAACAATGTGCTCCTGCCTGAACTGACATACGTCCCGCTACAGCACTCATGGGTGCAAGTAAAGGAAGTTTTCCATTATCATCAGTGATCGTTTCATAAGCTATATTAATACTTTTTGATTTTACTAAGCCCTCAGTCAATTCTTTTGCGGCAGCTAAATGTAAATAGGTATATACAATTTGATTTTCTTTAATCATTTCAACCTCAACTTTTTGAGGTTCTTTAACTTTAACAATTATTTCAGCATCATTAAAAATATCAGTGGCTTTTTCTATAATTTTAGCACCAGCATTTTTGTACTGATCATTTTCAAAGCCCGCTTCAAAGCCTCCATTATTTTCGACTAATACTTCATGTCCTTCAGAGACAAGGGTTTTTACACTATCTGGTGTTAAGCCTATTCTATTTTCTTGAGGTTTAATTTCTTTAGGTACGCCAATTCTCATTAACGAAATTTAATTCTTTTTACTTTTTGCGTAATTAGTTATTCCAGCTCTTAATTTTTCTATAATTTCGTCAATATGTTTTTTTTCACAAATAAACATTGGCGCTATAATTAAACAATCACCAGTGGCTTTAAAATTCACTCCTGCATCATAACAATGTTTAAAAGTGGCTAAGCCTGCTTTACCAGGCCTTCCATCAGTTTTAATATCTATACCGCCCATCATTCCATAGCCTCTAATGTTATCGACTACATCAATATCTTTTAGAGAAAATAGACCTTCTTGAAAATAAGGAGCTAGTTCTTTTGCTCTATTAAAAATATCATCTTTTTCAAAAATATCTTGAACAGCTAATGCTGCTGCAACAGAAACTGGTATTCCTGAATAAGTGTAACCATGAAATAACTCTATTGCACCTTTTGGAGAATTATCCATAACTGCGTCATAAATTTCTTCTTTACAAGCAACCACACCAAATGGAACTATTCCATTAGTTGTTGCTTTTGCCATTGTCATTATGTCAGGTGTTACTCCAAACTCCTGAGCTCCAAAAGCTGAACCAGTTCGTCCCCATCCAGTGATAACTTCGTCAAAAATCAAAAGTATTTTATGTTTATCACAAAGTTCTCTTAATCTTTGTAAATATCCAACAGGAGGAACTAAAGTTCCCGTTGAGCCAGCAATCGGTTCAACAATACAGGCTGCGATATTCTCTGAACCAAAATTAGTACAAATTCTCTCTAAGTCATTTGCAATTTCAGCCCCTGTTTCAGGTTGACCGGATATAAATTTATGTTCATCTAAATGTGTATGTCTCATATGAACAACACCTGGCATTAATACACTTGCATAAGCTTTAACATTATTTATCATTCCACCCACTGATGTCGCTCCAATATTCATTCCATGATAAGCACG
The DNA here is from genome assembly GCA_902616645.1 of uncultured Pelagibacteraceae bacterium. GTDB lineage: Bacteria > Pseudomonadota > Alphaproteobacteria > Pelagibacterales > Pelagibacteraceae > Pelagibacter. The sequence continues at coordinate 44,485 of CACMTO010000003.1, forward strand.
TTCTCTTCCAACAAATCTGAACCTTTGTCCTTCGCCTCTTGCTTTGTGGTAAGCAATACTAATTTTAATCGCTGTCTCAACTGCAGTAGATCCGCAAATTGTATAAAAAATTTTATTTAAATTTCCCGGTGTGTGTTTTGAAATTCTAGTTGCTAATTCGAAAGATCCACCAAATCCTTGTTGGAAAGGTTGGCAATAATCTAAAGTTTGTAATTGATTTGTTATTGCTTCAATGATTTCTTTTCTGCCATGTCCCAAAGGATTACAGAACAATCCTGAGCTGGCATCAATTTGAGTTTTACCTTGGTGATTTTTTAAATATACACCTTTTGCTTCTACTATGAGTTTTGGATTTTCCTTAAAATCTTTATTGGATGTAAAAGGCATCCAATGTTCATTTAAAGAATTAGGTACAGATGTTCTTTTTTCTGAGCTCATATTAAAGTTTTAAAATGTTAATTTAATTAATCCTTAGACTAATTAAGTCCAATAAACCACCAAAATAATTGTCACAACTTAAAGTTGTGTAACTAGAATGGGCATTTTTTTGTTTTACATATAGGTCAAATTAATCTTAAAATTGAAACATATAAATAAACAAGGAAGAGGAAAAATGAAAAAAATAATTAGTTTTATTCTTGGATGTTTTGTAGCTCTTAACCTTTCAATAACAGTTGCTAATTCAGCTGCTAATGAAGTTAGAGTCGCTTACTTTTTAGAATGGCCTAGTCCAAACCTAGAGGACATGCATAAGAAAAGTTTTGCTAAAGCTTTAGGTGTGCCGGTTAAATGGACCAACTTCACAAATGGTGGAGCAATGACTGATGCTATGTTAGCTGGAGACATTGATATTTCTTATTCACAAGGATTAGTACCTTTCATAAATGCAGTTAAATCTAAAGCACCTATCAAGCTTGTAGATATAGCTATGGAATATGGGATGGGTGGAACAACTTGTGTAACTTCAAATGCATCAGGTATTACTAAAGCAAATGCCACTGAGCTAGAAGGTAAAAAAGTTGCTGTTCCACTTGGAACAATGGCTGAATACGTTTTTGATGAAAGTATGAAAGTTGTTGGAGCTGATAGAAAAAAAATGGATATAATCCAAATGGATCCTGAAGAAGGCGCTGCAGCACTTGTAAGTGGCGATGTTGTGATGGCTTGCTTATTTGGTGGTAACTCAATTAAAGCTGCTACTGCAGTTGGATCTAGATTACTAACAGTTCAAGAAGCTAGAGACGCTGGTATTTTAGGTATTGATATTACTTCTGTAACTACAAAGTTCATGAAAGAAAATCCTGGAATGCTAAGAACTTTTATTGAAGTAACTCATGAGGCAAATGCTAGATATAGAGCTGGCAAAAGCGATTTGAACGCAATGTCAAAAGAATCTGAAATGAAAGTTAGTGATATGAAAGAAACTTTGAGTGGTTTTAAATTCTTAACACCTGAAGAAACTGAAAAATCTATGAAAAGTGGAAATCTTGATGCTTTCTTAAAAGGAATGGGAACACCAAGAGGAAATGTAGACACTAGTTTCTTACCTTTATAATATAAGGGTATTTAAATTTAATTAGGCGCCGATTTTTTATAAATTGGCGCCTATTTTTTTATTAATGCTAATATAAATTTTTTTATGAGTGATTTAGTTTCTCAAAATCTTAACATGATTTTTAAAACTCCCAAAGGTGAAACTGTTCATGCTCTTAAAGATTTAAATTTTACTTTAAAAAAAGGAGAGCTTTTAACAGTTCTCGGTCCATCAGGATGTGGAAAAACAACTTTGCTGAATATAACTGCTGGATTTATCAGACCAACATCAGGAAGTATTACTTTAAACTACAAAGAAATAGATGGTCCAGGAGTAGAAAGAGGAATGGTCTTTCAACAAGGAGCTTTATTTGAATGGTTGACTGTGGCTGAAAATGTAAATTTTGGGCTAAGAATGAAAAATGAAGATCCAATAAAAACTCAGAATAAAGTTGATGAGTGGCTAGAGATAGTTGGACTCAAAGGATTTGGTAACACGCCAACTTATCAATTATCTGGTGGGATGCAGCAAAGAGTTGCTCTTGCAAGATGTTTAATTAACGATCCAGACTTAATTTTAATGGACGAACCATTAGGGGCGTTAGATGCATTAACGAGAGAAAAGATGCAATCATTAGTTCTTAAAATTTGGAAAGAAACTGGAAAAACTATTATTTTAATTACACACTCAGTTGAAGAAGCTTTATTGCTTGGGCAAAGGTTATATGTGATGGCGCCGAGACCCGGACGGATACATAAAGAATACAATCTTCCATTCGCATCAATGGGCTTAAGAGAAGACTTAAGAGAAATAAAAAAGAACAAAGAATTTTCAAGTAAACGAGAAGAAATTTTAGAAATGATTTGGAATATGGAAGAAGAGATAATGGGGAAAGAAAATTAGATGTTAACACAAATTATAACTTTTCTCATATTTTTTGCTGTAATTGGTTGTATTCTTTATGGAAGAAGATTAATTAAAACAGAAAAGGTAGATGCAGTATTTGGCAATCCTGAAAGAGCATTAGGTGGAACACATTGGGTCATTGTTGGAAGCAGTTTTCTCCTTCTTATTTGGCTTTATTATTCTTGGGATATCGCTAAAGGTTTTTATCCAAAATCTGCTAATGAACTATGTCAAGTGGGAAAAGTAAACGACTCTTTATTAGGATTAAAATATCAATTTCCTATAGAAGAAAGAGAATTTAAAAGTACTTCTCAAATAAAAAAAGAAAATAATCACTTAAAGAAGCTTTCAATTGAAATAGGAAATTCTAAAGAGCTGAATAATGAACAGAAGATAATTCTTGTAAGTTTTGTAAATAAAACAAATCAATTAATTCCTTTATTGACAAATGAGGACTTACTTGAAAATGAAACTAGAAAAAAAATTGAGGAGATAACTGGTAAAATTAATCTTTTAACTGAAAATTTTCAAAAACCTGATTATCCGTTTGAAACAGAACAAGAGCTAAATGAAAGACTTAAGGCAGTAAGCGAGGAAGGTGGATGGGGTATAACAAAGATTGATGCTGGATCAGGAAGTATTGAAAATACATTAGAAGTTCCTCTTGTACCAGCTACAAGTAGAGGCTTAAAGTTTCATGCTGCAGCTCAAGAATTAAATTTAATTAGTGATGAATTTTTTAAACTAAGAAATCATAATCCAGAATTCAAAAATAAAATTAAAGAAATAAAAGACGAAATCAAAATATACAGAAATGATTTAAATGATGACGAAGAAATCGCTTCAACTTATGCTAAAAATATTGTCAAAATTGCAAGAAGAATAGAGTTTGCAAGTATTTATCCTCCTAAAGCATTAAATGAAATGCAAAATGCTATTATCAAATTTGACAATGCGCAAATTATAGCTCAAGGCGGCTTGAGATTTATTGATATTTTTTTATTTCCAGCTGGAACTATTGTTGCAAGTGGACCAAATTGTTCAGAACAGGGTTCTGGAAGATGGCTACCTAAACCATCAGATACTTTCAAGAAATTTGTACTAATGTCTAAACCAAGCGTCGGTTATAAAGATATTCCTCTTTTATGGGTAAAAATGGTTGATTTAAGTAATGTAGTTGGTTTTATTTTTCCTGATTGGATAGCAGATATACTACCAGGTGAATATCCTGTTCATAACAAAGAAGGGGTCGTTAAACAAAACTTTAAAGGTGCAGTTTTAAAATTTGTTACAGGTGACTTTAAATTATTAAAAGTACCTGTTCCTTATGGACATATATGGGATTCATTTATGAGAGTTTTTTTAGGACTAATTTTTGGAATTATTATAGGGGTTCCATTAGGTTTATTTATGGGATTGAATAGGTTCGCTAAAGGTTTTTTTGATCCATTAATAGAATTATATAGACCTGTCCCCCCATTGGCATGGGCGCCTCTTATCATATCAGTTTTAGGGATTGATAACACAGGAAAAGTATTTTTATTATTTATGGTCTCATTATCTATTATGATCATTTCAGCAAGAGCTGGTGCTTCGGGCACTCAATTGTCAAAAATACACGCAGCACATTCTTTAGGGGCATCCAAGAAACAAATTTTACGATATGTAATTTTTCCTAACTCTTTACCTGAGATTTTAACTGGAATAAGGGTCGCTGTAGGTATGTGTTGGGGAACTTTAGTGGCTGCTGAATTTTTAGCAGGAACAACTGGCATTGGATTTGTGGAAAATGTTGCTAAAAAATACTTTCAGTACGAAGTTATTTGGATCACTATTTTCATAATGGGAATGCTAGGTCTATTGTTTGATATAACTTTAAGAAAAATAATAGATAAAACTATTCCATGGCGTGGAAAAGGATAATTTGAAAACAAAAAATTTAAAAAAAGAAGTTATCAAAATATTTAAAAAATTTGGTTTAAGTGGAGATCATGCGTCTATATCAGCAAATGCTTTAATTAATGCTGAGTTAGTTGGTGCTTATGGACATGGCTTATCAAGATTAAAAATGTATTGTGATAGAATTTCTAAAAAAGTAATTAATCCAAAGCCACAAATAAAAATCAAAAAAATATCTGGATCTATTTCCCATGTTGATGCAGATGATAGTATAGGTTTTGTAGCTGCTGATATTGCAATCAAAAAGGCAATTGAGAATGCAAAAAAAACAGGTATTGGATTAGTTGCTGTAAAAAATAGTGGTCACTATGGTTTGTCAGGATACTATGCGGAACAAGCAGTAAAAAAGAATCTTGTCACAATGATTTATACCAATGCTCCTCCAGCAGTTGCACCACACGGTTCTTTGAAAAGTTTATTTGGAACAAACCCAATATGTTTCGGTACTCCAACTGGATCGAAAATCCCTTTTATTCTAGATACCTCAATTTCAATGATTAACAGAGGTAAGATTAGAGTTGCAGCAAGAAACAATCAAAAAATTCCCGAAGGTGTAGCACTAGATAAATTAGGTAGGATGACAACAGATGCTAAAAAAGCACTTCAAGGTGTACAGCTTCCTATTGCTGGATTTAGAGGTTCAGGTTTAGCTTGGATGGTTGACATATTGAGCGGTGTATTGACTGGAGGAAATCATGCAGGCAGGGTTAAAGATCCATTTGATGATTTTTCTGGTCCACAAAATATTGGACATTTGTTTATCACATTTAAAACAAATTTATTTGTCAAAAACTATAATAATAGAATTAGAGAAAACATTAGAAAAATAACAAGATTACCTAAAATTAAAGGAGTAAAAGAAATAGTGTATCCTGGACAAAATAAATATAAAAGATTTAAAATGAATTCAAAAAAGGAAATTGAGTTATCAAAAATGATCAAAAATGATTTGGAATTTTTAAAGAATTAAATATGTTGTCGAATAAAGAAATTGTTTGTCCTAATAATTTACTAAATGCTGCACATAAAAAAAAAGGTGTTAAGGTAGGGATCGTAAATGCAGGAAAGCCATTACCGATGCTGTCAGTTCATGATGCAGTAAATGAAAATTTAATTGAACCAATTTTTATTGGAGATGAAAAAGAAATCCAAAAATGTGCACAAGATTTGAAATGGGATATTTCAAAATATGAAATTATTCATGAACCTATAGAAAATAATACTGCTAATATCGCAGCTAAACTTGCTAGTGAGAAAAAAATTAGAATTATAGTAAAAGGTCATATTCATACAGATATTTTAATGAAAGAGGTTTTAAAAAGAGAGTATAATTTACTAGGTAAAACAAGATTAAGTCATATTTGGCACATGACTTTGGGCAAAGAAGATAAACCATTAATGATTACTGATGGTGCATTGAATGTTTTACCTAATGTAAAAACAAAAATGCACATTCTTAAAAATGTAATAAATTTTTCTAATAGAATTGGAATAGAAAGACCAAAAATTGCAATTTTATCTGCTACTGAAGAAGTTTTGGATAGTGTACCCAGTTCTAAAGAAGCATCTGAGCTAACAAAATTAGCTAAAAAAGAAAATTTAAAAGCAGATGTATTTGGGCCTTTGGCTTTTGATAATAGTGTTTCAAAGAAATCTTCTACTATAAAAGGAATTAAAAATGAAGTAGCAGGTATGGCTGATGTTTTATTAGTTCCAAGTGTTGAAACTGGCAACGGCCTTGTTAAAATGCTCATTTACTTTTGTGGAGCTTGTGCAGCTGGGGTAGTTGTTGGTGGAAAAGTTCCAGTCGTGATTACTAGTCGTTCTGATGAGGCACCAGCGAGATTAGCCTCTATCGCTGCTGCAGTAGTTGCTTTGGATTAATACTTTGATTGCAATAAAATCAAAATTGACTTAAAAAACTAAAAAAAATTAATGTCAATTACATATTTAAAAAAATCTCCAAAAACATCATCGACTGATGATACAAAAACAACAGGAATAGTTCAAAATTTATTAAAAGATTTAGAAAAAACCAAAGAACAAGGTTGCATCGATTTAACAAAAAAATTTGATAAATACGAAGGTGATATAGTTGTTTCAAAAGATAGAATTGAAGAAATAAAAAAAACTTTAGATCAAAAGACAAAAGATGATATTCGTTTTTCACATGAAAGAGTAAAAAAGTTTGCTGAAGCTCAGCTTAAAAATTATGGTCAGGATTTCGAGGTTGAATTATCTGATGGTCTTTATGCAGGTCAAAAACTAGTGCCCGTAAATACAGCTGGATGTTATATTCCTGGTGGAAGATATGCACATATAGCCTCGGCTGTTATGAGTGTTACTACTGCAAAAGTAGCAGGTGTAAAAAATATTATAGCATGTAGCCCTCCTAAAGAAGGTGTTGGTGCCCATCCTGCTATTATTTATACAGCTGATCTTTGTGGAGCAGATGTAATTTTAAATTTAGGTGGAGTACCTGCAGTTGCAGCAATGACTAATGGTTTATTTAAAAATTCTCCTGCAGATATAATTGTTGGTCCTGGAAATCAATTTGTTGCTGAGGCAAAAAGAATTTTATATGGAAAAGTTGGTATTGATTTATTTGCAGGTCCTACAGAAATAGGAATTATTGCAGACTCTAAGGCAGATCCAGAAATCATTGCTGTAGATCTAGTTGGCCAAGCCGAGCATGGATATAATTCACCTTGTTGGTTATATACAACTAGCAAACAGATAGCAGAAAAGGTTATTAAAAGAGTTCCTGAGCTGATTGCTGAACTCCCAGAGATTCCAAGAGCAAGTGCAGATGCTGCTTGGAGAGATTATGGAGAAGTAATACTTTGTGATACTGATGATGAGATAGTAAGGATTAGCGATCAATATGCTCCTGAACATTTAGAAGTTCAAACAGAAAACTTAAAATGGTTTTATGATAGATTAACAAATTATGGATCATTGTTCATGGGTGAGGAGACAACAGTTGCTTATGGAGACAAATGCTCAGGTACAAACCATATTTTACCAACTAAAGGTGCAGGAAAATATACTGGTGGTTTATTTGTAGGAAAATTTATAAAAACTTTAACTTTTCAAAGAATGACCAAAGAATCCACCAAACTTGTAGGCGCTACAGCTGCAAGGATATCAAGATATGAAGGAATGGAAGCTCATGCAAGGACTGGTGATGTAAGACTTCGAAAATATGGTTATTCGAATTAGTGGCAAGAAATATTAAATTTTTTCAATCTCCAATAATTATAAGGCCAAGGTGTTACAAAACCTACAATCAACATTAGTGGCACAACCCACCAAGTTAATACTGCCCCGCCTGTTAAAAGATAATCAGTTAAATTCATTGCGATTTCCATACTGATCATTGATATGAAACTCATCCCTATCGCAGTATTGAATGCTTTTCTAAAATCAAAATTTTGTCTCATTAATATAATTGTTTCCAAAATTATACTTGTGATTAATCCGTTAATAATTGCCAGGATCATTATTCCTAGAACTGGAAATGGAATTTTACTCAATTGAAAAAACAAAATTGTTCCTAAATCACCAATAGAACATCCAAGTAAACACCATGCAGTATTTTTCGCACTTCTTTTCCATGTGTGTTTACAAGACCAACTAAACGTTAAACTTTCTGAACTCATTTAAAAAAATACTTTTAGTAAAGTTACTCTAACTCTACTTTAGCTATCATTCCAATTTGATAATGACCAGGTACATTACATGCAATCTCAATATTCATTGCATTGTCAAATTTCCAGACTAAGTCTCCTTTTTCATTTGGAGCTAAAAGAACACTATTGCTATGTGAGTGTCCCATTGCTTTATCCATTTTCGCCATTTTTTTCATTTTTTCTTTATCAATCGAATCCGCTAATAAAATTTCATTCTCAACCATTTTTTCCATTTCTGGCTGATGTTTTTTATGCATCATCGCATTAGCTATATTAAATTCGTGAACAAGGTTACCTACATTAATCACTTCAAATTTTATTGTCTCACCTTTTTTGATATTAAAAGATTTTGGTTCATAGTAGTTGTCATACATCTTAACTATTATTGTTCTATCTACTTCACTAAGTTTTCCTTTTGAGCCAATTTTCATATTCTTATCTGCTAATGAAGCTGACATAAAAATAAAAAATACTGTTAAAATATAAATATAAATTTTTTTCATAACTAATTGTTTTCTCCTAAATTTTTATTCGGTTTTAGTTGTTTTTCGCTTGAGTTAATTTTTTCTTTCATTTTTCTTTCGTCTATAACATTAGCAAAGCTATGATTTACATCTCTATGTCCTGCTTCATCATCTCTAATAACTTTTACAACGTCTTTTAGTGTTGCATGCAAAGGTAAGTTCCAATACTTAATTGCAACTGATGGAGCAGGTTGATCTTTAATTTTGCCAGTTTCTAGTTCATACAAGTATTCTGTGTAACTTCTAACAGCTTCTTCCTCAAAATAACCGACTATTCTATGCGCAGTTCTTTGAGAAATAATATAAATGATTGCGTAAGTTACTAAGAATATAAATTGAGCAATCATAATTATTATTCTTTCAATAAAAGTTGGTTTTGCAATATGAATGAAAGTCATTAAATGCATTCTCTCATTTTCCGCTTCATCTAAAAGAGTTTTAATCCATCCTTTATCATCTTCCATTTTTCTAAGAGACTTTAAATGGATAAGCATACCAGCAACCATACCTGGGACCGCAGCTACTGTTTCCAAAACAACAGCTCTATGTCCATATCTTTTTTTAAAAAAAGTATCTGCAAGAAACCTTAAAAATTTTGTGAAAGATAAAGCTACTTTATCACTTAAATTACTTGGTTTGTAATGATTATCTAAGTTGATCATACGTTCTATATAATAACTTATCAAAAAAAACCAATGGGACTAAATTGCATTTAAAAGTATCATTTTTTCTTATTTATTACTAAAAACAATTTTCTAGGGAAACTACCTTCATTAAAATTTTCAATATTTAAATTTATAAATCCGTCTAAAAGTTTCTTTACTTTGTTTTCTGAAAAATAATGAACAATAAAACCGTTCATTTCATACATATCTTCTCCTCTATGGACACCTTTTTTAAAATCACCATCTGTTTGATTTCGCACAGTATAGATATTTATTCCGTCTTTTTTTAAAATTCTGCCAATTTCTTTATTTAAATCTTTTAAATTTTGATTAGTAAGAGCCATACAAAAAAGCATGTGAGAGTAACATGCTTGGAAGCTTTGATTATCAAAATTAAGTTTTTGTCTTATGTCGTAATTCTGAACTTTTATAAATTTTTCTAGATTATTTTCTTCAGATCTTTTTTTTATTATATTTGTTGCCGACAAACTGTAATCAATAGCATGGACATAAATTCCATTTTGTGCAAAAAAAATTGTATCTCTTCCAAGGCCCGCACCAAGCTCAAGAATATTTTTAATTTTATTTTTTTTAAAAACCTCGAGAGCTATTTTTGCTGAGTAACTTGGTTCAAGACCGAACATTACAGGCTTACTTGAGAAATTACTTTCCCAATGTTCAGACTGTTGGTTTAAAATTTTTTTATCCAATCTATTTAGACGGATCTGGAACTTTTCTTAAATAAGGTTTAACCGCATTCCAACCTTTGGGAAACAGCTTTTTAGCTTCATCATCCTTAACGGCAGGTACAATAATAACTTCCTCACCTTTTTTCCAATCAGCTGGAGTCGCTACTTTATGTTTAGCTGTGAGCTGCATTGAGTCTATTGATCTTAATAACTCCATAAAATTACGTCCAGTTGCCATTGGATAAGTTAAAAACAATCCAATTCTTTTATCCGGTCTTATAATAAAAACTGTTCTGACTGTTTGATTATCAACTGCTGTTCTACCCATTGATGTAGTCCCAGCATCTCCCTCTAACATATTATATAGTTTTGCGATTTTTAGATCCTCATCTGCAATAATTGGATAATCAGGTTTCATGCCTGTTACATCTTTAATATCATCCAACCATTTAACGTGATCTACAACTGGGTCAACACTTAAGCCAATTACTTTTACATTTCTCTTATCAAATTCAGGTTTCATTTTAGCTAATGACCCCAACTCAGTAGTACAAACTGGCGTGAAATCTTTTGGGTGTGAAAATAAAACTCCCCAACTATCTCCTAGCCATTCATGAAATGATATATCTCCTATAGTTGTTTTTGCTTTAAAGTCAGGTGCTAAACTATTAATTTTTAAAGTCATTTACTTCTCCTTTTTATTAAACAAATTATATGTAAGATTGATTTGCTATGCAATTTTTTATAAAGTGTTTAATAATATGATTTTTGAACAATTATTTGATGATAAATCTTCAACCTACACGTACATATTATCAAGTGGAAAAGGAAGAGAAGCTTTAATTATTGATCCAGTTTTAGAACACACTGAGCGTTATTTAAATCTTTTAACTAAATTAGAATTAAAGTTGGTAAAAGTAATTGATACACATATTCACGCGGATCATATAACCGGATTAAATGAATTAAGCAAAAGAACGAAGTGTACGAAAATCATGGGAGATAATTCAAAGTCTGAAGTCGTTGATTTAAGAGTAAAAGAAAATGAAAATATTAAAATTGATAATATTGATTTAAAAGTAATGTACACACCAGGACATACTGACTGCTCGTATAGTTTCTTAATGAACGATAGAATATTTACCGGGGACATACTATTAATAAATGGAACTGGTAGGACTGACTTTCAAAATGGAGATCCTTACCAATCATATGACTCCATTTTTAATAAGATTTTAAAACTTCCAGAAAAAACTTTGGTTTTCCCTGCTCATGACTATAACGGTAAAAAGTATTCAACGATTAAAAATGAAAAAAAAAATAATCCAAGACTTCAAGTTTCCTCTGCGAATGAATACGCTGAAATAATGAATAATTTAAATCTTGAAAATCCAAAAATGATGGATATAGCCGTACCCGCTAATGTTAAAGGAGTGACATTAAACCAAGCAAATTAGGTTTAAATTTAGTAAAAAACAATTATATAGCGTCACTATGAATGAATTTTTGCAATCAATAATAGATAGAGATCCTGCAGCAAAATCAAAAATAAGCCTGGTGTTAACTTATCCTGGTATTAAAGCTATTTTTTTTCACAAGATTGCAAATTTTTTTGCAATAGCAAAATTTGAATTAATTGCGAGAATTATTTCTCAGCTTTCAAGATTTTTAACCGGTATTGAAATTCATCCTAGAGCTAAAATTGGAAAAAATTTATTTATTGATCATGGAATGGGAGTAGTAATTGGTGAAACGTCAGAAATTGGTGATAATGTTACAATTTATCATAACGTCACTCTTGGTGGAGTCTCCCCAAGCATTAATGCAATCGAACAAAGAGATTTAAAAAGACATCCTACATTACAAGATAATGTTGTAGTTGGTTCTGGGGCGCAGATTTTAGGGCCTATAGTGGTTGGAAAAAATTCTTTAATTGGTTCTAACGCTGTTGTTACTAAAGACGTTCCTGAAAAATCAATAATGGTTGGAAATCCTGCTAAAAGAGTTGGAGATGCTACAAAAGGATTTAAACCTTATGCTGTTACTGATAAAGATGAATAATGACTAAAATTAGAAATAATTTTATTGAGTCAATTGGAAATACTCCACTCATAAAATTAAAAGCAGCCTCAGAGTTAACTGGATGCAATATATTTGGTAAAGCAGAATTTATGAATCCTGGCGGTTCTGTTAAAGATAGAGCTGCCCTTGCTTTACTTAAAGATGCTCAAGAAAAAAAATTAATTACAAAAGGTGGGATAGTCGTTGAGGGAACAGCAGGTAATACAGGAATTGGTTTAGGATTGCTAGGTAACTCGTTAGGTTATAAAACAATTATTGTGATGAATGATAATCAAACGCAAGAAAAAAAAGATACAATCCGAAATTTAGGGGCTGAATTAAGATTAGTGCCCGCCAAACCATATAAAGATGAAAATAATTTTGTTAAAATAGCAGGAAGACTTGCTGAGGAATTGAAACCAACAAATAATAATGGTGTAGTATGGGCTAATCAATTTGATAATACAGCTAATGCTAAAGGTCATTACGAGGGCACAGGTAAAGAAATTTGGGAACAAACTGATGGTAAAGTTGATGGATTCGTTTGCTCATCTGGTACTGGGGGTACTATCTCAGGTGTGAGTAATGCATTAAAAGAAAAAAATAAAAATATTAAAGTTTACTTATCAGATCCGAAAGGGTCAGCTCTTTACAATTATATAAAGAACGGTGAGTTAAAGTCCGAAGGTGGATCTATTACAGAAGGTATTGGATCAAGTCGTATAACAAAAAATTTTGAAAACGCAAAAATTGATGATGCGTATTCAATAGAGGATAACGAGGCACTCCCAATTCTTTACAATTTAATTCAAAACGAGGGCTTAAGTCTTGGAACTAGTTGTGGAATTAATATTGCGGGTGCAATCAGATTAGGGAAAGAACTTGGCCCGGGAAAAACGATAGTTACAATTCTTTGCGATAAATCGGATAAATACAACTCTAAGATGTTTAACAAAACATTTTTAAAAGATAAAAATCTACCTATTCCGAGCTGGTTATAATATCGCATACCAGGCATGTAACAAAACGGCTACATTTGGGATTAATTTGAAACTAATGATAAGGGGTTATGAAAAAATTTATAATAATTTTATCTTTTTTTATTTACAGTTCCGCTAACGCTGGAATGAGTAATGACGATAAATCAAGAGCTTGGGATTGTGTAGGAATTTATATGGCTAACTACTTTCTTCCTTCAGGTGAGAAATTTGAATATGGGATGAAAGAAAAATCTATTTCGACCGTTAAAGTTCTAAAAACATATGCTCTTGAGTTAGGAATTCCTGAAAAAGATTGGGATGCTGGAGTTAACAAGGCAGTTGATAAACATTACGGTTCAAAATACGATAAAGCCAAAACTGATAAATGTCACTCATTTGTTGAAACTTTAGTCCCTAATGGAGCTGAAAGAGTTAAAAAAGTAATTCAAACTTTATATTAATTAAGGATAATAAAATGAAAAACTATATGGTTACACACACTTTTAAATCAAAAGAAATGAAAGCTAAATTTAGTGAAACGGTTGCTTCAATGAAAATGGAAGATATTGTTAAATCGATGACAAGCGATAAGGCAGCATGTCAGATGACTTGGAATACTCCAGGTGATACAATGGAAATGTTTTGCTGGTGGAAAGCAAACAGTGAAGCAGATATTAATAATCAATTAGGTCAAATGAATGATTTCTTTGAGCCTCATAAATTTACTGAGTGTACTGATCAAGTGATGGACTATAACGCTTAAGAGGAAGATTTATTAAGCAATCTTTATATTAATTTAATAAAGGAGACAAAATGTTAGAAAAATTTAATGGGATATTTTATTTTATAATTTACTTAGTTCATTTTATTGGAGTTGGTGTTTACGCATTTCAAACTATTTTTGGCACTAAAAGCTTCATGGAAAGATTTGGTATCGATCCAAGTGGAGCAATAATGATTAGGATGGCAGGAGCATTTATGCTTGCTGTTTTTTTAATGTCCATATATGTAGGTTTCATAAGACCTGATGGTTTAGAAAATACCTGGGGATTTTTAAATTTAGTTTTTATAAATAATTTATGTATTTTTTTATGTAATTTTTACTCTATTAAAATTAATAAAACTGGAGTGAACGAGAAAACCACAAACGAAGGTATTATTGCACCCTTTGTATTTACAGTCATGAGTGCAGTATTGTGTTATGGTTTGGCTGATAAAATCTATACCTGATGTCTGGATTTGCGATATTCAACATAGAAGTAAAAAAACCTGAGGAATATAAAGAGTACGTAGAAAAAGTTAAGCTGATTGCTAAGAAATTTGGTGGTGAATATATCGTAAGAGGTGGTGAAACGAAAGTATTAGAGGGAACCTGGACATATCCTAGAACAGTAGTAATTAAGTTTCCAAGTTATGAAAAGGCTTTAGAATGGTATAATTCTGATGAGTATAAACCAGTAAAACAAATACGTTTAAATAACTCAGTTGGTAACGGTATAATAATTAAAGGAGTATAAAATGTCGATATTAAGAAGATATACTGATGCAATAGACAAGAAGGATGAAGCAACTATGAATGAGCTTTTACATGATGACTTCAAATTCACAATGCATAAATCTGGAAATTCTTTAGGAAAAGCTGATGTTATTAAATGGGCGATGAGTGGTGATATAAATCAAGAAAAAGTGAGAATAATTTATGAAAATAATGAAGTGGGTGTAAATCATTCATTTGTTAAATTTAATGATGGAAACATTGAAGCGGTGATGGCAGTTTATAAATATAAAGATGGAAAGATTATAAGTTTAGAAACTGGTGCAACTCCTATGTCAAAATAAGAGTAAATGATTGACTTTTATTTTTCAATTGGAAGCACTTATACTTATTTAGCTGTCACTAGAATACTTGATGTCGAAAAAAAATATCAAGTCCAGTTTAATTGGAAACCATTTAGTGTTCGGGCAATCATGAAAGAAATGAATAATATTCCATTTCCAAAGGAGAAGCTTAATAAGGTAAATTACATGTGGAGAGATATTGAAAGACGGGCTGAAGGTTATGGATTTTTTGCAAAAACACCTGTGCCTTACCCATTATCTGAATTTGACTTAGCAAATCAAATTGCGATACTTGGATTGGATAAGGGATGGGGTATAGATTATGTTAGACTGACTTATAAAAAATGGTTTCAAGAAGGAAAAGAACCAGCGATAGAACCAAGTATTTCTGAGATATGTAAAGAATTAAAAATGAACAAAGATGATATAATTTCTGAGGCAAAAACAAAATTAATTGAGGATAAATACCTAGCTAATACAAATTCTGCAAGAGAGAATAAAATCTTTGGTAGTCCAACTTTTGTCGTTAACAATGAGATATTTTGGGGTGATGATAGAATGGAAGATGCAATCAAGTTCTTTAAAAAATGATGTTACCTAAAAAATACTTTGATCTTATTTTTATTTTAATTATGGGTTTTGGTATGAGCTTACTTATGACACTTATTATTACCTATATTAACACTGGAATGGACAAAGATTATATAAATAGATTCTTAAAAGCGTGGGTAGTTAGCTTACCTATAGCCATAATTGCTGCATTAATCCTTGGTCCACCTATTAAAAAATTGGTAGATAAAATTACTAAATAGTCTTAAGTTTAATTGTGAGTAATTTACCAGGTTATATATTTCTTCTATTTGCAATTGTTCTTGGAATAACCTCTAATGGTTTTTTAAAATCTACAAACGGTTTTACTAATATTGGTCCAACTATTTTTTGTATAGTTACTATGATTGCCTGTATATTTTGTTTATCCAAAGCAATGAATATTATTCCAGTTGGTTTTACCTATGCAACATATGGAGGATTAACCATCACAGCTGTTACGTTGTTTGGCGTGTTTAAATATAATCAAATCCCTAACCTATATGGAATTATTGGGGTAATTTTAATCATTATTGGTGTGGTGTTGTTAAATACTCTTGGTAAGACTACTTAGAGATAGGCTTAAGAATTTTTAGAAATTTATTATGAGTGCTTCTATTTGCGCTAGCAAGAATATTTCCAGCCTTTGAAGCACTTTCATTTTTCCAATTTGAAACTACTCCACCTGCAGCCTCAATAATTGGTATTAATGGATGAATATCCCAAATTTTATTCGCACATTGAATTACAACATCAATTTTTCCTTCCGCAAAATGAGAATAACTTAATGCATCAGCACAAGGAAATTGCATCATCTTTAATATTTTTGGAATTTTTTTTTGTTGATTTAGTGAAATACAACCATGAAATGCGGCGGATAATTTAACATTTGAATATTTTGCTTTATAGTTAACTTTAATTTTTCTTTTTTTATTATCCTCAACTACAAAAGCAGACTTTGGAGAAGTATTATAATAATATTTTCTAAGAATTGGAAAATTGGCAAGACCTAAAACTGGATAACCTTTGTAATTTAAAGAAATTAAATTACTCCAAGTTGGATTTCCTATAACAAATGATCTCGTTCCGTCAATTGGATCAATAACCCAAGTAAAATCACTTTTGTTTTTCTTCTGTCCAAATTCTTCTCCTTTAATTTGGTGTTTTGGAAATTTCTTTAATATTTCTCCTCTAATAAATTTCTCGAAAGACTTGTCAGCACTTGTAACTGGATCGTAACCTTTACCTTTTTCTTTATTTGAAACCTTGAAAGGTTTATTTAATTTTAAATAATAATATTTGGTAAGTTTCTTTGCTAAATCATTTAGAAATTTAGAAAAAACTTTATAATTTGAAGAATTCAACTTTGACACAAAGGACTAATACTATTTTATTACTATTGATTAAAGTAAAATTTTAAATAATCATCGATTTAGCCATGAAAATAGAATTAAAAAATAACAAGGTATTTTTTGAAAACCAGGGTCAGAAAAAAGAGATTCATCCATTTTGGTTTAGGGAGAGAGTAAATGGTGAAAGTTTCATGGATAAAGGGACGCAACAAAGGTTATTTGACCCAACAAAACTAGAAGAGGATATCAAAATAGATTCTCTGAATTTGTCAGATCAGTTTCTTGAAATTACTTTTAATGATGGTGCTTACTCAAAATTTTCAATTCCAAATATCTTTAGCGAATTTAATAATGAAGATGAGATTAAAAAAATCGAAAAAGTTGAATGGGACTCTTCTTTTAGAAATTTTAAGAATTTTAAGTTTGAAGATAATTTTTTTAATAAAAAAGTTATGTATGATGCCTTAATAGATTTTTATAAATTTGGATTTGTAATTTTTAAAAATGTACCGACTAAAAATAATTTTATAATAAATTTTGCTAATTCTATCGGAAGTATAAGAAGAACAAATTTTGGAGAATTTTTTAATGTTAAATCAAAACCAAATCCAAATGATTTAGCTTATACTTCATTAGCTTTAGCACCACACACAGACAATCCATATAGAAATCCTGTACCATGTATACAAATGTTACATTGTATTGAAAACGAAGTGAACGGAGGACTATCTACTCTAGTAGATGGATTCACCGTTACAGAAAAACTCAAAAAAGATTTTCCAAATTATTATGATATTCTTACTAAAGTTAAAGTCAGATTTCAGTTTATCGATCAATCAGTTATTTTAGAGGACTGGGCTGAAATGATTCAATTAAATGAACAACAAGGATTTAAGCAAGTCAGATTTAGTCCAAGATTAGATTTTGTACCTTTGATGGAAAAAAATAAACTTAAACTTTTTTATTCTGCAAGAAAAAAAATATCAGAACTTTATAATTCAGATCAATACAGAGTTGAATTTAGATTAAATCCTGGAGATTTACTTATGATGGATAATTATCGATTACTTCATGGCAGGACCTCATATGATGCAAATCAAGGAAATAGGTTTCTGCAAGGGTGTTATATTGATTACGATAGTACTGAGGGAAAATTAAAACATTTGAAAAGAAAATTTAATCTCTAAGTTATATTTTTTATTTGTTCTTCTGCATCTCTAATAGATTTTTCATAATCTAATGACATTTGATCTGCACAAATAGTTTTAATTTCTTCTATACCAAAAAAATTTAAGATGAACTTTAACCAAGGAGTAAGAAAATCTTCTTTACTGTTTAATTTTGTACCTCCTGATGTTATAACTAAGTAAGCTTTTTTATTTTTTAACAATCCCTCTCTTCTGCCATCAGGTCTAAATTTGAAAGTTTCCCCTACTCTTGCCGCAAGATCTGACCAGGCTTTTAAAGTAGCTGGAGGTCCATAATTATAAATTGGTGCTGAGATTATTATTATATCACTCTGCTTCAATTCTTTGACTAACTTATCTGATAGTTCAAACATTTTTTTATGATGTTCGGTTTGATCTTTTTTGTCAATTTTCATACCAGATTCTGTTAATCCTGATACAAAAACCATTTCATCATCTAAATCTCTATAGAGTATTTCATCATCTGGACTCTTAATTTTTTCTAATAATTTTTTTGCCAAGGCCCTAGATGTAGAACCTTCTTTTCTAGCGCTAGAGTCAATTTGATATATTCTCATAAATCTTATCCAAAATTCTGTAAGAATGGAAATATGTTCAATAAATAATATCCCAAAGCTTGTAATTGATTAGTTAATATTAAAATACCAGTAATTAAAAGAATTATTCCTCCAATTTTTGATACTAAATGAATATTTTTTTTAAAATTTTTTGAGAAAATTAAAAATTTTTGTATTAAATATCCAGATAAAATAAAAGGAACGGCCAAACCTAAAGAGTAGGAAAACAATAAAAGAATACCCTTATTTAAACTTTCTTCTGTTGCTGCAAGCACTAAAATCGAACCAAGTATCGGACCAATACAAGGTGTCCACCCAAATGCAAATGCCATACCAATCATTATTGGGCTATAAATATTACTATTAAAATTAGTTTGTATTCTTTTCTCATAATTTAATAACTTGATGTTAATTATTCCAATTATGTGTAATGAGAGTAAAATTATAATTGAACCTGCAAATATTCTTAGTTCATATGAATTTTGAAGTAATATTTTTCCTAAATAAGTTGATGCAGCACCAAAAATAATAAAAACTATTGAAAATCCAACAGTGAATAATAAGATTGGAAAAAGATTTATATTTTTTTTTTCAACTAATTCGTTAATTGAACTTCCTGAAATGTAAGAAATATAACCAGGAATTAAAGGTAAAACACATGGTGATAAAAAACTTATTAAGCCAGCTCCAAGTGCTACGATTAATTCTATCATCTTTTTTTTGATTTAACCTTTTAAACCTAGGTGTGTGTACTTAACATTAAGATAATCTTTAATTGCCATTGATCCGCCTTCTCGACCATAACCAGCTTGTTTAATTCCACCAAATGGTGCTTCAGCTATTGCAACTAAAGGTGTATTAACAGCAACTGTTCCAGTTTCCATTAACTCTGAAGCTTTATGAGCTTTCTCCATAGAATTCGTACAAATATAACTAGAAAGACCAAGGTCGTGATTATTGGCTCTTTCAATAACCTCATCAAAAGTTTTAAATGATAAAACCGGAACTAATGGACCAAAAGGTTCTACTTTCATTATTGTATAATCATCTTTCACATTATCAAAGATTGTAGGCTCATAATAAAAACCTTTGTTAAATCCTTGAGGTCTTTTACCTCCTAACAGAACTTTTGCTCCCTCTTTTTTAGTTGTCTCAACTAATTCCTCAACCTCATTTAGTCTTTTTTTAGTAGTTAGAGGACCTAATTGAACTGATGGATCCATGCCATCACCAATCTTAAGTTTTTTTGTTTTTTCAACAAATAAATTTACAAATTCTTCTTTTTTGTTCTCTTGAATATAAAATCTGTTTGGAGATATACAAACTTGTCCATTATTTCTGAATTTAGCAGCTATAGCCATATCGGTCGCTTTTTTTAAATCGGCATCATCAAACACTATAAACGGTGAATGCCCACTTAGCTCCATTGTAACTCTTTGAACTTTATCAGCTGCTTGCTTAAGAATTAATTTACCAACTCTAGAAGAACCTGTAATAGAAATTTTTTTAATTATATTTGATGCAATTAATTGTTGCGCTATACTTGGAGGATCTCCAGATAAAAGATTAACAACCCCAGCAGGAACACCGCATTCACGGCATATGTCCACCATTTCCATTACTACACCCGGAGTAATAACATCTGGTTTTATTATCACAGAGCAACCAGCTGCTAAAGCTGTTGAAATTTTTCTAGCTGATAAAACTGCTGGGAAATTCCACGGAGATAATGCTGCAACAACACCTACAGGCTGATAATAAACATGAACCCTAGTATCTTGAAATCTACTTTCTACGGTTTGGCCATAAATTCTTTTGGTCTCTTCGGCATTCCATTCAAAAATATCAGCTGCACCATTTACTTCACCTTTTGCTTCAGCCAAAGGTTTTCCTACCTCTAATGTCATCCATTTAGCTAAAATATCTTGTTTTTCTCTTATTTTATCAGCAATGCGTCTTATAATATAAGACCTTTGCCAAGGTGGAGTTTTTTTCCAAACTTCTAGTCCCCTTTCAGCAGATTTTAATGCTCTATCAACATCTTGAGTAGTTGCCTTAGATGCATGACCAATAATTTCCTCATTTGCAGGGTTAATAACTTCGTAAGTTGATTTATCTGTTGAATGGCTCCATTTCCCATCTATAAATTGACCAAATTTTTCGTACATAAACTAATTTAACATTACTATAGGTTGTGTCTACTATGTAATTTTTACACAGCATATAACTTATCTAAGATGATATTCTAACTATAAAAAGGAGTATCTTATGAAAGCATACATAATGGGTAATTATACAGAAAAAGCTTTTCAAGGATTTTTAAAAGATCCGACGAGTGATAGAAAAGCTGTTGTAGAACAATTAACAAAAGCTATGGGTGGAACAATGCACAGCATGGATATTGTTAGAGGTTCTTATGATTTTGTTGTTGTTACAGAAGTTCCAAGTTTTGATGACTTTGCAGCTATTAAATTAGTTGTTGAAGCATCGGGAGCTGTAAAAAACTTGACAATACTTGAGGCTATTGATTTTACAAAAGCTACAACAAAAGCTAGTAAGATTGGTTACAAAGCACCTGGTCAATAATTTTTAGTATAACTTCCAGATGCGGACTGGAAGTTATATTAACTTTTTTTTAATTTTGAGGAAAATTTTAGATTTTCGTTACTAAATTTTGAGGAATGTTTTTGGATATAATCATCCATTATTTTTACTTTTTCATCTTCAAATTCAGATACTTTTCTACTATTCAGATCTACATATAAAGAAAGAACTTCTATAGTTGATGCTAGAAACTTTTTTTCTTTATGAACCATTTCCATTTTATATTGTAACCTTTTTTTATCATGATCAAAATAAACTAGATTGACATCTACTTCATCGTCAACTTTAAGTTCTTGATTATAAGTTATATTTGACTCAACAATCATGGTACTTTTGCCAGTTGTTTTTGCTGAGTGCTCACCCATTTTAAAAATACTATTCAAAGTATCTGCACCAAATTTATCAAAAATTAAAAGATAATATGATACATTCATATGATCGTTGTAATCTATCCAATCTTTAATTATTTTTTGAGAACTTAGATAAACCGACATAGAAATTAAAGAATTAATTAATTTTTTTTTGGTTCGTTATCCACAACCAGACATATCTCAGATTTTGTCAAAAATCTTTTTCCAGTGCCATTATCCAAAGAAAACATTCCACCAATACCGTTTACAGCATCTATTGTTAAATCAGTATGTTTCCATTTTTCATATTGGTCATCATTCATGTAAAAAGGCACTCCACCAATTTCTCCAAGTTTCACATCGCTAGAACCAACCATATACTCATTTCTAGGATAACACATTGGTGCACTTCCATCACAACATCCACCAGACTGGTGAAATAATAGCTCTTCACCATGTTGAGCTTTAAGCTCTTCAATTAGTTTTAGTGCTGAACTTGTTGCTTTTACTTTCATAAAAAATATGGCCCGTGATTCCTCACGGGCCATTATATATTAGATTATTTTTAAAAGAAGCCTAATTTCTTTTCACTGTAAGACACGTGAAGATTCTTCACTTGTCTGTAGTGGTTAAGCATCATTTTATGTGTTTCTCTTCCAATACCAGATTGTTTGTATCCACCGAATGCAGCATGTGCAGGATAAGCGTGGTAACAATTAGTCCATACTCTACCAGCTTGTATTTCTCTACCCATTCTGTATGCGATATTTCCATTTCTAGTCCAAACACCAGCACCTAAACCATAAAGAGTGTCATTAGCAATTTGTAATGCTTCTGCCTCATCTTTAAACTTAGTTACTGATACAACTGGTCCAAAAATTTCTTCTTGGAAGATACGCATTGAGTTATTTCCCTCAAAAATAGTTGGTTCAATGTAGTTTCCTTTTTCTAAACCACTATTAATTTTTGCAACATTTCCACCACATAGAACTTTGGCACCCTCTTTCTTACCTAAATCAAGATAAGATTTGATTTTTTCCATTTGTTCTAATGATGCTTGTGCTCCAATCATTGTTTCCATTTTTAGAGGATTATCTTGTTTTACAGCTTTTGTTCTAGCTATAGCCTTTTCCATGAATTTATCATAAATAGACTCTTGGACTAGTACTCTGCTTGGACAAGTACAAACTTCACCTTGGTTTAATGTGAACATTGCAAAACCTTCTAAACATTTATCTAAGAAGTCGTCATCTTTTGCCATGACATCCTCAAAGAAAATGTTAGGAGATTTTCCACCTAGCTCCAACGTAATTGGTATCAAGTTTTGTGATGCATATTGCATAATCAAACGACCAGTAGTTGTTTCCCCAGTAAAAGCAATCTTTTTGATTCTTTTTGATGATGCTAGTGGTTTTCCAGCCTCTAAACCAAAGCCACTTACAACGTTGACTACCCCTGGAGGTAATAAATCTCCAATTAGTTCCATAAGTAACATGATTGATGCTGGTGTTTGCTCAGCTGGTTTTAGCACAACGCAGTTTCCTGCTGCTAAAGCTGGAGCAAGTTTCCAAGTTGCCATTAGTAATGGAAAGTTCCATGGTATAATTTGTCCAACTACACCTAGTGGTTCTGGAATGTGATAAGAATATTCACTGTTACTGATTTCAGCAACTGAACCTTCCTCTGCTCTAATTACTCCAGCAAAATATCTCCAATGATCTATTACTAGTGGTAAATCAGCAGCCATACATTCTCTAATTGGCTTACCATTATCTAAACATTCAGCTGTTGCTAATACATTAAGATTTTTCTCAATGACATCTGCAATTTTAAGAAGAATGTTTGATCTTTCCGTAATTGAAGTTTTACCCCAAGTTGGGAAAGCTGCGTGAGCTGCATCTAATGCTGCATCAACGTCTTTTTCATTTGATCGCGCAACTGAACAGATTACTTCATTTGAAATCGGAGATGTATTATCAAAATACTTTCCAGATTTTGGTTCTACAAACTTACCGTTAATGTAGTTCCCGTATTTTGCTTTAAACGGGAATTTTACTTTCAAATGAGAAGTATCTAATACAGATGACACTTTCATTGCTTCTGCACTCATTTTTTTTACTCCTTTTGTTTTTTTTGTTGATTTAAGCTTATTATTTTTTCTAGATTTTTTTGAACGTTTCTTAGTCGCAGACTTTTTTGTCCTAGCTTTTTTTATCGTCTTTATTTTTTTTCTAGATTTGTTGGCCAATTTTTTTTTTTTTGATTTGGCCTTTGGCTTTGATTTTTTTTTTCTTTTTTTAGCCATAAATCATTAAACTAAGAATTTAAATTCATGTCTATTTTATATTATTTAATACTTACTACCTGTGATTGAATGTACACAACATATAGGTATATAAATTTTTTAATTAACTATTTTTTGGGTAAGTAGTCTGACTTTCTAACAAAATAAATACCAGTACATACTGCTATTAATGAAATTAATACTTTGACTGTAATCAACTCTTTTAAAAAAATAAAACTGAGAATAGTTCCAAAAATTGGAATTAGGTATGAGACCTGTGACTGAAAAATTAAACCATTATTTACCAATATTCGAAATCTTAATAACCAAGCAATACCTGTTGAAACTAATCCTAAATAAATTACTGAAATTGTTGAGTCTAATCTAGGGGAAACTTTCCATGGTTGTTCAATAAAACTTACGAGAGGGATTAAAATTATTGTAGCCCAAATCAATATTGAACTAGTTACATTTTCATTTTTTTTTTTACTTATTTTTAAAGTTAAAACCCCTCCAATTACATAACAAGTGGACCCAAGAAGAATTAATAATGCTGAAAAAAAATTATTTTCATCAATTAATAAATTATCTGAAAAAAGATATAAAATTCCTGAAAAACCAATCAAAATTCCAAATGTTTTTATAAAATTAAATTTTTCATTTTTAGTATAAAAATGACCTAAAATTGTTGAACTTAATGGTGTTGTAGACATTAGAATTGCAGCCAAATTACTTTGAACAGATTTAATACCATAAGCAATTAAAAAAAATGGTAATACTAAATTTATAAATCCAATCATCGCAAACCAATACCAATCTTTTGAAAATGCCTCTATTTTAATTTTTCTAAAATAACAAAGTAATAATACAGGTATCGCGCCAAAAAAAACTCTTAAAAAAGCAATAGTAACAGGACCAAATGAATAGGTTGCTATCTTAATATTAAAAAAAGCTGATGCCCAAATTAACGCTAAAATTGTAAGTAGAAAATAATCTAATAACTTTGGTTGTCTCATTCTATTAAATCTTTTATTAAGCCGTTGCTAATATTTTTTAAATTTTCAAAATCGATTTTGAATACACAATTCGGATGACCAGCTGCTGCAAATAAAAACTTAAATCTTTTAAGGGAATTATCAATTAAAATTTCTATCTTACTTATATGACCGATTGGAGAAACACCTCCTATTGTAAAACCCGTAACTTTTTTCACTTCATCCGCAGAGGCTAGGCACGCGTCTTTAATATTTAAAATTTTTTTAATTTTATTTAGTGATGCTTTTCTGTCTCCAGAAATAAGACATAATGTGAATGAATTTTCTGTCTTAAAGAGTAGACTTTTTACAATTGCACCGACCTCACAACCTAAAGATGAAGCTGCATCCCGTGCAGTCCTTGCTGATGCTTCTAAAATAATTATTTTCAAATTATTATCAAAATCTTTTAATTTTTTTTCTACTCTTTTTACGGTCTCTTTTTCTAATAAAGACATAATTCAACTTGTAATTGTTAGGTGTTTTAAAAATTTAGATATACAGTCATGAAAAAAATGCATAGGTGTTATTAAGTAAAAGTACATTATTTACAAGTCTTTTTTTGGTATCACGGGCCCTTAATAAATAGGAGTTATAATGAGCACAAGTGAAGTGTTAAAAACTTTAAAAGATAAAGAAATAGAATACGTTGATTTAAGATTTACAGATCCTAGAGGTAAACTTCAACATGTTACTATGGATGCTAAAATGGTTGATGAAGATATGTTAAATGAGGGAATTTTCTTTGATGGATCTTCAATCGCGGGTTGGAAAGCTATCAATGAATCAGATATGATTCTCAAACCTGACACAAACAGATCAATAGTTGATCCTTTCACATCTCATAATACTCTTAATCTTTTTTGTGACGTTTTAGACGCTATTAAGAAAGATCCTTATGAAAGAGATCCAAGGGGCACTGCAAAAAAAGCTGAGGCTTATTTAAAAAGTTCCGGTATTGGAGACAAAGCTTTTTTTGGTCCAGAGGCAGAATTTTTTGTGTTTGATGATGTAAGATTTAAAAACGATATGAACGAAACTGGTTTCAAAATTGACAGTAAAGAGGGTCCATATAATACTGGAAAAGAATATGAGAATGGAAATATGGGTCACAGACCAGGAGTAAAGGGTGGTTATTTCCCTGTTCCTCCAGTCGATAGTGAGCAAGATATGAGAAGTGAATACCTTAAAGCTATGAGAGATATGGGTATTAAGGTTGAAAAACACCATCATGAGGTTGCACCTAGTCAGCATGAATTAGGAATGTATTTTGGAACTCTTGTAGATCAAGCGGACAATTTACAACTTTATAAATATGCTGTTCATATGGTTTCTCATTCTTTTGGAAAAACTGCAACCTTTATGCCTAAGCCTGTAAAAGGAGATAATGGTTCTGGTATGCATGTGCATCAATCTATTTGGAAAGGTGATAAGGCTTTATTTTCAGGTGATAAATATGCAGGTCTATCAGATACAGCACTTCACTATATAGGTGGTATTTTAAAACATGCGAAAGCCATCAATGCTTTTTCAAATGCAACAACTAACAGTTATAAAAGACTTATACCAGGTTTTGAAGCTCCAGTATTGTTAGCCTATTCAGCAAGAAATAGATCAGCTTCGTGTAGAATTCCTATTACGTTAAGTAAAAAAGCTGCAAGATGTGAAATAAGATTCGGTGATGCTGCTGGAAACCCATATTTGACATTTGCGTCTATGCTAATGGCTGGTTTGGATGGTATAAAAAATAAAATTGATCCAGGTAAATCATTTGACAAAGATCTTTATGCTTTATCAGAAGATGAAGTTAAGAAAATTCCTACTGTTTGCGGGTCTTTAAGAGAAGCGATGGAAAGTTTAGATAAAGATAGAGATTTTTTAAAGCAAGGTAATGTGTTTACTGACGACCAAATAGATGCTTATATTGCATTAAAGTTTGAAGAAATACACAATTTTGAGCACACACCTCATCCGATAGAGTTTGAGATGTATTACAGTTGCTAATTATTATTATTAAGTTTTAGCAATTTTGTTTTTGCCAGAACCTTTTTTAACAATGTAATTAAGTGTTCCATTTGCTCCAGTATCAACAGACTTTATAAAAGATCTTAGAAAAGTTTTTCTCTTCTCTTTTCTGTCTTCACTGTTTTGCAAATTTTTAATTTCAAAAATGTTCATTAATAGATATTAACTATCTATGCGTTTATTGCAAGTCTGGTATGTTCAAAATGGGATTATACTTTGAAAGACTCTCCACAGCCACAACGCTCGGTTTCATTGGGATTATTGAATACAAATGATGAGGAAAAATCCTCTTTTTTATAATCCATTTCAGTTCCCAAAAGATACATTACAGCAGCTGAATCAATATAAACTTTTACTCCCTTATCCTCGATTAATTCATCATTTGGATTTACCTCTTTTGAATATTCCATTACGTATGACATGCCTGCACAACCTCCCGATTTAACAGAAACTCTAACACCAATCGCATTTTTCTCACCATTGGACATTATTTCTTTAATTCTTGAAGCTGCATTATCACTTAACTTAATAATAGGGTTCATTATAGGTTTAACTCCAATTTTGCTGCATCTGACATCATATCTTTATTCCAAGGAGGATCCCAAACTAATTCGAGGTTTACATCATCTATTCCCTCTACTTGCATAGCGCCCTCTTTTACTTCTTTGGGTAAACTTTCTGCAACTGGACAATTTGGTGTAGTTAATGTCATCTTAATTTCAGCTTTACGGCCATTTACTTTTATATCATAAATTAAACCAAGTTCATATATGTTCACTGGTAATTCGGGATCATAAATTTTTTTAATTTCATCAATTATTTTGTTTTTAATGTCCATAATTAATTTTCTGTAGTTATTTCTTTACCATCATTTTCCATTGCAGATACCAAAGTATGCCACGATAAAGTAGCACATTTAACTCTCATTGGATATTGTTTCACTCCTGATAAGCACATTAATTTTGTTTTATCGTCTTCTTTTAAAATATTATTTTTTAGTTCAGGATTTTCTTTAATCATTCCTAAAAAATCTTCAATTATTTCTTTAGCTTCATTGTCACTTTTTCCTTTAATCAAATCTGTCATGATAGAAGCTGATGCCATCGATATTGCACATCCACTTCCTTCGAAAGAAATATCTTCTACTTTTCTTTGGTCATTAAGTTTGAGATATACGTGTACATGATCTCCACATAATGGATTATTACCTTTTGCATCTTTGTTATAATTTTCTGTTTTTCCTAAATTTTTAGGATTTTTTCCATGCTCTAAAATTATTTCTTGATATAGTTCTTTTAAGTTCATTACAAATCAAAAATTTTTTTACAATTATTAATACCTTCGTTTAACTTATCTAAGTCATCCTTAGTGTTATAAACTCCTAATGATGCACGTGCGCTAGCAGGGATACCTAATTTGTCATGAAGTATTTGGCAACAATGATGACCTGCTCTTATAGCAACTCCAGTTTCATCTAGAATAGTTGCAATGTCATGTGGATGAACCCCTTCTACAGTAAAAGATAAAACTCCACCACGCTCTTTTGGATTTCCAATTAGTTTCACAGAATTATTTTTTTTTAAAATTTCTTGGCCGTATTCTATTAATTCTTTTTCATGTTTAATAATATTATCAATTCCAATACTTTCTAAAAATTTTATTGATTGATCAAATGCGATGACTTGAGCTGTAGCCATTGTTCCAGCTTCATACTTATTTGGAAGTTCACCATAAGAAATTCTATCTTTTTTAACTTCATTTATCATTCCTCCACCTCCTTGGTACGGTGGAAGTTGCTCTAACCATTTCTTTTTTCCATACAAAACTCCAAGTCCTGTCGGGCCATACATTTTGTGACATGATATTGCATAAAAATCGCAATCCAAGTCTTGCATATCTAATTTTAAATGGGGTCCTCCCTGACATCCATCTACTACAACAACTATACCTTTCGAATGTGCTAATTGGGTTATCTCTTTGATTGGTAAAACTGCACCAGTGACATTAGATAAATGAGTTATTGCTATTACTTTAGTTTTATCTGTAATTTCTTTTTCTATGTTTTCAATCGGTATATCTCCGTCTTCATTTATCTCTGCAAACTTTATTTTTATATTTTTGGATTTTCTTAAAAAATGCCATGGAACATAATTTGAATGATGTTCTAGTTCTGTTATTAAAATTTCGTCATTTGGCTCCAATATCGCTTGACCTAGAGTATTAGCGACTAAATTTAAAGCTTCTGTAGCGCCTTTGGTAAATACAATTTCATTTTTATCTTTTGCATTTATATACTTCTGCACAGAAGTTCTTGTATTTTCATACAAATTAGTAGCTGCAACAGCTAAATAATGAATGCTTCTGCCTACATTTGAAAATTGTTTAGAATAAAAATCATTTATTCTATCAAGAACCACTTTGGGTTTTTGGGATGAATTAGCGCTATCTAGGTAAACCAAATCATTATTCTGAATTTTTTCATCAAAAATCGGAAATTCTTTTCTAATGTTATTTATGTTCATTGTTTTAATCCAATAATATTTGTAATTAAGTTTTTTATTTCTACGTCTGTAATCTTTTCAACAACATCCATTAAAAACCCATTAATCAAAAGTTCTTTTGACTGTTGATAATTCAAACCACGAGACATTAAATAAAAAATTGAATTTTCATCTAAGCTACCAGATGCTGATCCATGAGAACATTTTACATCATCAGCATAAATTTCTAATTCTGGTTTTGCATTAAACTCTGATGTTTCATCTAGCAGTATTGCTTTACTCAATTGGTATCCATCTGTTTTTTGAGCTTTTGAATTTACTAATATTCTACCTTGATACGCAGATTTTGAATTTTTTCCAAGAACACTTTTAATAAGCTGATAACTTTTTGTGTTTTCCACTAAATGATTGATTATAGTTCTAATTTCGTGTTGTTGATTTTCCTTTAAGGAAAAAATACCATTAATAAATGCTGATGAATATTCACCATTTAAATTACAATTAATCTCATTTTTAAAATAATCTGAACCAGCAGATAATATAAATGTTTCTGAAACACTGTTATTGTCCTGTTCAATATTGTTTAAAGAGTATTTTAAATTATTATTTCTAAATTTATCAATTTTATAGTTTTTCAGGATTGAGTGTTTTTCTAAATTGAAGTTGTAAAAAATATTGATAAAGTTTTTCTCTGTGGTGTCAGCAAAATAATCAATAAGCTTGAAACAACTATTTTCACCTAATTCAAAATTTAACCTCAAATTGATATTAGTTGACTTTATTTTATCATTTATTGAATGATAAATTATCAAAGGTTTTTTAAGAGAATAATTTTTTTTAACTGAAATTTTAAAAACTTTATCGGTAAATGCGCTATTTAAATCAATTAATGAATTTTCATATTCAAATGATATATCTTTTTTAGTTTCATCAATTATTTCAATTTTATTTTGATCTTCGAAATTAAAATCAATTTTTTCAATTCTTCCATTTATAAAAATAATTTTATTATGCTCCAAACCATCAACAAAAATAGATGGATCGATTTTGTTAGATTGTGAATAATCGTTGAAATAACTTAAATCGCTAATATTCTTTTTGATAATCTGGCTAATATCTAAGAATTTCCAATCTTCTTGCTTTCTATTTGGAAAACCCTTTTTTATGAAATTATTTAAAAAATTTTTTTTAAACTGAATTTCTTCATTAGAAAGTTTTGAAGTTTTTACTATTTTATCAAAATCTGACTGTAATTGCTCGCTCATTTAATTAAAATTTTCGTATCCTTTTTTTTCTAATTCGATTGCTAATTCTGGACCACCAGATCTTATTATCTTTCCATCCATTAGAACATGAACAAAGTCAGGTTTAATGTAATCTAATAATCTTTGATAATGGGTTATTATTAAAAAAGAATTATCTTTATTTCTTAAAGTATTAACTCCATCTGCAACTATTTTAAGCGCATCAATGTCTAAACCTGAGTCTGTCTCATCCAAAATAGATAATTTTGGGGCTAACATAGACATTTGTAGAATTTCATTTTTCTTTTTTTCTCCCCCTGAAAACCCAACATTTAATTGTCTATTTAGTTTTTCTTCATCAAATTTTAATTCTTTAGCTTTTTCTTTAACAAGTTTTAAAAATTCAATCGCATCTAATTCCTTTTCTCCTCTTGCCTTTCTAATTGCATTTAAAGATGTTTTTAAAAAAATATTTGTATTAACACCTGGAATTTCTAGCGGGTATTGGAAAGCCAAAAATATTCCTTTATGTGCTCTTTCCTCGGTCTCTAGATCAAATAAATTTTTATTTTCAAATAGGATATCACCTGATATTTCATAACCTTTTTTCCCTGAAAGAATATTAGATAATGTGCTTTTTCCTGATCCGTTTGGACCCATGATTGCGTGAACTTCACCAGGGTTTATATTTAATGAAAAACCCTTTAAAATTGATTTGTTCTCAACATTCGCATTTAAATTACTTATTTTAAGCATTAACCAACACTCCCTTCTAAGCTAATACCTACAAGTTTCTGAGCTTCGACTGCAAATTCCATAGGTAATTGTTGCAGCACTTCCTTGCAAAAACCATTAACAATTAATCCTACAGCTTCCTCAGGATTAAGTCCTCTTTGTTGACAATAATGTAATTGTTCTTCACTTATTTTTGATGTCGTAGCCTCATGCGCAATATTAGAGTCAAAATTTTTATTTTTAATATAAGGGACCGTGTGCGCACCACACTTGTTTCCCATCAATAAAGAGTCGCATTGTGTATAGTTACTAGAATTTTTAGCTTTTGAATTGATATCTACTAAACCTCTATAAGTCATATCAGAAAATCCAGCACTTATCCCTTTGGAAATAATTTTACTTTTGGTATTTTTTCCTAGGTGAATCATCTTTGTCCCAGTATCTGCTTTTTGATGATTGTTAGTAATTGCTATAGAATAAAATTCACCAATTGAATTATCGCCTTTTAATATACAACTTGGATATTTCCAAGTTATAGCTGATCCTGTTTCAACTTGTGTCCAAGAAATCTTAGAATTTTTTCCTTTACATAATCCTCTTTTGGTTACAAAATTATAAATTCCTCCTTTGCCATTTTCATCACCTGGATACCAATTTTGTACAGTTGAATATTTAATTTCTGCATCGTCTAAAGCAATTAATTCAACATTAGCTGCATGTAGTTGATTTTCATCTCTCATTGGTGCAGTACATCCTTCGAGGTAACTCACATAACTTCCTTTATCGGCAATAATTAATGTTCTTTCAAATTGTCCAGTCTCTGATGCATTAATTCTAAAATAAGTAGAGAGTTCCATTGGACATTTAACACCTTCAGGAATATAAACAAATGATCCGTCTGTAAAAACAGCAGAGTTTAGTGTGGCAAAGAAATGATCAGTAACTGGTATTACTGTGCCTAAATATTTTTTTACAAGATCTGGATGTTTTTGAATTGCCTCTGACATTGAACAAAAAATTATTCCATGTTTAGTCAATTCACCTTTAAAAGTAGTTGCAACTGAAACAGAGTCAAATACTGCATCTACGGCAATTCCATTTAGTCTCGCTTGTTCCTGTAATGGAATTCCAAGTTTTTTATATGTCTCTAAAAGTTTAGGGTCAAGCTCATCTAAACTTTTTGGTTTATCCTTCATGCTTTTGGGTGCTGAATAATAATACAAGTTTTGATAATCAATTTTAGGGTATTTCGGTTTTTGCCAATTTGGTTCTTTTAAAAGTTTTAACCTCTCATAAGCTTTTAATCTAAAGTCTAACATCCATTGTGGTTCTTTTTTAATTTTAGAAATAAACTTTATTACATCCTCATTTAAACCTTTTGGGGCTTTAATATTTTCAATATCAGTAGTAAAACCGTACTTATAATCTTTTAACTTTTCTATATCTTTTTCTCTAGTATCCATTTTTTATAATCTTCTCTCAATGTTATCTTTAATAAGATCCTCTAAACTTTTTTTTTCAAAAAAATCATTAATATGATTTTCAAGCTCATCCCATAAATTATGAGTAAGACATTTTGTAGATTTACCATTACAACCCTTTTTTGACTCTTTTTTGCACTGTAAAGTTTTTACTTTTTCATCAACAGCTTCAAAAATATTAGTGAGTTTAATCTCTTTAGCTTTTTTATTTAAAACATAGCCTCCTTGATTTCCTCTCACACTTTGAACAATCTCTTTTTTTCTAAGTTTGGAAAAAATTTGCTCTAAATAATCCAAAGATATGCCTTGTCTTATAGAAATATCTCTTAAGGATACTGGATTTAAATTGTTGAACTTTGCCAAGTCAACTAAAGCCATTACCGCATATCTGCCTTTAGACGTAAGTTTCATAAACCTTTATTTTACAGGGTATATATAAACCTGACTAAAATAGTCAAGTATCTTAAGGAAAAAAAAGACTAACATTTTGTCACCCACTTGTGATAAACCTAATTTTTTTTTGAGAATGATAATCAATTACAATTATGGACAATAAAATTGTAGAAATATTTATTCCTGGTCCAGCTGGAAGGCTTGAAGCAAGGTATTATAAAAGTAAAAAACCAACTTCACCAATTGCTTTAGTGTTACAACCTCATCCACAATATGGCGGAACAATGAATAATAAAGTTGTTGTTGAAACTTTTCATACGTTCATGGAAAATGATTTTTCTGTATGCAGAGTTAATTTCAGAGGTGTAGGTAAAAGCGATGGTGAATTCGATAATGGACAAGGGGAACTTGCCGATGCAGCTGCTGCTTTAGATTGGTTAGAAAGAGAAAATTTTGATAATTCGCAATGTTGGGTTTCAGGATTTTCTTTTGGATCATTAATTGCAATGCAATTATTAATGAGAAGACCAGAGATTAATAGATTTATAGCTATATCACCTCAACCTA
Source organism: uncultured Pelagibacteraceae bacterium (assembly GCA_902616645.1). Lineage (GTDB taxonomy): Bacteria > Pseudomonadota > Alphaproteobacteria > Pelagibacterales > Pelagibacteraceae > Pelagibacter. Next base: position 78,257 of record CACMTO010000003.1, read on the forward strand.
ATGTTTATGATTTTTCTTTTTTATCTCCGTGCCCAACTTCTGGATTGATGGTTTATGGAAAAAAAGATGAACTTGTCCCAATAGAGTATATAAATGATTTAAATAAAAGACTTAGCTCTCAAAAAGGGATTAAAGTCGAGTTTCAAACAATAAATGAGGCTAATCATTTTTTTTCAAAAAACGAAAATCTTCTAATTAAAAGTTTAGATAAATATATTAAAAAAGAAACTGCTCTTTATTAAAAATTCTCAATCAACACCCCACCTGTTAAAAATTTATTATTTCTTGTGGTAGTTGGGAAGGAAATTGGCATACCTTGCAAAGATCTTATTGCTAAAAAAGCAAATGCCTGAGACTCTACAAAATCGCCCTTTACTTTATATTTATCAATTGGATCAAAATCAAGATTTTCAAAATTATTTCTAATTCTTTCCAATAAAACTTTATTTTTTCTTCCACCTCCACAGATCATCCACTTATTTTTATTTGAATTTGTAATTTTATTAACGAAATTTATCCCATCAGCGATCAGCCTTGCTGTGAAATCTGTAATTGTTGCTGCACCATTTTCCAAAGAAAGTCCTTTTGCAAAAAAAATATCAAAATCATTTATATCTAAAGATTTTACGTAATTAGACTCTATTTTAAAGTTATCCAAAGCTTGATTTAAAATTAATTTATCTATTTTGCCTGATTTTGCTATCAACCCTTCTTTATCGTATTTTTCTTTTGAATTTTTTCTTATCCACTCATCTATCAAACAGTTACCCGGACCAATATCATATGCGTATATATTTTGCGAATGCCACAGATTTTTCCAATCTACAGTAGTGGTAACATTTGCTATACCTCCTATATTCAAAATATTAATTGGAAAATCTATCTTATATTTTTCACTTAATATATTCGCTAATACATTGTGAAAAATTGGCGTTAGTGGAGCGCCCTGTCCACCATTATCTAGATCGTTTTGTCTAAAATTATAAATTACTTTTTTTTTTGTTAGTTGAGATAATAAATTTCCATCACCTAATTGTTTAGTAATCCTTTTTTTTGAGTCATGAAAAATTGTTTGACCATGAAATCCTATCAGGTCTAAATCTGATTTTGATATTTTAAGTGTTTCATTTACTGCTTTAGCATGAAATAAAGTAACTTCCCGTTCCAAATCCTTAACTTCTTGAGAATGGTCATTTAGAGCCTCGGAATTTGTTAATTTTTGTCTTATTTCGAGTAATCTTTTAATTAATTCTTTATCATACTCAAAGTATCTATCAAAAATAGGTGAAAATTCTCTTTTACCATCTGATTTAATTATAGAAACATCTACTCCATCTAGAGAAGTGCCGCTCATAAGACCCATTGAGATATAAATTTTACCCATTCTTATTTTTTTTTATCAAAATTTGTATATTGTGGAACTATAAACTTATGAATAAATTTTTAAAAGAATTTAAAGACAGAGGTTTTTTTTACCAATGTACTAATGAAGTAGAGTTATCTAAATTACTAGATAAGGAGAAAATTAAAGGCTATATCGGCTTTGATTGCACTGCTGAAAGTCTACATGTAGGTAGTTTACTTCAAATAATGTGTTTAAGGCTTTTGCAAAAAAATGGTCATAGACCTATTGTTTTATTAGGAGGAGGCACAACTAGAATTGGTGATCCGTCTGGTAAAGATAAGACTCGTAAAATTTTATCTGAAAAAGAGATTAATAAAAATACAAAAAATATTAAAAAGATACTAAAAAATTTCTTAGAGACAAAAAATAAAAAAACAAAACCATTATTTGTTGATAATTATAAATGGTTAAAGGGATTGAATTATATCTCTTTCTTAAGAAAAATCGGTAAACACTTTACAATTAATAAAATGTTAACATTTGATAGCGTCAAAACTCGTTTAGAAAGAGAACAGTCTTTAAGTTATATGGAATTTAATTACATGATATTACAAGCATATGATTTTTTAGAACTAAATAGAAAAGAGGATTGTATTCTACAAATTGGGGGATCTGATCAGTGGGGAAATATTGTTAATGGAGTAGACTTAATAAAAAAATACCTAAATAAAGAATCATTCGGTTTGACTACACCATTAATAACATTATCGAGCGGTGCCAAAATGGGTAAAACAGCTGATGGTGCTATTTGGTTAGACAAAAAATTTTTATCTGCATATGATTACTGGCAATTTTGGCGAAACACCGATGACAAAGATGTTATAAGATTTTTAAAACTTTTTACAGATATTAGTCTAGATCAAATAAATAATTTAAAAGATAATAATATTAATGAATTAAAAATTTTACTAGCGAATAAAACGACGGAGATGCTTCATGGTAAAAATGAGTCTTTAAAATCTGAGAAAATCGCAAGAGAAACTTTTGTAAAAAATTCAACTGGTTTAAATCTACCATCAATTAAAGTTAAAAAAGAAAAATTTGAAAATAATATTAATATTATAGATTTGATATTATTTTCAAAATTAGAGCATTCAAAGAGTGAGATAAGAAGACTAATTAAAGGGAATGCAATCAAAATAAATAATGAGTTAATAGTAGATGAAAAAAAAAATGTAGGTATAAATGTTTTAAAAGATGGTTTTCTAAAACTTTCAATTGGAAAAAAGAGACATATCAAGATTGAGATAACCTAATTTTTTTTTATTTTCTCTAATGTTCTTGTTATAAATCTTGGTGTCAAAGTTTTAATGGGATTAACGGTAGTCTCTAGGCTTTTCGGTGGACCTTTAATTTTAAAACTTACTCCGAAAACTCCTTCACCTGTTTTTGATCCTACCAATATTTTGCCCAACACAGGAATAGAACCAATTACTTTATTTATTGTAGTAGCTGGTACCAATGTACCTCTAAGACTTACAAGCTTATTTTTTTCAACATAACCTTCCATCAAAATTGAAATAGCTGGACCTATTGCATATATCTCATTTATTGAAATTAATGATTTTTTATTTTCAAAATTCATTTCAAACTCATTAAACCTTATACCTTCTCCAGATACTAAATCAGCAATACCTTGAAGAGAAGCAAGAGATAAGATTTTTGTTAAAACTGGAACTTCTTTAAGTTTGAAGTCGTAGATTTTAATTTGAGAAAGTGTACTACCGTCTTTTTTTACAGAATGGTAATCTAATTTTCCCTCGTTAAAGCCTTTTATGAATTTATATCTTTTTAGGAGAGGTTCAGCTTCATCTGAAAATAATGTCGAGATTTTTTGATTATCAATTGAGTTTACGGTATATTTCAATTTTTTTTGGTCTGAAAATGAACCAATGAGTTCTGCAAATATAACTTCACCATTTTCAAAAGATATATTTCCATTAAAATTATTAATCTGAGATTTATCATCTAACAAAACCTTATCTAGATTAACATCTATTAGTATTTTTTTTTGAAACAAATCTAATTTTTTGTCATCATTTGAATTAATAAATTTTGTTATTAAATTATCCGCATTTATTTTTTTTCCATTTAATGAGTAATTTTCATTTTCATAAATAACATTAAAGATATTTTTTTTATTTTCTCTGTCAAAGTAATCAAACTTACCATTTAGTATTTTTGTTATTTTATAATTTTTGGATAAAGAAATATTTTTTAATTCTATAATATTTCTTTTATCTTTTATTGAAAATTTATTAATTAAAATTGATTTATTTTTTTTTCTAATTGCATTAATATAAACATTTGTAAAATTTTTATCTTTTTTTTCAAAATTTAAAAAATCAAGAACAAAATTGTTTTTTTGAGTCTTTAGAGTAGTTTCAAAATTTAATTTATCGTTTTTTTCTTTTATAAGATAATCGATTTCATCAAAATTATTTTGAATTAAAATCTTTCCACTTCCAATAATTTCATATCCATTTTTATCATAACTAAATTTAATTTTATGGTCATTAAATAATATTTCATTTTTAATATCCGGAAATATATGATCTAAATCAAAATTATTAGTAAAAATTAATTCATTTAATTTTGCCTCTGTATTCAAAGAAAAATTTTTAATTTTTAATCTTTTATCAACTTTAAATGAAAATGAACTTGATGAATTAAGATTTATTTTTTTAATACCTAGAGTATTAGAACCATAAATATTTTTTATATTTTTTTCTGTTATTTTAAGGTCTTTATTTTTTATCACTCCTTTAATGAAAAGTTCTTTATTAACATTTGAAACATTTAAATTATCTAAAAGAAAATTTAAATCATTGTATGATAGCTCTACTTCCTGCAAATTTATAAGTTGCTTGCTTAAATCAAAAATAAAATTGATTTTATTAAATTTATGTTTATCTAAAAAGGAAACTTCACCATCTTTGACAAAACCTTTTACTTGAAAATTATCTTTAATTTTTCCGTTAGTATCAAATTCTAAATTTATATCTGCTATTAGATAGCCTTTTTTTATAAAATTTTCTAAGATAATTAATTTAGGATCATTGTAAATTTGTCTTATAAATGATGAAACTTTTTTTATTTTTGTAGAGTTTGTTGAAATTTCAATATTAGAAATTAAAAATTCATCTCTAATTAAAGACCGTAAGGAAATTTCTGATTTTATACTTTCAATTTCTATATTATCTTTTTTAAATTTTAATTTAGGTCCTAATGTTTTTAATTTAACTTTTAAAGTTATTGGTTCTAAATGGATTTTTATCTTTTTTATTTCTATGTTAAAGTCTTGATTTATATTTTTTACTTGTTTTTCAACTTCTTTATTGAAGCGGCTTGTTTCTAATCCAAAAATAGTAAGATAAGATATTACAAAAAAGATGAATACAAATAATGTTACAGAGAAATAATAAATTATTTTTTTCATTTAATTTGATAAAGAGACTGTTCTAAAAAATTATCAATTTCTCCTTCCAGGACTTTTTCTGGATTAGTACTTTCAAAATTAGTCCTGTTATCTTTTACTAACCTATATGGTTGTAATACATATGATCTTATTTGATGACCCCACCCGATATCCTGTTTTTGAAATTCTGTAATTTGAGTTTCTTTCTCTTTTTTTTTTATCTCATAATTGTAAAGTCTTGCTTTTAACATATTCATACAAGTTTCTTTATTTTTGTGCTGTGATCTTTCGTTTTGACATTGAACAACTATTTTAGATGGTAAATGTGTAATTCTTACAGCGCTATCAGTTGTGTTTACATGTTGTCCTCCTGCTCCACTAGAACGGTATGTATCAACTCTTAAATCTTTATCTAAAATTTCTATATTAATTGTATCATCTATAACTGGGTATACCCAAACACTAGCAAAACTTGTATGTCTTCTCGCACCTGAATCAAATGGAGAAATTCTTACGAGTCTATGTATTCCAGACTCTTTTTTAAGCCAACCAAATACGTAATCTCCCTCTATTTTAATTGTAGATGACTTGACCCCTGCCTCATCACCTTTGTGTTCACTTATCAAGTGTGATTTAAATTCTTTTTTATCAGACCACTTTAAATACATTCGACGAAGCATATCAGCCCAATCTTGACTTTCAGTGCCTCCAGCACCAGCATGAATTTCTAAATAGCAGTCTAAGGAATCTGTTTCGTTTGATAAAAAGCAATTTATCTCATTTTTTTTTACGATATTTCTTAAATCTTTAATATTCAATAAAATTTCATTTTGTATGTTCTGATTATTTTCCTCTTTAGCTAAATGAAATAGATCAGTTAAATCATCTAATTTTTTAATAGATCCCTCATATGAGCTGATCAAATCATCAAAAAGTTTTTTTTCTTTAATAACGTTCTTTGATTTAATTTTATCTTGCCAGAAATTTGCATGAAGCATTTTTTTGTTATGGTTTTCTAGCTTAAGATAAATATCGTTTTTTTCAAAGATACTCCTTAATTCTCTGATTAATTTTTTCTATCTCTTTTTTTTTATCTAAAAACTTTTCATCCATTAATAAAACCTCATTACATTATTACTATCTATTCTATTTTTATTCAAATTTTGAACTTTGCCATTTTCAATATTTGAGCTTTTATAGACTTCTATTATACTATTTTTAGATAGAAAATCAGTTTTCTCACCTGTTATAGGATCAACCAACATCATTGTAATGCCTTCTGCAACTTTAAAAGGTCGAGCATCAGATTTTTTGATTGCATCTTTAATAAAACTTTCAAAAATTGGAAGTGCTGTTTTTGAACCAGTCTCAAATTTACCTAAAGGCATTGGGTTATCCATGCCAACATAAACTCCAATTACAAGATTAGATGTAAATCCAATAAACCATGCGTCAGTATTATCGTTAGTAGTACCTGTTTTTCCAGCTAAATTTAATTTATATTTTTTCAATTTTTTTCCTGTACCCCTTTTTATTACACCTTCTAATAATGATGTAATTTGATAAGCTGTTTGAGCAGAAAAAACTTGTTTATAATTATCATTAATTTTTGGATAAGAATTGCTAGTGAATGAAATTTTATCACAATCAGAACAAATTCTATTTTCATTATTTAAAATAGTATTACCTTCACTATCTTGAACCCTATCAATCAATATTGGTTTGACTAATTTACCTCCATTTACAAAAGCCGAATAAGCAGAGGTTAATTTGATCAATGTCGTTTCAGTAGAGCCAAGAGATATTGACAACAATTCACTCGGATTTTCGTAAATTCCTAATTCTTTAGAAAAATTAACTATCTTATCAATACCCAAATCTTGAGCAATTCTTACAGTCATTAAATTTCTTGATTTTTCTAGTCCAATTCTGAGTGTTGATGGTCCATAAAATTTTTTACCATAATTTTCTGGTTTCCATTTTTTAAGATCAGAGCCTTGATCTAAAACTAAAGGTGCATCTAAAATCAAAGAGGTGGGTGCATATTTGTTTTCTAACGCCAATGCATAAACAAAAGGTTTAAATGCAGAACCTGGTTGTCTCAAAGCTTGAGTTGCACGATTAAATTCACTACTTTTAAAACTAAAACCACCACTTAGTGCTAAAACTCTTCCTGTGTATGGGTCCATTACGACTATTCCACCATTTATTTTTGGGACTTGTTGTAATCGAAAATTATCTTTCTCTAAATTTTGTACGTAAATAATATCTCCAGGTTTCAAAACTTCGTCAAACTCTTTTTTTGTCCAAGCAATATCTTTATAATTTATTACCCCTTTCTTTCCATACTGTGTTTCAATAATTGAAGAAAATTGATCTATACTTTTTACTATTGCTAAATTCCAACCAATTGATTTTTCTAACTCAAATTTTTTTAAATCTGCAAACCATTTTTTTTTGTAAGATTTATTCATTATAGGTCCTCGCCAACCTTTTCTTTTATCATAGCTTTGAAGACCAGCTCTCAATGATGCGGTAGCTATTTTTTGTAAATCTAAATTAATAGGAGTGTTAATATTAAATCCTTGTTTGTATACTTTTTCATAAGACAATTTTTCAATTATATGTTTTCTCACATCCTCAATATAATATTGTGAATCCTCAAGAAAAATTCTTTTTTTCTTTTTTAGTATTATGTTTTGATTTTTAATTTCTTGATATTCTTTTTTATCTATAAATTCATTTTCTAGTAAGTTTTTTAAAACGAGATCCCTTCTAAATTTTGCTAATTTTAAATTTTTATACGGGTTGTATTTACTTGGTGCTTTAGGCAGTGCTGCTAAGAGTGCTGCTTCTGCATAGTTCAGTTCTTTTATAGATTTATCATAATACTCTAAACTTGCAGCTGCTACTCCATACGCTCCACTTCCAAGATAAATCTGGTTAAGGTATAACTCTAGAATTCTCTCTTTAGTAAGTGCTCTTTCAATCCTAAAAGCAAGAATAGCTTCTTTTATTTTTCTATTAAGACTAACCTCATTAGTTAACAAGAAATTTTTTGCAACTTGTTGAGTAATTGTTGAAGCGCCCTCCAATCTTTTAGATGTAAGTACATTTTTAATATTATTGATTACTGCTCTCAAAACTCCTTTTGCATCCACACCCGGATGAGAAAAAAAATTTTTATCCTCCGCAGACAAAAAAGCATTAATAACATTTTTGGGTATTGAACTATAAGGTACAAAAATTCTTTTTTCCTTTGAAAAGTCAGCAACTAGCTCACCCTCTCCAGAATAAACTTTGCTTGAAACTGGAGGTTTATAGTTTTTAAGAAACTTATAATCAGGAATATTATTAGAAAAAGACCATAAAATAGTAAAAATTGAGATAAATAGAATTATTAAAATGCTTGAAATTACTACAATTATTTTTTTTATAAAATTACTCATTTTGTTTCCATTATATATCGGAATTTGTTAAAGATAAGGCATAAGTACTAAAACAAAATTTATAAAAAAACTACAAAATGAAACAATTAATAACCAAATTATGGAAAAAAATTTATATATTGATGCTTCGCATCCAAATGAAACTAGAGTCGTACTCAAATCTAACAACAACATTGAAGACTACGAATACGAGGGTTTAAAAACTAGTTTAAATAAAAACAACATCTATCTAGGCAAAGTAAGTAGAATAGAACCATCATTGCAAGCTGCGTTCGTAGATTTTGGAAGAGAAAGACACGGTTTTTTATCTTTCAATGATATTCAGTCAGACTATTATCAAATACCTAAAAGTGATTTAAAAATTATTAAAGAAGAAGAAGAAAGATTAAGAGAAAATCTTTCAAAAGAAAATGAGGCTAAAGAAGAAGAGAATATAGCAGAGGGTAAATTAGAAATAAACGATCCAATAGAAAAAAAGGAACTTGAGGAGAAAGAAATTATAGAGGAGGAAAATCAGAAAAAAGAAAAAAATAAATTCAAATTCAAAAGATATAAAATACAAGAAGTAATTAAACCTAATCAAGTTATTTTAGTTCAAGTTATAAAAGATGAGAGGGGTCAAAAAGGTGCTGCTCTGAGCACGTTTATATCAATTGCAGGAAAATATATTGTTCTAATGCCAAACACTCCTAAGGGAGGTGGAATATCAAGAAAAATTTTCAATCCTGCAGAACGAAAAAAAATTAGAAGTATTTTAAATGAAATCAATATACCTAAAGAAATGGGCTTAATTGTAAGAACGGCAGGGAGTAATAAAACAAAAAATGAAATTGAACATGATTTGACCACTCTTATAAATACGTGGAACCAAATTAAAGACAATGCAATTAATTCAATTGCGCCTAATCTAATCCATCAAGAAAGTGAAATTATAAAAAGAACCTTAAGAGACATGTATGATGAGAATACTAAAAGTATAGTTGTTGAGGGTAATGAAGGATATAAAAAGGCTCAGAATTTTATGAAGATGATGATGCCAGCTCATATTAAAAAAGTTAAGAAGTACCGAGGAAAAACCCCTCTTTTCATTGAAGAGGGAATAGAGCAAAAACTAAATCAAATATTTGAGTCTGAAATAAAACTTAATTCAGGTGGTTATTTGGTAATTAATCCTACCGAAGCATTGGTCTCTATCGATATTAACTCTGGAAGTTCAATAAGACAGAAAAATGTCGAGAGTACAGCATTAGATACAAATCTTGAGGCTGCTGATGAAATAGCAAGACAAATTAAAATAAGAGATTTATCAGGTCTAATTATAATTGATTTTATTGATATGCTTAGTTTTGGAAATAGAAGGTTGGTAGAAAGAAGATTAAAAGAAAAATGTAGATTTGATAGAGCACGTATTCAAATTGGTAGAATTAGTAATTTTGGTTTGCTTGAAATGTCAAGACAAAGATTAAGAGAGAGTGCTGTAAAATGGAAAGTAAATTTAACGGATGAGTCTTTTGCACAAAAATTAATTAAATTAATTGAACTTAAAGTAGTTTTAAATAAGGCAAAATTTGTAGAATTAAAAGTTTGTAAAAAAATATCTGATTTTTTAAAAGAAAACTTTATGGATGATTTAAATTATTTTGAAAAAAAAAATAAGATGAAAATTGATATTGTAAACGATAGTAGTCTTATTATACCTGAATATATTATCATTTTAAAAAATAAATCTAAAAAAACTTTAGAGATTGTAGAAAAATATGAAAATTTAAAAAATTTAGAAGAACAAAATAAAAATAATAATGTTATTGAGATTAAAGACAAAAAAAAATTTGTAAAAAAAAGCTATCGTAAAAAAAAATATTTTAAAAAAGCTAAATAATACCTTTTTTAGGGGTAGAAGGTTTACCAGAAATTGTTTTTTTTATTCTTCCTGAAATATAAGATTTTCTACCAGCTAGTACAGCGTATTTAAATGCCAAAGCCATATCTAATGGTTTCTTCGCTTTCGCGATAGCCGTGTTGACTAAAACGCCATCACAACCTAGTTCCATTGCTATTGTTGCATCTGACGCTTGACCTAATCCTGCATCAATAATAAGAGGCAGTTTCGTTTGATCTCTAATTATTTTTATATTAACTTCATTTTGAATACCTAATCCAGATCCAATTGGTGCAGCTAAAGGCATGATTGCACAAGCCCCGGCATTTTCTAATCTTTTTGCCATAAGAGGATCATCATTGCAGTAGACCATTACTTGAAAGCCCTCCTTAGTTAAAATCTCAGTTGATCTAAGTGTTTCTATCATTTCTGGAAATAAGTTTTTCTTATCACCGAGAACTTCTAATTTGACTAATTTCCACCCTCCAATTTCTCTAGCTAATCTTAGAGTTCTAAGTGCTTCTTTTGAATTAAAACATCCAGCAGTATTAGGTAAATATGTAATTTTCTTTGGATCAATATAATCCATAAGAATGGGTTTACTTTTATCAGAAATATTGACTCTTCTCACTGCTACAGTGACAATATCTGCTCCAGAGATTTTTATTGCATTTGCACATTCAGACATAGACTTATATTTTCCTGTTCCTACAATTAGCCTAGATGTGAATTTTTTTTTTGCTATTACAAGTGCATCTTTATTCAATTTTTATCCTCCTCCAATGAAATGGACTATTTCAATTTTATCTTTAGTTTTAAGCTTTATTTTATTTAATTCTCGTTTATTTACAATTTCTTGATTTAATTCAACAGCTACTTTATTTAAAGGAATTTTCAAAATTTTTAGAAGATTAGATAAACTATTATTCTTTTTAATTGTTTTTATTTTGCCATTTACTTTAATTTTTATTTTTTTTATTTTTCTCATCGTATATAAAAGCTGAATGAATAATAAAATTATTATTATCAATGGACCAAATCTTAATCTATTAGGAGAAAGAGAACAATCACAATATGGATCTATTACCCTTGATAAATTAAAAGAAAATTGTCAAAAAAAATCTAAAGATCTAGGATTATTAATAGAATTCGCTCAGTCCAATGTTGAAGGTGAGCTGGTTAATTTAATACAAGATTCTAGAAAAAATTTTGATGGGATGATTATTAATGCTGCCGCATTTACTCATACTTCAGTAGCTATAAGAGATGCTTTGAGTATTTTTAAGAAACCAATAATTGAAATACATATGTCTAATATATATAAAAGGGAGGAATTTAGACATAAGTCGCTTATAAGTGATATAGTTACAGGTGGAATTTTTGGTTTAGGTGATGAAGGTTATATTTTAGCCATAATTTCAATGCACAAACTTCTTAACAATGAAGATAAATAAAAAAATTATTAAAGAACTAAGTGATTATTTAGATGAATTTAATCTAACAGAATTAGAGTACACTGAAAAAGATACAAAAATAAAAGTTTCTAAAAATAAAGTAAGCTTAAGAGAACATTCTGCAACCACAAATAATTCAAATAAATTATCTGAAACCTCAAAATTATCTTCAAACAACATTCCAGGCACTGAAGTTAAATCTCCTATAATTGGAACTGCCTATCATGCACCAGAGCCTGGTGCAAAAAAATTTGTTGAAGTTGGAAAAAAAATTAAAAAAGGCGACACCGTTATGATTATTGAAGCAATGAAAACAATGAATCATGTCCCTTCAACAGCTGATGGTATCGTTAAAGAAATCTGTGTAAAGGACGGGCAACCAGTTGAATTTGGGCAAACAATTATTATTCTCGAGTAATGTTTAAGAAAATCTTAATTGCTAACCGAGGAGAAATTGCTGTAAGAGTTATAAGAGCTTGTAAAGAGTGGGGCATTTCTACTGTAGCAGTTCACTCAGACGTTGATCGAGAAAGTATGCATGTAAGACTAGCTGATGAAAGTGTTTGCATAGGTTCACAACAACCAATTAACAGTTATCTAAATATACCTGCAATTTTATCCGCAGTAGATTTAACTAACTCAGAGGCAGTTCATCCTGGATATGGTTTTTTATCTGAGAATTCGGAATTTGCAAAAATTCTTGAAAAAAATAACATTAAATTTATTGGTGCATCATCGAAACATATTGAAATGATGGGTGACAAAATTAAAGCTAAAAAAATTGCAAAAGAAAATGGTTTACCAGTAATCGAAGGTTCAGAGGGTGGTATCAAAGACTCAAAAGATGCAATGAAATTATGTAAAGAAATTGGTTTTCCTGTTTTAATAAAAGCTTCAGGGGGTGGAGGCGGTAAAGGAATGAAAGTTGTTAATAATGAGAAAGAATTTGATGAACAATTTTCTATGGCCAAGACAGAGGCAAAAAAATATTTTGGTAATGACGAAGTCTATATTGAAAAATTTTTTCAAAACCCTAGACATATCGAGGTACAAATATTAGCTGGTAAAAACGGAGCTGTTCATTTATTCGAAAGAGATTGCTCAGTCCAAAGAAGACATCAAAAGTTGATTGAAGAAACTCCAAGTCCAGTTCTTAATGATGAAATTCGAAAAGACTTATTTGCAAAAACAGTTAATATGATCAATAAGATTGGTTATGAAGGAGCGGGAACAGTTGAGTTTATTTACCAAGATGGAAAATTTTACTTTCTAGAAATGAATACAAGAGTACAAGTTGAACACCCAGTAACAGAGATGGTTACTGGTATAGATATAATTAAAGAACAGATATGGATAGCATTTACAGGTAAGACTGCATTAAAACAAGAGGATATTAATCCAAGAGGTCATGCAATAGAATGTAGGATTAATGCTGAGGATGCTAGTAAAAATTTTCAACCTTCACCAGGTATAATAGGAATGTGTCATCAACCCTCAGGCTTCAGAACTAGAGTTGATGGAGCAATATATCAAGGATATAAAGTTAGTCCATTTTATGACAGTTTAATTTGTAAATTAATATGTCATGGTAGGAATCGAGTTGAAGCAATTCAAAGAATGAATAGAAGCCTAGATGAATTCGTTATTGAGGGAATTACAACAACAATACCCTTGCATAAAAAAGTCTTAAGTCATGAAAAATTTATAAATTCTGACTTTAATGTAACCTGGCTGGACAAAGAAAAAATAATTTAATTACAGCCTACTAGCCAAATGTCATAAACAGGGTGGTCAAAAGGTGCTATCGATGGACTAGAGGAAAACATCCATCCGTTAAAAACAAATACGTCATCGTTATCTTTATTTGTTAAATCTTTTACTTGGATATATGCAATGATCTCTGGATCGTCATCAAATTCAGAGTTTATACATTTCATACTTTTAATAAATAAGTCTTTATACTTTGACTCTTCACCGTTCATTAACTTAATTTGATTATTTTTTGAGCTTATTTTATCTAAAATTTTGATTGTTGTAAATTTGCCTTGAAGATCATTTTCAGCAATTATTTTAGAAGTATTAAAAAGGCATAATAGTAAAAAGATAAATATAATTATTAATCTTTCCATCTTTTATATTTTTTCTTAGTAACATTTTTATTTCTATTCGGAAAATATGCGTCTTTTGTGCCAGTTAAATTCGGTTGATGAGACTTTTGCCAATCAAACTTATCGAGTTCATGAATTTTTTCAATTTTATTTGGAGTAAAATGAATCCAAGAGTACCACTCAACCGGAATTTTTGAAGCGTCAATTTCTTCAGCATAGATTACCCATCTTTTCCCTTTTTTATTTTCATAGTATTTATTTCCAAATGAATCTTTACCAACTAATTTTCCAAAGAAAATTGTATTTAATCTAGTACCAAAAGTGTCTCGATTCCACCACGTGAAAATTTTTTTAAAAAGTGTCAACATAAAATAAACATTTATTTCAATTCAAAATTGTATAAATTAAATTAGACTAAAATTTGATTTTGTATATAAATAATTTGATTCATTAATCAAACTAATTTTAAAAATTGGAGTTATATGGCAAAATATGTAGTTGAAACTTATTACACGTGCACTTTTAAAGTAAATCATTATTTAGATAATATTGATGAAAGAGAATTAAAAAACCTTGAGAAAAGAGATGATGGAAAATTTGAGATTTTAGATGTAAAACTTGATAATCGTAAAACAAAAAGTCTGGATCCAAATAACAAAAAAATCATAAAAGAAACAAAAATTGATGTAGTTATAGATCAAACAAAGCCAGCTAATGGAACTTTGGAAAAAGTAGTCAACTCATTAGGTAATAATAACGATAAAAATGGCAAAAGGTTTAGTATGCCTGATAGAAGAAAAGGATATATACAAAAAGCGACTATTGGTGATCATAAAGTTTATTTACATACTGGAGAATATGAAGATGGTAAAATTGGTGAAATTTTTATTGATACGAGTAAAGAGGGTGAATTAGTTAAAGCTTTAATGAATAACTTTGCGATAGCCGTATCTTTAGGTTTGCAGTATGGTGTGCCACTTGACGAATTTATAAGTGCTTTTGTTGGTACAAAATTTGAGCCATCAGGTAAAGTTTTAGGAAATGACAGGATTTTAAGTGCTTCCTCTATTCTGGATTATATATTTAGAGAATTAGCTATTTCATATCAAAATAGAGAAGATTTAGCTCACACCCCATCTATTAGTTCTAATGATAGCTCTACAACTGATGGACAAAACTTAGAGGACCAAAATCATTTATTAAAAATTGTTAAAGATATTACAAGTAAAGGATTTGTTAGAAACAACTATAAAAAAAATCTAGTTGATTTATCTGATATAAAAATAAGCCTTAAAGGTAAAAAATAATTTATTTTTTTGTCTTATAAGATAGACCAAGTTCTTTAAGTTGATTTTCATTAACTTCTGAGGGTGCATTCATCATTAGATCTTGTGCATTTTGATTCATTGGGAACATTGTTACTTCTCTAATATTTTTTTCATTAGCTAATAACATCACAATTCTATCTATCCCAGGAGCTATACCTCCATGAGGTGGAGCACCATAACTCAAAGCATTTATCATACCACTAAATTTTTGGTCTACTTTTTCTTTACTATAACCTGCAATAGAAAAAAGTTTGTACATCAATTCTGGTATATGGTTTCTAATGGCACCAGATGAAAGTTCAATACCATTACAAACTATATCATATTGGTAAGCTAATATGTCTAAAGGCTTTTGAAAATTAATTTTATCTATTTCGCCTTGAGGCATTGAAAAAGGGTTATGACTAAACTCAATCTTTTTAGACTCACTATTTTCTTCAAACATTGGATAATCAACAACCCAACAAAAAGCAAAACTGTCTTCATCGATAAGACCAAGATCTCTTGCAATTTTATCTCGAGCTAAAGATGTGATATTTTCTAATTCTTTTTTATTGCCGCACGACAAAAAAATACTGTCTCCTATTTCTGCATCTGTGATTTTCATAATTTCTTTCAAAGATTCTTCTGAAAAAAATTTACCCACAGGTCCTTTAGCTGTAATATTTTTTTCTTTTTCAATTGTAAAATACGCTAATCCCGATGCTCCTTGTTCTTTAGCCCACTTGTCAATATTGTCAAAAAAGCTTCTTGGCATATTATGAGTTTTTTTTGTTACAATACACCTTACGCTTGATCCATTCTTTACAAGTTTTTTAAAAATTTCAAAAGACACATCATCCCTTAAAAAAATTTTAGTAATATCATTTATTAGTAGAGGATTCCTTAAGTCAGGTTTATCACTACCATATTTTAACAAAGATTCTGAGTACGTAATTCTTGGGAACTTTTTGGACATAATCTTTTTATTAGAAAATTTCATAAAAGTACTTACCATTAAATCCTCTACTACTTTAAAAACATCTTCTTGCTCGACAAAAGACATTTCTAGATCTAATTGATAAAATTCTCCTGGGCTTCTATCTGATCTCGCATCTTCATCTCTAAAACACGGAGCAATCTGAAAGTATTTATCAAAACCAGAGACCATTATAAGTTGTTTAAATTGTTGTGGTGCTTGTGGGAGAGCATAAAATTTCCCTGGATTTAATCTACTCGGAACTAAAAAATCTCTTGCACCCTCTGGACTTGAAGAGGTGAGAATGGGTGTTTGGAATTCTAAAAAACCTTTTCTCTTCATTTCGTTTCTGATAAATGAAATTACTTCGGATCTTAAAATTATATTTTCATGAATTTTTTTTCTTCTCAGATCTAAAAATCGATATTTTAATCTAATTTCTTCAGCATATTCCTGATCACTAAAAACTGGGAGTGGTAGCTCTTTACATTTGCCCAAAACTTTTAAATTTTCAATTGATACTTCTACTTCTCCAGTATTTATCTCTTTATTGATTGTTTCTTTAGACCTATTCACAACTTTACCATCAATGGAGACGACGGTTTCAAGTTGCATTTTTTCAATCAAAGAAAAATTAGGGTTTTCTTTATCTATAATGCACTGTGTGATGCCATAATTGTCTCTTAAATCAATAAATAAAATGTTTCCATGGTCACGTTTTTTATTGATCCATCCAGATAAAAGAACTTTTTTTCCTACATCTTTTATTCTTAAGTCGTTACAATTATGACTTCTGTATTTATTCACTATTCTCCTAAAACTTCTTTAATTATTTTTACATTAATTGATTTTTTTCTCTTTAAGCTTAACTCATCAATCTTATATATAAATTCAAATATTTTGCTATACGATCTGTGTATTCTTTTCACTATAAAATCAACTAATTTTTTATCTAAAGAAATTTGCCTGTCAGATAAATTTTTTAATATCAAAGCAAATATTAGTTCATCATCTGGATTTTTGATACTTAATAAAATAAAATTTTTTAATCTTGATTTTAAATCATTTAAATTAAAATTAATATTCACGATCGGCACCACAGAAGTAATTATTAAATATTTACTGTTACGTTCAATTAAATCTATAAGAGTATAGATTAAATTTTCATTAACCTCTTTATTAAAATCTTCTATTACTATATTCTGATAATTCTTAATTCTATCTAAATCATCATTATTTAACTCATTAGCATTAAATTTTATACCTTTATATTTATTAATAAATACTGAGGTTAAATGAGATTTACCCGAATAATGTTCACCACTTATATTTAAAAAATTTTTTGGCCATTTAGGCCATTCATATAAAAAATTGAAAACAGCTTTGTTACTTGAAGAAACAAAAAAATCATCTTCTTTAAAATCCTTTTTCTGATTAAATTTTATCAGTTGTTGATTTATTTCATTCATCTAAGTGACCAAATTTTATTTTGAGTATCAAAAGTATAATTATATTCTTTCATAGTATTTAAAAATTCTTTTGGTGTTCCGTTATAAATTACTTTATAATAATTATGGTCCTTATTAAAACTAGAAATTTGATAGCTATATACAAAATCTGTTTCATCTAAAATATTTTCAAATTTTGAAATTTTTTTATTATCATAATTACTAACCTTAAGTGTTAAAATTAATTTTATAGACGTATTTATTTGATTTGAATTTTTCCAATAATCCTCATAAATAGTTTTTAATTTTTCAATTACTTCTTTAATTTGATCTTCACTTTCGATATTAACATTTTTGAATAATTGATTCTTCAAATTAATATTATTCTTAATTGTAATTCTTGACAAAACTCTTAAGCCATCTTTATCCTTAAATATTAAAGCCACTATAGATTCTTTTAAGCCATATTTATTAATTATTTCTTTAAAATCATATTGTTCAATAAATTCATATTTACTTTTCAAAAGATCTAAATCCTCAAGATCTTCAGTAGGCAAAATATAGTCAATTAAATAATAACTTTTATTTTCTTCGTTCCAATTATCAAAAATCTGATTATTTGAAAATATGGACAACTCATTTATTTTTTCATCAATAATAATAGGAATAAATAAAAATTTCTTTTTATCCGGTATAGATGGGAAGGTATTTTTAGCTTCCAAATATTCAAAAACTTTCTTTTTATCAAACGAAACTCCTAAATTAACATAATAAACATCATTTATAAATTTCTCTTCTTCAATGGTAAAGGAATTAATCATGCTTTTAATCTCATTCAGCTTTGTTGATTTAAATTTTTTTTGCTCAGAAGAATTAACTATTAGGTAAATCAATTCAAAAAAGGCCTTTTTGAAACCCTCGTTGATTACCTCATTTTTATCAAAACTTAACATAAATGGCTTTGATATCTCTATATTTTTAATGTGAAAAGGCTTAGCTTTTAATTCTGCTGTGGAAAAAAAAAATATTGATAGGGATAGAAAGATAAAAAAAATATATATATTTTTCATATGAATATAAATATTATTATTTTTCATACTTTATATTAATGAATAAAAACTTATTTACCTATAAAAAAAGTGGTGTTGACATTCCAGCTGCTGAAAAATTTGTAAAATTTATAACAAATATATCGAAAAAAAATAAAGTTAATTCAAGTTTTAACAAAATTGGAGGTTTTGGTTCAATAAATGAAATCCCAAATAAATTTAAAAATCCAAAAATAGTCGCGTGTACAGATGGAGTTGGTACAAAAGTTGAGATCGCAAACCTTTTGAACAAATTTGATACAATAGGTATTGACTTAGTTGCTATGAGTGTAAACGACCTAATTGTGCAAGGAGCTGAACCTATATTCTTTTTAGACTACATATCGATCAATAAGATTGACTTAAAAAAGTTAAAAGCAATAATTAGTGGAATAGTTAAAGGTTGTAAAATTTCTAATTGTGAGCTGGTCGGAGGTGAAACAGCAGAAATGCCCGGTACTTATGAAAAGAATAAATTTGATATAGCCGGTTTTGCAGTAGGACTAGTTGACCAAAAAAAAATTTTGAATAAAACAAAAATAAAAAAAGGTAATCTAGTTCTTGCGGTTCCATCAAGTGGTTTACACTCAAACGGATATTCTTTGATAAGATATCTTTTGAAGAAAAAAAAAATTAATATCAAAAGAAATGAATTTTTAAAAAAAGAATTATTAAGGCCAACAAAAATTTATGTTAAAGAAATTTTAAGATTAATAGATAAAGATTTAATAAATGGTTGTGCTAATATTACAGGGGGAGGCATTAAAGATAATATATCAAGAATAATTCCAAATAATTTATGTGCTGAAATTAATCTAAAAAAGATTAATACATTAAAGATTTTTAAATGGCTTAAAGAAAATAATATCAGTGATGAGGAAATGTTAAAAACATTTAATTGTGGAGTTGGATTTTGTTTGATTATAAAATCAAAAAACTTCAAAAAAGTAAAAAAATTTTTTGATAAAAAATATCAACCTTATATCATTGGAAAAATATCTTCTGGAAAAGAAAAAGTTAAGATTAATGATAAAATTCACTGGTTTAAGTAAAGTAAATACTGCAATTTTTATATCTGGAACTGGATCAAATTTTAAAAATTTAATTAAATTTTCTTTACTCAAAAAATCCCCTATTAAAATTTCTCTTCTTGTCTCCAGCAATTCACAAGCAAAAGGTCTTAAATATGCTACAAAATACAAGATAAAAAAGAAAATTTTTAAATTCAAAAATCAATTAGTAGACGAAAAAAAAATTCTTCATTATTTAAAAAAGAATAAAATTAATTTTATTTGTTTAGCTGGATTTATGAAAATTTTATCAAAAAATTTTATAAAAAACTTCAAAGGGAAAATTGTTAATATCCACCCATCTCTATTACCTAAATACAAGGGTTTGAACACCCACTATAGAGCAATCAAGAATAAAGATAAATTTTCTGGCTGCACTGTGCACTATGTAACCTCTAAACTTGACTCAGGAAAAATAATTTTACAAAAAAAAGTAAAAATTATAAAGAAAGATACACCTTTTTCATTGGCAAAAAAAGTTTTGAAAAATGAACATAAGATTTATCCTAAAGCTATAATGAAAATTTTTACTAATCTTTAAAGAAGAAATCTATTTCTAACTTTGCATTTTCGATACTATCTGATCCATGGACAGAATTTTTATCTATTGAAATCCCATATTTTTTTCTAATGGATCCTTCTTTTGCATCTTTTGGATTTGTTGAGCCCATTAATTCTCTATTACTTTTAACTGCATTAATTTTTTCCAAAATCATAACAACGATTGGGCCTGAAGATAAATAAGAACAAAGGTCGTTATAAAAAGGTTTTGTCTCATGAACTTTATAGAATTTTTCGGCCTCATTCTTTTCTATTTGAATTTTTTTTTCTTGAATAATTGAAAATCCGTTTTTTATAAAAATTTCTTTAATTTCCTTTTCTAAACTCCTCTCAACAGCATCTGGTTTAATAATTGAAAGTGTTTGCTCTATATCACTCATAGCTTTCCTCAATTAATTGATTTAATAATCTAACTCCAAAACCAGTCGCACCTCCTGAATTTAAAGCCCCACCATATTTAGAAAAAGCCATGCCAGCGATATCTAGATGGGCCCAGGGAGTTTTATTTAATATAAATCTTTGTAAAAATTGAGCTGCAGTTGTTGAACCAGCTCCACCAACGTAATTTATGTTTTGTACATCGGCATTTTTTGAATTCATAAGTTTATCATAATTTTTATGAAGGGGCATTCTCCAAACTTTTTCATTTACTTTTTCTCCTGCAGTAAAAATTTGTTTTGATAATTGATCATCATTTGAAAAAAGGCCAGCATATTCTGATCCAAGAGATACAATAATAGCTCCTGTCAGAGTTGCTAAATCAATTATAAACTTAGGCTTAAATTTTTCTTCAGTAAAAGTTAAAGCATCAGCTAAAACTAATCTACCCTCTGCATCAGTGTTCAAAATCTCAATTGTTTTTCCACTGTATGATTTTACGATGTCTCCTGGTCTTTGAGCATTTCCACTAACCATATTTTCAACAAGTCCTACTACACCAACTGCATTTACTTTAGCTTTTCTTAATGCTAAATTTTTCATTAAGCCTACAACTGTAGCTGAACCTGCCATGTCGTAAGTCATATCCTCCATAAATTTCGCTGGTTTGAGTGAATAGCCTCCAGTATCAAAACAAACTCCTTTTCCAACGAATGCTAATGGTTTTGAATTATTTTTTAATCCATTCCATTCCATCGTAACAAGGTATGATCCTCTTATACTTCCTTGACCCACACCAAGTAGTGCATTCATACCTAACTTCTTTAATTTTTTTTCATCATAAATATTTATTTTGAGACCAGTTTCTTTTAGATTATTTAATCGTTTTGCATACTCATCAGGATGTAAAACATTACCTGGTTCAGAAACTAAATCCCTTGCATAAAAAGTTCCCTCTTCTAATGCTTTAAATTTTAGTTGTGTTTGCAAAGAAGGTTTATTTTTATTTCCAACTACATTGACTGAAATAAGTTTTGTTTGATTTTTTGATTTGTATTTATTGAACTTATAAGATTTTAATTTTAACCCATGCAAAAAGTACCCAATAAAATTTTCATATCTAATATTTACGCTATCTGTATTGATGTAATAATCCTCTTTTTTATTTTGATCTATTCTAACAAAAAACTCAGCACCTAAATTTTCTATATCTGATGATTTTAGATCCTTTTTAATTGAAATCAAAATCACTCTCTTTTTTGAGCTAAGTTCAAAAACTAAGATTTTTTTTTTCAAATCACTAGTTTTTAATAAATCGTCTATATAGGATAATTCTTTGCTAGAAATATATTTCTTAATATGATTTGTATTAAATTTTTGATCAGTAAATAATACAAGGTTATTTATATGTTTTTTTATACTATTTTTTTTTAAATTAATTTGAATTGGCATATTTTTTGATCCATTTTTTACTAATATCGTTAATAATACTTATTTTTATTGACATTTTAAATATATATGTAGTTTAGGTTGTATTTAAAAAGAGATTTTATAGATTAAAAATGATTAATTACAATAAAAACTTAATTTTTAAGAAATTTTTTTTAGATAACACTCAATTTTTTTTTATCTGTTTATTAAGCCTAAGTATAATTGTTTGGGTAATTCAAGCAGTTAATTTTTTAGATTTTGTTACCGAAGATGGCCACGGTTTATTAGTTTATATAAAATATACATTACTGAATCTGCCAAAAATAATCTCGAGATTGATGCCATTTATCTTTTTTGTCGCAATCTGCTATTCCATTAACAATTCGGAGGATAAAAATGAATTAAAAATTTTTTGGATTAATGGAATTGATAAGAAAAATTTTTTAAATATTGTCCTAAAATACTCAATAATATATTTAATACTGCAAATATTTCTTAATTCTGTAGTAATTCCTTTTTGCCAAAACAAAGCAAGAACATATATACAAACTTCTAGTATTGATTTTTTCCCATCACTGATTAATGAAAAAAAATTTATTGACACAGTAGAAAAACTCACAATTTATGTTGAAAAAAAAGATACCCAAAATAATTACAAAAATATTTTTTTAAAAGACGTAGAAGATTTGAAAAATACAAAAATTATTTATGCTTCAAAAGGTATACTAAAAAATACTAATCAGGAAAGATCACTTTTTTTGACAGATGGTAAAATAATAAATATTAATGAAGATAATATTACAGCTTTTGATTTTAGAAGCACAACCATTGATCTGAGTAAATATTTAACTAAATCAATTATAGATTTTAAAATACAGGAAAAAGATTCTTATTTATTAGTAAACTGTTATATAAATTTTCATATTTTGAATGATCAATCATATTATCATATACTTGATTGTAATGAATCATCTTTTAATATTTTACAGCAAGAGCTTTACAAAAGATTTGTAAAACCTTTTTATTATATTGCAGTCGCGATAAGTGCATGTTTTCTCTTATTGTTTTCAAAAGAAAGTATAAATCACAAATACTATAGATCATTTACATTTATATTAGGAGCTGTTATCCTAATTTTCTCTGAATTATCTGCTTCATTTTCAGGTAAGAGTTTTTTAAATTTTCAACTATCTATTATTTCTTTGATCTTAATAATTTTATTTCAATATTTTATATTATACAGAAAGATAAGATTTCGATAATTTATGATTTCAGTTTATAAAAAATATTTATACTCAAAATATATTTTGAATTTTTTAAAAGTCAGTGCAGTTTTTTTTGTTATGATAATTATTATGAATTTATTTGAAGAAATAAAATTTCTTCAAAATAGTGATAGTCAAATTATGCTTCCAGTTTTTTTAACTTTATTAAACGCCCCTTCAATTTTCTTTGAAATACTTCCTTTTATCATTTTAATAAGTGCGATATTTTTCTTTGTAGAAATTATTGAGAGTAATGAATTGGTAGTTTACAAGGCTTACGGTATAACAAATCTTAAAATCATTGAAATTATAAGTCTAATTACATTTATTATTGGATTATTTATGATTATAATTTTTTATAATGTATCGTCCAATCTAAAATTTTTTTACTTAGAAATTAAAAATCAATACACTAAAGATGATAAATATCTAGCAGTGGTGACTGGGAATGGTTTATGGATTAGAGATAAATTAGATCTTTCAACAAATTATATTAATGCTGAGAAAATTGAAAATGATAATCTTTTAGATGTATCAATTTCTCAGTTTGATGAAAATTTCAACTTAAAAAAAATTATAATCTCAAAAAAAGCCAAAATTAAAGATAATAATTGGTTATTAGAAGATGTTGTTGTTAACACGGATAATTTTACAGAAAAATATGAACAGGTTGAATTTTATTCAAACTTTAATATTAAAAAAATTCTATCAATTTTTGAAAATTTTTCGTCTTTAAACATCTTCAAACTTGAAGATTTGAAAAAGGATTATGAATTATTAGGATATAACACCGAGGTAATTAATGGCTATAAACACAAACTATATTCATACCCTATCTATCTAACTCTTATGGTCTGTATTGCATCGATTTTAATGCTAAAAATTAAATATAATAAATCAAAAATATTTAGCATAACTTTAGGAATTCTAATTTCCGTTATTATTTATTATATAAATCATTTTTTCAACGTAGTAATTGAAACACAAAATATTCCATATTTGTTTTCAATTTGGGGGCCACAAATAATAATTCTTATGATTGTTACCATGAATTTAGTCAGGATAAATGAGAAATAAATTTTTAAAAATATTTAAAATTATAATTCTTTTCAATTTTATTTTTATTCCTGGGTTATTTGGATCTGAAATAAAATTTGAGGCAGAAAATATTGAAATTAACGACAAGACACTAATTAAAGCGTCCAATAATATAGTTATCAAAGACGGTCAGGGACTAGAAATATATGGTGATAATCTTTTGATAGATAAAGAAAAAAAAAATTATACTATTTATGATAATGTTGCTTTAATAGATGAAGAAAACAAAATAACAATTAATGCTACTAAAATAGTATTCTACGAAAAAAAGAATCTAATTTTATCGGAAGGTGCTACAGAAATCAAAAAAGAAGATCAATACTTTATTAATACGTCTGATATTTTGTTTAATAGACTTAAAAAGGAAATTTCGTCTAAAAAAAAAACTGAAATTAAAGATAATGATGAAAACTCTTTAAACACAGAAAACCTTATTATAAGAATTAAAGATAATTTAATAATAACTGAAAACGTTCTTTTAACAGATAAAGATCTAAATATTTATGAAATTAAAAATCTGTATTACGACTACAAAAATAAAGAACTTTTAGGAAAAGATATTATTGTAAATAAAGATAATAAATTATCATTAAAAAGATACTTACCTCGAATAAAAAGTAACTCTTTAAATATAGAAAATAAAATATCAACTTTTAACAAAGCTGTTTATACTAGTTGTGAGAAAAGAGATGGCTGCCCACCATGGTTAATTAAAGCAGAAAAAGTAAAACATGACCCATATAAAAAAACCGTTACGTATGATAATGCGAAATTAGAAATTTTTGATATCCCAGTTTTGTACTTTCCAAAATTTTTTCATCCTGATCCGACTGTAAAAAGACAATCTGGTTTTCTAACTCCATCTATTTCAGCTGCAAGTTTAAATAGTTATTTTAAAATACCATATTTTTTTGAAATATCTGAAAACTCTGATTTTACCTTTTCTCCGAGAATTTATGATAAACAAAAAAATATTTATCAGGGAGAGTACAGACTTTTGACTAAAAATAGTAATCATATATTTGATTCAAGTATCCAAAGTGGAGATTTTTTAATACCCTCAAATAATTCAAGAACACATTTTTTTTCTAAATCGTCTTTTAAAACTGAATTTGATTATTTTAACTTTTCGGAATTTAATTTAGAATTACAGTTTTCATCAAATGATGATTATTTAAAATATAATAACTTAAATTCACCAATAATAGGTTCTCAAACTACTCTTTCATCAAAACTTGATTTTAACGCAACTAGTGATGATTTAGATCTTTCAATTTCAGGTGAAGCTTTTGAGGACTTAACTGAAGAAAAAGATAGTGATAAATATGAATTTATTTTACCAAATTTTAGTGTTACAAAAAGTTTTAACACAAAGCTTCCTGGATCTTTATCAATGACAAACATAGGCTATAACAAGATTTATAATACAAACATTAATGAAAAAATATTGGTAAACAATTTCTCATATGAGTCCTTAGATTTAATTAATGATATGGGAATTGTTAGTAATTATGAGTTTCAGGTTAAAAATTTCAATGCGGACTCTAAGAATTCAGCGAGTCTAAAAAATAAAAAAGAGCATAACTTTGAAGGGATTTTTCAATTTAATTCAAAATTACCATTAAAAAAAGATGGTAAAAAATTTAATACATTTTTCACTCCAATATTTGTGGCTAAATTAAATCCGTCTAATAATAAAAATATCAGAGGTTCAGATAGGATGATTGATTATAATAATATCTATTCAATAAACAGAATAGCGTCTAATGAAACTTTAGAGGGTAAAAATTCTATAACTTTAGGAAACGAATTCAAAATATTAGATAAATTGAGTGATAAAGAGTTATTTTCGTTTAATCTCGCATCTTCATTTAGAGATGAGGAGAATGAAGATCTTCCTATAAAGAGTTCAATTGGAAATAAAACATCTAATATCGTTGGCCAACTTAACCTAAATCCTGATGATAATTTTGGTTTTAATTACGACTTTTTAGCAGATAATAATTTTGGTAAATTTAATTATCATAAGGTTAACACTTTTTTTAAAGTTAACAATTTTGTAACTTCTTTTGAATTTTTAGAGGAAACGAATGATGTAGGAGATGAAAGTTTTATATCAAATGAAACGTCATATGAAATTAATAATAATAAATTTTTAAAATTCCGTACAAGAAAAAATAAAAAGACAGATCTAACTGAATACTATAATTTAATTTATCAGTATAAGATGGATTGCTTAACTGCAGGAATCGAATACAAAAAAGATTATTATGAAGATGGAGATATAAAACCTAAAGAAAGTTTATTTTTCTCAATCACCTTAATGCCTTTTGGTGGATCAATAGACTTACCTGGAGTAAATAAATGAATAAATTAAAGAAAAAATTAGCGTTTTACTTAATTATCTCTATTATTCTTTTAATACAAAATATATCTTATGCCTCTACAAAAATTAAGATAGTAAATAAGATAAATAATGAAATAATCACTAATTTTGATATTCAGAAAGAATACAACTATTTAATTGCGTTGAATAATGAACTTCAGAAGATTCCTTTGAGCGAGGGTTTAAATATTGCAAAGGACTCGTTAATTCGTGAAAAAATAAAAACTAGTGAATTAAAAAAAATTTACGAGTTAGAAAATTTTAATAGATACGATTATTTAAATAATATTTTTCAAAATTTTTATAAAAAATTAAACATAAGTTCTGAAAAAGAGTTTGAAAATTATTTAAAATCTTTTGATTTATCTGTTGAAGAAGTTAAACAAAAAATTAAACTTGAAATCTTATGGAACCAACTTATTGGTCTTAAATATAAAGACCAGATCAATATAGATGAGGAAAATTTAAAAAAAAAAATATCACAAAATAATTTAAATTTCAAAAAATCAATCGAATATGATCTATCTGAAATTGTTTTTCAAGCTAAAACTCAAGAAGAGTTAACAGCAAAGATTAATGAAATAAAATCTAATATTGAATTAATCGGTTTTAGTAGTGCTGCAAATAAATATAGTATTTCAGAGAGTGCTAAATTCGGTGGAAAAATTGGTAAATTACTTGAGAGTCAACTTTCAACTAAAATAAGAGATGAATTAAAAAAATTAGAAATAAATCAAGTTTCAAAACCGCTTAATATTGGTGGAAGTTTCTTATTATTATTTGTGAATGATAAAAAAGAAATTAAATTAGAACAAGATAAAGATAAGGTACTTAAAAAAATGATAGAGTCCGAGAGAACAAGACAATTTGATCAATTTTCCCAAGTATATTTCAATAAAATTAAATTAAATGTTCAAATCGAAAGTTACTAAACCAATAATTATTATAAGTGGTGAGCCTAATAGTATTTTTTCAGAGATATTAGTTAAATCCTTTAAATCGTACAAAAATAAAAAACCCATTATTTTGATTGGATCTTATGATTTGATTGTTCAACAATTAAAAAAACTGAGATTAAATGTTGGTTTAAATCTAATTAATTACGAAAAAAATAAATTTGACAATCTAATAATAAATAAAATTAATGTTATTAACATTAAATATAATTTCAAAAAACCTTTTGAAAAAATTTCATCGAAATCAAATCATTATATTAAAAGATGTTTTAATAAAGCATTTGATGTAATAAAAAAAAATAAAATTTCAGGTTTAATAAATGGGCCTATATCAAAAAAATATTTTTTAAAAAATAAATATCCTGGCATCACAGAATATTTATCTAAAGCTTTCAAAATTCAAAATAGACACAGTATGTTGATATATAATGAAAATTTATCGATCTCACCAATAATAACTCATTTACCAATAAGTAAGGTTTCTAAAAAATTGAGCAAAAATGACATTGTTGTGAAATCATTATTAATATCAAATTTTTTTGACAAAATTTTATCTAAAAAACCAAAAATAGCTATAACAGGATTAAATCCTCATTGTGAAAATTTTCTTGGGGCTAGTGAAGAAAATAAAATAATTATTCCTGCAATTAAGAATTTAAGAAGGAAAAAAATTAATGTAACAGGTCCTTTTCCTGCCGATACAATTTTTTTAAAAAAGAATATTAAAAAATTCGATGTTATAATTGGGATGTATCATGATCAAGTCTTATCACCTATTAAAGCGATTTATGGATTTGATGCCATCAATATAACATTAGGTCTTCCTTTTTTAAGAGTTTCTCCTGATCATGGTCCAAATACTGAAATGATTGGAAAAAACAAATCTGATCCTAAAAGTTTAATTAAAGCGATTAGATTTTTGGATCAAAATAAATGAAAGTAATTCCAAAAAAAAGTTTGGGACAAAACTTTTTAATAGACAAAAATGTTATCAAATTAATCTTAAATTGTGCAGAGATAGAAAATCAGGAGGTGTTAGAGGTTGGTCCAGGAACTGGTAACCTAACAGCTGAAATACTTGCAAAAAAACCAAAAAAGTTATTTGTTATTGAGAAGGACAATAATCTAATTTTAATATTAAAAAAAAAACTAAACAACTCAATTATTTATATAAATGATGATATTCTAAATATTTCTGAGGAAAAACTATCAGAAAATAAATTGATTGTTTTTGGAAATCTCCCTTACAATATCTCTACTGAGATATTAATAAAATGGATATTAAATCTGAAATGTAACTTTTGGTTTAGCAAATTAGTTTTAATGTTTCAAAAAGAAGTAGCTGACAGAATAATAAGTAAGAGTAATCAATCTAATTACGGAAGACTGTCTGTAATATCAAATTGGAAATTAAATGTTAAAAAAATCTTTGATATAAAACCATGCTCATTTAATCCAAAACCCAAAGTTGAAAGTTCATTATTAGTCTTTACCCCAAAGGAAGATTATTTAAAACTGAAAAATTCAAAAACTCTAGAAAAAATAACTAGAATTTTTTTTAATCAGCGACGAAAAAAAATTAAAAAACCCTACAATCAATTATTTAAAAATAATATCGAATATGCAAAAAAGCTTAATATAGATTTAGATTTAAGACCTCAAAATTTAGATAATGAGACGTATTATCTTTTGGCTAAAGAATTTGAAAATTTAAGAGATTAGTTTTTCAATATGTCTCATTACGTATTTTTTATCATAATCTTTTGAACCATTATTAATTTCAGCATCTATTAAATTTTGGATCTTATGAAAACACTCATCCAATTCATCATTAATAACTACATAATCATAATTAATCCAATGCAATACGTCCCTATCAAATTGTTTCATTCTTTCTTCAACAATTAACTTATCTTTCATATCTCTATTTGAAAGTCTCTCACGTAAAATTTTTTTACTTGGTGGTAATATAAAAAATGTAACTAATTTGTAATCCAATTTTTTATTCTTGATTTGATCTGCTCCTTGCCAATCAATATCAAATATCACATTTCTTTTTTTTTCTAAATTCGTAATAACCGGAGTCCTGGTAGTGCCATAAAAGTTATTAAAAACTTTTGCATATTCTATAAATTCATCATTTTTAATTAATCTATTAAATTCTTTTTCAGAGACAAAATGATAATCTTTTCCATTAATTTCTTTTTCTCTCGGTTTTCTTGTTGTGTGTGAAGTTGATATAAAAAAATTGTTTTTTTCAGATAGGAGTTTTACAAGAGTGGTTTTGCCTGCCCCAGATGGAGATGATAGTATTACCATAATCCCACCTTTTTTATAGAGCATCAAATCTTTGTTAGTTACTTTTACCTTCTATAAATTTAACTGCGTCACCTACCGTCAATATTTTTTCAGCTTCTGTGTCTGAAATTTCCGAACCAAACTCCTCTTCGAAAGCCATCACTAATTCAACTGTATCTAAGCTATCAGCTCCTAGATCATCTATAAAACTTGACTCGTCAGTAACTTTTGACTCATCTATACCTAGATGATCAGCAACGATTTTTTTTACTTTGTTTGAGATATCTTCTGACATATTGATCCTTATTTATTATTATGAATTCTTATTAGTTTAAAAACATCTTTTGTCAAGCCATATACATCCCTCCATTAACATGTATTGTCTCTCCATTTATGTAATCAGATTGATCAGATGCTAAAAAAAGAACAGCATTTGCTATATCCTTAGGTTGACCCAGTCTTGCTGAGGGAATCTTTGATAAAATAATTTCTTTAAATTTATCATCTATTTTATCGGTCATGGCTGTCTCAATAAAACCTGGGGAAATACAATTTATATTTATATTTTTTTTTGCATATTCAACTGCTAAGCTTTTGGTCATTGCTACAACACCTGCTTTTGATGCTGTATAATTAGATTGACCTAAATTCCCAGTATGACCAACAACTGAAGTAATATTAATAATCTTCCCTGACTTATTTTTTAACATCTTTTTTATTGCAAATTTACATATCAAAAAAGTTGAAGTTAAATTAATATTAATAACTTTACTCCATTCATCTAGGCTCATTCTTATAGCCAGGTTGTCGATTGTAATTCCTGCATTATTAACAATACAATCTAGACCACCACCAAGCTCTTTAAATGAATTTTCTATAAATTCTTCAATCTTGTCATTTTGAGAAATATCAAACTTTAAAATCTTTACGTTTTCAAATTTTGATTTTAATTCATTTAACTTATCTTCCTTTGTTCCAGTAGCTAAAATTGTAGCCCCGCACTCGCTTAATCTCTCAATAATTGAATTTCCTATTCCTCCTGTAGCTCCCGTAACAATTATTTTTTTTTTATCTAATTTATTCATATTTTGATATCTTTTATATCATTCTCATTATTAATTGTATTTATTTTTACATCTTTATTAATTCTTTTAACGAGCCCTGATAAAACTTTTCCAGGTCCTACTTCTATAAAATGATTAACCCCTTTATCTATCATATACTCTATACTTTCTCTCCATCTAACTCTCTTTTCAATTTGTTCGATAAGTAATTTTTTTAGTTCATCTTTATCTTTTACCTCATTAGCTGTTACATTTGAAATCAATATTATTTTAGAATCATCAAATTCTATTTTTTCTAATTCATTTTTCATTACTTCTGTTGCTTTGCTCATTAACCTGCAGTGAAATGGGGCACTCACAGGCAGTTTGATATTTCTTATATTTTTTGATTTCAGAAAAAGAAACAATTTATCTAAATCTTTATTTTTGCCACTTAATACAATTTGTCCTTCACAATTATCATTGGCTATTTCTACATTAAAATTATCCTTATTATCATTTAAAATTTTTTCGATAACTTTAATTGAAGTACCTAATACTGCTACCATACCTCCTTCTCCTTTTGGTACTGCGTTTTGCATTGCATCTCCTCTAGCTTTCAATAGTTTTATTGTTTTAGCAAAACTTAAGTAACCTCCTGATGATAATGCAGAATATTCACCTAATGAGTGTCCTGCGAAGTATTTTGCTTTATTTAGATCAATATTGAATTCTTTTTTTATTAAATTAAATATGGAATAACTAATTAAAAATATTGCTGGCTGTGTATTAACTGTTTGATCAAGTAAGTTTTTAGGACCTTCTAAAATAGTTTTTGATAAAGAAAATTCTAAAACATCGTCAGCCTCTTTAAATAATTTTTTTACTAAATCAAATTTATTAAAAAGGTCTTTTCCCATACCGACTAATTGTGAGCCTTGACCCGGAAAAATTATTGAAATCATATAAAAAAACCTATTTTTTTAACCATTTTGCTATTGTAATTGAAGATTTATAATAGTATATCCTCATTTTCTAATTAAAAATTAAATGAACTTATACGAGCACACAATTATAGCAAGGCAAGATACTTCCCCTGCAGAAATTAAACAATTGACTGATAAATATTCAAAAATTGTTGAAAAAAATCAAGGAGAAGTTGTTAAAACAGAAAACTGGGGATTAATCAATCTTTCTTATTTAATCAAAAAAAATAAAAAAGGAAGTTATATACACTTTAAGATAAAGGGTAATGGAAAACTAATTGGAGAGTTGGAAAAAAATGAGGCTCTGGATAAAAAACTTTTAAGATATTTGACTGTAAAAGTAAAAAAATTTGATATTGAAACTAATTATTTTGATAATAAAGATAACTCTGACAAAAAAAATTAAATTATGCCAAAGAAGCAAAGTGGAAATAAGAAAAATAGGCAAAGTAATTTTGCAAAACTAAGCTTATTTCAACCAAATAAATATAGATTTAAGAAAAGCTGTCCGCTTTCAGTCAAGGGAGCGCCAAAAATAGACTACAAGAATATTAAACTTTTAAAAAAATATGTTTCCGAAAATGGTAAAATTTTACCTTCTAGAGTAACGAATGTGTGCCAAAAAAAACAAAGAGAGTTATCTATTTCTATTAAAAGAGCAAGGAATTTAGCGTTATTATAAATGAAAGTCGTTCTGCTTGAAAATATAAAAAAAATTGGCTCTATTGGAGAAATAATAGATGTCAAACGAGGTTTTGCAAGAAATTTTCTAATTGCAAATAAAAAAGCATTATTTGCATCTAAAGAGAATATAGCTCAAGTTGAAAAAATAAAAACTGAATTAAATAAAAAAGATAACGATAGAAAATTAAAAGCAAAAAAAATTGCAGAGCAAATAAATAAAAAAGAGTACTTAGTAAAAAAACTATGTACTGAAAATAAAGAACTATACGGTTCGGTTAAGCCTACTGAGATTTCAAAACTTATTTTGGAAAATGATAAAATAGAGATACAGCCTTCAATGATACAGCCGGTAAAAGATATTAAAACATTAGGCAAATTTAAGGTAAAAGTTTTTTTACACTCTGAAGTTGACGCAGAAATATCTATTAATGTTGAATCATCTGAGACTATTCAATAATTATACAATTTTCTCCCCAGCATTTAATTTGTATTTTAAATAATTAATTTTACTATATTTTCTCTGAATGGAAAATACATTAAGTATTGTTAAAGATAAATTCAAAGAACTTCCAAACAATATAGAAGCTGAACAATCAGTAATTGGCTCAATTTTAGTTTCAAATGAAATATTTGACGAAATAAATACTATTATTTCAAGTGAAAATTTTTATGATCCAATGCATCAGAAAATTTTTGGTGCCATTGAAAGTTTGATATATAAAGGTATGCTTGCTAATCCTATCACACTTAAAAATTATTTTGAGGATGAAAAAGACGATTTAAACGTTCCAGAATATTTAGTAAAAATAACAAAATTTTCTACTTCAACTAGACAAACTACTGAGTATTCAAAAATAATTTATGATATGTTTGTAAGAAGGGAGCTAATTAAAATTTCAGAACAAACAATTGATAATGCAAAACTTAATGACCTAAATACATCTGGACAAAATATTATAGAAAATTCAGAAAGGTTACTATTTGATTTAGCTGAGAAAGGTTCTTTTAATTCATCTCTAATAAAATTTGACGAAGCTATGAAACAAACTATTGATATGGCTTCTGCAGCTTACAAAAATGATGAAGGTATAGTTGGCGTACCTACTGGTCTTAGAGATTTAGATGATAGGCTTGGAGGTCTTCACCAGTCAGATTTAATTATTATTGCTGGAAGACCTTCAATGGGAAAAACGGCTTTGGCAACTAATATAGCTTTTAACGCTGCAAAAAAATTACAAGATAAAGGAAAAAAATCCTCAATTGCCTTTTTTTCTTTAGAGATGTCATCTGAACAATTGTCTACTCGTATCTTAGCTGAACAATCAAGAATAAAATCAAATGATATTAGAAGAGGAAAAATTTCTGATGATCAGTTCGATAAATTTATAGAAACTTCAAAGAATATTTCAGAATTACCACTATATATAGATGAAACACCAGCAATTAGTATTGCAGCAGTTAGTAATAGAGCTAGACGTATAAAAAGACTTTTTGGACTTGAAATGATTGTTGTAGATTATATTCAATTAATGAGAGGTACTTTTAATAATAAAGATGGTAGAGTTCAAGAAATCTCTGAAATTACCCAAGGTTTAAAAGCGATAGCAAAGGAATTGGCAGTTCCAGTTGTTGCTCTCTCACAATTATCTAGAGCTGTAGAACAAAGAGATGATAAAAAACCAATATTAGCTGATTTAAGAGAGTCTGGTTCTATTGAGCAAGATGCAGATGTTGTAATGTTTGTTTATAGAGAAGCATATTATTTAGAGAGAAAAGAACCAAGACCTGCCACTGTAGAGCACGCCGAATGGCAAGCTAAAATGAATGAGATTTCAAATTTAGCTGAAATAATTATAGGAAAACAAAGACATGGGCCAACTGGAAATATAATGCTTGAGTTTGAGGCAATGTTCACCAAATTTAAAGATACTCAAAATACATAATTTCAAATATAAAAGGGTTTAAATGTTAGCCCGATTTTATCATAATTTAGTTCTCAAAAATCCAAAGTCTGTTTTTTCTATCTTGATAGTAATACTTATATGTTTTTCATATTATTCAAAAGATTTCAGATTAGATGCTTCCTCTGAAACCCTACTCATTGACGGTGATCCTGATCTTAAATATTTAGAGGAAATTTCAGAAAGATACGGCTCTAAGGAATTTCTTATATTGACCTACACTCCTAATGAAGGGATGGTCTCAGACATATCCATTAATAATCTTTTAAGTTTAAAATACAAGATTCAAAGTTTAGATTGGGTTCACAGTGTAATCACTTTACTAGATGTGCCTTTATTAAATAGCACTGATTTACCGTTGCAAGAACGTCTGACAAATTTTAAAACTTTAAAAGATGATGATATTGATAAAGATAGAGGCTTTAATGAGATTATTAGTAGTCCAGTTTTCCGAAATTTTGTTATAAGCGAAGATGGTAAAACAAGTGGTATTATAGTTTATTTAAAAAAAAATGATTTAACTGATTTTTCTAACAAAACAAAAAAAGAAATTGAGATTTCCAAAGATCTTATCAAAAAACAAAATCATCAAAATATTATTGAAATAAGAGATGTCATAAAAAGCTATGAAGATATAGGAAAAATACATCTCGGTGGAATTCCTATGATAGCAGATGATATGATGTCGTTTATAAAAAGTGATATTATTGTTTTTGGATTAGGTGTTTTTATCTTTATTGTTTTTACTTTGTGGTTTGTTTTTAGGAAGTTAATTTGGATTATTGTTCCAATAAGCAGTTGTTTTTTTTCAGTAACTATTATGACTGGTATATTGGGTTTACTAAATTGGAAAGTAACTGTAATTTCATCAAACTTTATCGCTTTAATGTTAATTTTAACTATGGCAATGAATATTCACATGAGTACTCGTTTTTTACAACTCAGTGAAAGTTACCCTGATAAAACTATCCTAGAACTAATTACGATGACTACTAACAAAATGTTTTGGCCTATTTTATACACTGTCCTGACTACAATTATTGCATTTCTCTCTCTAATTTTTAGTGAAATTAAACCGATCATCGATTTTGGATGGATGATGACTCTAGGTTTGTTAACTTCATTTATTATAACCTTCACTCTACTTCCATGTTTAATAAGTCTTGTCCCTAAGGAAAAAATTTCTTTAAAAAATAGTAAAGAATCTAATTTTACAAAATTTTTAGGAAAAATTTCTCAAAATTATCAAAAATTAATTTTTGTATTTACCGGTATTATAATTTTATTAAGTTTATTTGGAATTAGCAAACTTGAAGTTGAGAATAGTTTTATAAATTATTTTAGTAAAAAAACAGAAATTTATAAGGGAATGAAACTTATTGATGAAAAATTAGGTGGAACAACACCTCTTGAAGTGATCTTAAAATTTCCAAAAAAAAAAGAAGTTCAATCACAAGAAGATGATGAATTTGAAAACTGGGGTGATGGTGATAATGAGAATAATGATAATGAAGAAAAATATTGGTTTACAAAAGATAAAATAGATAAAATTGCATCAGTTCATAATTATTTAGATAATTTACCTCAAATCGGAAAAGTTCTATCATTTTCCTCAATAATAGATGTGGCTACTCTTTTAAATAACAATAAACCTTTGGGAACTTTAGAAATGGGAGTGCTATACTCAAAAATTCCACAAAACATTAAATCTGAAATAGTTGATCCATACATATCAATTAAGGATAATGAAGCAAGAATAAGTTTAAGAATAATAGACTCTCAAGAAAATTTAAGAAGAAACGATTTGATAAAAAAAATTAAATCCGATTTGATAAATAAAATTGGTTTAAAAAAAGATGAATTTAAACTTGCAGGTGTACTTATCCTATTTAATAATTTACTTCAAAGCTTATTCAAATCTCAAATACTTACTTTAGGTTTAGTGATGATAGGAATATTTATAATGTTTTTAATCTTATTTAGAAATATTAAATTAGCTTTAATTGGTGTAATTCCAAATTTTATTGCAGCCTTTTTTATTTTAGGAATAATTGGGTTAATGGAGATCCCTTTAGATATGATGACTATAACGATTGCCGCGATAACAATTGGAATAGCTGTTGATAATAGCATTCATTATATTTATAGATACATAGAGGAATTTAAAAATTCAAAAGATTATAATGAAACAATAACTTTATGTCATTCTACAGTAGGAAGGGCAATACTAAATACTTCAATTACAATTGTTTTTGGTTTCTCAATTTTAGTTTTATCTAAATTTATACCTACGATTTATTTTGGAATTTTTACTGGTTTGGCAATGCTATTTGCGATGATTTCAGTGCTAACGCTACTTCCCTCATTAATACTATTTGTTAAACCTTTAGAAGAATAACTTTATGCCAAGTTTTTTGGAAGATTCTTTTGAATTAATTTCAGTCATTGATCTAATATATATTTTTATAACTTTTTTATCGTTAATAAAATGTAGTAGAAAAGGTTTCGTTTTAAGTATTTTGTCTATATCTAAATGGTTATTTGCATATATAATTACTTTACTAATTTTCCCAAAAACGAAACCATATTTTGTAGATATTATTGATAATGAATATGTATTAGATATTGTTTTAGGAATAATCATTTTCGTTATTACTATTTTTTTAGTTTTAATGATAAGTAAAGGTATTAGTAAAGCTATTAGTTATTCAGGTATTGGTAGTTTAGATACTTTATTTGGATTCTTTTTTGGCTTTGTGAGAGCTTATATAATCTCTATATTTATCTTTTCTGGTGTAAATATCGTGTATAATTATGATAAATGGCCGATAAATTTGGACAAATCATACATCTTTCCATATTTAGAAAAAGGTAGTAATTATTTATTAAAAGAATTTCCTAATGAAAAAACATATAAAGACTCTAAAGAAAAAATTGAAGATCTTTAATCCAAAACTTAAAGAAGAATGTGGTGTATTTGGTATAAGTAATAATAAAGATGCCTCAGCGTTGACTGCTCTCGGTCTACACGCACTTCAACATCGGGGACAGGAGGGGTGCGGTATCGTGACCTTTGATGGTAAGAAATATTATTCAGAAAAAAGATTTGGTTTAGTTGGTGATAATTTTAATAAAGAGGAAATTTTGAGTAAATTAAAAGGAAATTACGCTATTGGACATAATAGATACAGCACTACTGGTGATAATATATTGAGAAACTTGCAGCCTTTCTTCGCTGATACAAACGCTGGTGGTATTGGAGTTGCACACAATGGAAACTTAACAAATTCTATTTCTATAAGAAATAAGTTAGTTAATGATGGAGCAATATTTTATACTACGTCAGATACCGAAACTATAGTTAAACTTATAGCAAAGTCAAAAAGACCAAATACGATTGATAAAATAGTTGAGGCAATTTTTCAAATTCAAGGTGGCTATGCTTTGGTAATGCTCACTCAAACCTCTCTTATTGGGGTTAGGGATCCATATGGTATAAGACCTTTAGTGATTGGAAAACTTAAAGATAGCTATGTTTTATCCTCTGAAACTTGTGCATTAGATATTATTGGAGCAAAATTTGTAAGGGAAGTTGATAACGGAGAAATAGTTGTTATTGAAAATAACGATTTGAAAAGTATTAAACCCTTCCCCCCAAAAAAAGTTAGGCCATGTGTATTTGAGTATATTTATTTTGCAAGACCGGATAGTATTTTAAATGGCAAAACAGCTTATGAGCACAGAAAAAATCTTGGAGCTCAACTTGCAAAAGAAAATGATATAGACTCAGATATAATAGTGCCTGTTCCTGACTCTGGCAATGCAGCTGCATTGGGTTTTGCACAACATTTAGGAAAAAATTTTGAACTAGGTCTAATCCGAAATCATTATGTTGGACGTACATTTATTGAACCGAGTCAAAAAATAAGGAGCTTAGGGGTAAAATTGAAATTGAATGCTAATCAAACAACAATTAAAAACAAAAAAATAATATTGATTGACGATTCATTGGTAAGAGGGACAACATCCCATAAAATAGTGAAAATGTTATATGACGCAGGCGCTAAAGAGGTTCATGTTAAAATAGCTTGTCCAGAAATAAAGTATCCTGATTTTTACGGAGTAGACACTCCAACTAAAAAAGAATTACTTGCTGCAAATAAAAATAACGATGAGATTTGTCAATATATAGGTGCTAAGTCATTAAAATTTTTGTCTTTAGATGGTATGTATAAGGCGATAGGTTTTGAAAAAAGAAATCAAACCTACCCACAATTGACTGATCATTATTTTACTGGAGATTATCCTGTCAAACCAATCGATGAGCTTGGTGATAACAAAATCACTCAACTATCATTACTGAGTTCGGCATCTAATAACTAAATGAAAAAAGTAAGTTTCACAGAAATGAAAAATGGTACAAAAGCAGATTATCTCTTTCTAGATAAGCATGAAAAGAACTTTGCAAGTAAGACTGCCGATAGAATATTAAAATTTATGTCTACTTTAACAGAAACATTAGAAGGTTATCAAGTTTCAAGGTTAGAGCACTCCTTACAAAGTGCAACTAGAGCTTATAAAAATGGTGAAAGTGAGGAGATGGTAGTAGCAGCTTTACTACATGATATAGGGGATGAGCTTGCACCAATGAATCACTCTGAATATGCCGCGGCTATTTTAAAACCGTATGTATCAGAAAAAACTCACTGGATAATTGAAAAACATGGAGAATTCCAAATGTATTATTATGCACATCATCTAGGAGGAGATAAAAATAAAAGAGATAAATATAAAGGACATAAATACTTTCAAGACACTATAAATTTTTGTGAAAAGTATGACCAAAATTCATTTGATCCAAATTATAAATCGTTTTCATTAAAGTTTTTTAAACCAATAGTTAGAAAAATCTTTGCAAGAAAACCTTACTCTTTACTTTGAATTTTTTAATTAATTACTATTCAAAACTCAATGATTACAAAAAAAGAGCAAATTATAGAATATTTTAAATCTGGGGTTAAGCATACTACTAATTTTAAAATTGGGATTGAACACGAAAAGTTTCTTTTTAATAACCAAAATAATACAAGAGTAAACTATAAACGTATAAAAGAAATGTTCACAGCCTTACTAGAATTTGGTTGGAATCCAATTTACGAAAAGGATAATATTATTGGATTAAATAAAGGAAAAAAAAACATAACCCTTGAGCCTGGAAACCAAATAGAATTATCTGGTGAAAAATTGAATAATATCCACGAGGCATGCTCCGAGTCTCATGACTATTTATTTGAGTTAAGGCAAGTTACTAAAAAACTAAATATTAATATTGTAAGTACTGGTTTTGACCCAATATCAAAAATAAATGAAGTCCCCAACAATCCAAAACTTCGTTATAAATTAATGACAAAAGATATGCCATTAGATGGTAAATCAAGTTTAGATATGATGTATCGAACTTGTGGCACTCAATTGAATATTGACTACAATTCTGAGGAAGACTTTATAAAAAAATTTCAAATAGTAAATTCAATAGTTCCAATTTCAATTGCATTATTTGCAAATTCATCGATCGTTGAAAAAAAAAATAGTAACTATTTATCTTACAGGTCAAAAGTTTGGCAGAATACTTCTCGTGGTGGATTACCAAAACTATTTTTTGATAGATTAAATTTTGAAAATTATGCAGAATTTGTTATGAATTTTCCGATCCTGTTTATTGAAAATAAAGGAGTTTATATTTCAGGGAGGAAATATTTATTTAAAGATTTCATGAATGGTAAAATTGATGAGATTTCTAATAGATTGCCGACAGAAAGAGATCTAAGTATACACCTAAGTACAATATTTACTGAAAATAGATTAAAAAAATACATTGAAATTAGATCAATGGATACTTGTGGTTGGGACTGTTTGTGTTCTGGTCCAGCTTTTTATATGGGAATTTTATATGGAAATGTTGATGAAACTTATAATTTAATTTCACAGTGGGATAAAAACAAAATTATTAACGCTTATCTTGATGCTCCTCGAAAAG
This sequence comes from uncultured Pelagibacteraceae bacterium, assembly GCA_902616645.1. GTDB lineage: Bacteria > Pseudomonadota > Alphaproteobacteria > Pelagibacterales > Pelagibacteraceae > Pelagibacter. Next base: position 118,946 of record CACMTO010000003.1, read on the forward strand.
GATTTAATACACAGTTAATGGGTAAAGATCTTCTTTTTTGGGCTTCAACTTTATTAGATTTATCAAAAAAAGGTTTAGAAAATAGGGATATAATAAATAGACAAGGAAAAAATGAAACTTTATTTTTAAAACATCTTCAAAGAATAATTGATAACAAAAAAACTAATGCAGATCATATGATTACTAGATTTTCTGAAAATGAAGATTTAAATGAATTATATGACTAATAAAATAGTTGCAATTCAGGGAAATCATCCCTCACAACTTAATCCAAAAACCGATACTAGTATTTTTTTAGCCTGTGAAATCCAAAAAAAAAAATACAGAATATTTTATTACGAGCCTAAAGATTTATCAGTAGTAAATTCTAAAGTTTTTGCTGAAGGCTTTTTCATAAAATTTGATTATAAAAAAAAAAAAGTTTTCAATATATTGAAAAAACAAAAGTTAGATTTAACCAAATGTAAATTTATTTTAGTAAGACAAGATCCTCCTTTTAACTTGGAATATATCTCAACTACATATATTCTAGATTCAATTAAGAATAGAGTTAAAATTGTAAATGACCCTACTTCAATAAGAAATATTTCAGAAAAACTTTTTTCCATTAAGTATCAAAAATACATGCCTCCCACTATTTTTTCCCAAAATTTAACTGAAATTAAATCATTTATTAAAAATCACAAAAAGGTAGTCTTAAAGCCAATCCACAGCTACGGAGGTAATGACATTCATTTATTAATCAAATTTGACTTAAAATTTATTCAAAGATTTATAAAAAAACACAAATACATTATGTGTCAAAAGTATTTGTCAGAAATCAGTAAAGGCGATAAACGTATTTTCTTAATTAACGGAAAGTTATGTGGTTCTATATCTAGAGTTCCTAAAAAAAATTCTTTTTTAAGTAATATGAGTAAAGGGGGGAAGCCAACTCTTGTGAAATTAACTAAATTAGAAGAAAAAATTTCTAAAATTATTGCAAAAGATTTAAAAAAACAGATGATTTTTTTTGCGGGTGTTGATTTTATTGATCAAAAACTCAATGGTGATATAAATATAACTTCTCCAACTGGATTAAAAACTTTCTATGATTTATCAGGAATTAATCTTGCTAAAACCTTTTGGAAAGAACTAAAAGTGTGAATAATTTGACAGATCAACAAAAAGGATCGCTGCTCGCTTTTGTGGCAGTAATGTTTATTACACCCGACTCACTATTTATAAGGTTATCAAACGTCGATACATGGGGTTTAGTTTTTTATAGAGGTATAATTCCTTTTTTTACGGTTTTTGTTGGAATGTTACTGATTTATAAATTGAATTTTTTTAAAATTCTTATGGAAAGCGGATATCATGGGCTTATTTACATAGGAACCTTTAGTATTACAAATATTACATTTGTTGTGTCAATTCAAAATACAAATGTGGCAAATACTCTTGTAATGATAGCAACTGCGCCAATGTTATCAGCTATTTTTAGCGCATTTTTTTTAAAGGAAACACCTGATAAAAAAACTTGGATATCTATTATAATTACTTTCTTAGCAATAATTTTCATTTTTTCTGACTCTTTAAAATTAGGTAATTTTTATGGGGATTTATTAGGTTTTATTACAGCTACTGGATTAGCTGTTGGAGCAGTAACAATAAGATCTGCTAAATCTAAAAACCTTGTTCCCGCGGCAGTTGTTGGTAAGTTATTTGTAGCTATCTTTGCATTAATATTTATAGAAAGTTTTATTCTTGATAATAAAGACATCATAATAGTACCTTTGATGTGCATTTTATGTGTTGCAATACCTTTTGTGTTGGTAACCATCGCTCCAAGATTTATACCTGCAGCAGAAGTTAATCTTTTTTTTCTATTAGAAACTATCATAGGTCCCATATGGGTTTGGTTGATAATAAAAGAGCAACCTAGTACAGAAACGCTAATCGGTGGTGCAATTATCGTTATTACTATAGCTATTCACTCTTTTTTGAAACTTAAGAATTCTTAAGTTTGTCACAATTAGGTCTTGATTTAATAATACATCGCAGATAAATACCGCAAATTTTATGACTAAAGTTTTAAAAAATTCATGGGCTCTTTTTTTGGGAATGAGTTTTATAATGATGGCATATGGATTCCAAGGCTCATTGTTAGGTGTAAGAGCTGTACAAGAAGAATTTAGTTTGACTGCGACTGGTTTCATGATGTCAGGATATTTTGTTGGATATTTTATAGGTGCTGCAACTATACCTAATATAATTTCGAGAGTTGGTCATATCAGAGTTTTTGCTGCTTTTGCATCGTTAGCTTCTTTGGTTATTCTAATTCATTCTATTTTAGTTCATCCATTTATATGGTTCATATTAAGGTTTTTAACTGGAGTAAGTATGGTTTGTATTTATACAGTAGCTGAGAGTTGGTTAAATGATAGATCGAGTAATAAAAATAGAGGAAGCGTATTATCAATCTATATGGTTATACTATATGGCTCTATTGGAATTGGAATGTTTTTACTTAATTTTAGTACACCGAAAAACTTTCAACCCTTTATTTTAATTTCAGTAATTACATCTATTGCATTAATACCAATCTTATTGACTAAGAAAAAACCACCCACATTTAAAAGAATTAAAGCAATGAAATTAAATGAATTATATGAAGCTTCTCCTTTTGGTATGGTGAGCTCTCTACTTTATGGAGCTGTTCAGTCTGCTTTATTTACACTACTTGCAGTTTATGCAACTGGCATGAATTTTACCATTTTAGAGATATCGATCGTCACATTTCTATTAGCTATTTCAGGTGCAATTGCTCAATTTCCTGTTGGAAAAATTTCTGATATTTATGATAGACGTAAAGTAATTGTTATCAGTACATTTGGCGCAGCGATATTCTGCTTATTAACAATTTTAGTATCAAGACAAATGTATTTACCCGATGGTCTTGCAACTAGTAAAACATGGTTTTACATATTTTTTATTTTATTTTCATTTTGTAGTCTACCAATGTTTTCATTAATTTTAGCTCATACTAATGATTATATATCAAAAGATAAATTTGTAGCCGCTGGAGCAGGTTTGCAATTTGTTTTTGGATTAGGTGCTATGAGTGGTCCATTTTTATGTTCTATCTTTATGGATTTAGTTGGTCAAAATGGATTTTTTATTTTTTGTTGTTTTTTTCATTCATTAATCGGTTTTTATGGAATTTATAGAATGAGAATTAGACAATCAATTGATAATCCTGATTCTCAGTTTGTAGCCATGCCCCAAACTATCACACCAGCTGGAATTGAATTAAACCCAACAACTGAACCAATTGAGGAACCTAAAAAAGAATATTAGATCAAAATATTTAAATTATTTTTTCAATATTTTTTGACATTTTTAATAAAACATCTTTTTTGGATAATTTATCTGTTTGAATTAAAATAGCACCCTTGACTTTCTTGAGTGGACTGTGTTTTCTTTTTTTATCCATGAAAGTTCGATTTTGAAGAGATTTTCTAACTTTTTTCAAAGAAACTCTTTTTTTAAGATCTAGCCATCGTCTGTAGCTTGCAACATCAATGTTGCATTTAAAATAAAATGCAATGTCATATTTTGGGTTTTTAGATAAAATCTTACTAGCTATATCGCGTCCCTCAACACAAATTTTTTTGTTTGATTTAATAATTTTTTTTTGAAAATTGTTTATTATATTTCTTACTTTTTTATCTTTAGCTAATGTAGAAACATGATTACTTATTTTTTCTGAATGTAAATTTAGTCTAGATATTTTTTTGTATGAAATAGTTTTAAATTTAGAATTTAAATATGAAATAACGTTCTTGGGTTTATTATTTAAAATTAGTTTACTTGCAAATCTATAAAGAAGCCCAGAATTAATTAATAATAACCCGTATTTTTTTGAAATAAGCTTTGCTGCTGTACTTTTTCCACTGGCTGACTCCCCATCACAAGCAATAATTAATTTATTAATTTTTTTCACTAAAACTTATTAAAGTCTAGAATGGTCTATTGCAAAAAAAAATATCTAATTATTGACAATTTATGAAATAATAGACACTTACAGGTTGAAACTCAATATAACCACCTAATTTTTTTTTTTTAATTCTTAGTATTGAATAGTTGTAATTTCTTTGTTCAAATAGATTTTTAAAAAAAAATGTCTTACAAAAAAAAAATAAAAACCAAAACAAAAAAAAGAATAAGCTCTAGAAGTAGCGGTGGTTTAGCCAAGATAGCGACTTTAACAACAAGGTCTCTAAGCAGTGCAATAGTAAATTTTAAAAAAAATCAAGAACTAAAAAAAATTAAAGAAATAAAATTAAAAAAACTTGAGGAAAATAATGAGATTATTAAAGAAAAAAAAGAGCTTAAGATCTGGGAAGAAAAATTAAAAAAAGAAAATAATAAAATTAGATTAAAAGAAGACGAATTAAAAGTTAAAGAAAACGATTTGAAGTCTAAAGAAGACAAGCTTAAGTTAGAAAATGAGAGATTAATTAAAAAAGATGAGAACCTTATTTTATTAACAAACGATTTAAGAAACAAAGAAAAAGACCTTAAATTGAGAGATGAGGAACAAAATAGAAAAGATATTGATTTAAAAGCAAGAGAAGAAGAGCAAAAAAATAAAGAGTTAAAAGAAAAAAAACGAAAAGATAAAGCACTTAAAGCGATTAAAGAAGAAGAAGAAAGACAAAAACAGTTAGAGTACATTAAAATAAAAGAGTGGGAAGAAAAGTTTGACAGAGAACAAAAAGCCAAAGAATTAAAAGAGAGATTAAGAGACCAAAAACTTCGTGAAAAAGAATTGGAAAGGCTTAGATCATTTGAAAGTGAGCAAGAACCTGTAAAAAATAATTATTCATCAAGTCTTGAAAAATTTGAAATTGACGACTCAAAAAAAAATTAGTCTAATTTAATCCTTTACTGTTTTGGAAAATAATCTTTGAGTTTACCCTCTCTATAAACATCTGCAGTACAACAGTGTAAACCACCACCAAAAGCGTAAGCATCTCTTAAATCTATGGGTATTACTTCCATTCCAAGTTTATCTAATTGATCTGCTTGGTATTTCTCAGTCTTTTCAACACAAACTGTTTTAGAATCTAGGATTAAAATGTTCATAGAAAGCCAAACTGACGAGTAACATAAAGGTGGTGGCTCATTATGCGCCGGTTGTGCAGCATCAATAATTTCCCAACCATTATTTTCAAATAATTTCCTTTGTTCCTTAGGTAATTTTCTCTGAGGATTATTTATAATTAATCCTTCCTTTACTGGAGTAAATGTAGCATCAATGTGAATGGGATAAGGATCTCCTGGAAAATTAACTGCATGTACTCTATGATTCTTAAAGTGTCTTTGAAGCCAATCAATTCCTTTTAAATTAGTAGTGAAACCATGTTGTACAATTAAATCTTTTCCAAATCTTAAAACATCAGCTGCATCAAATAATGGTTCTTCCTCTGTTGTCACAAAAAACTTATCTTCTGTCCATTTAAGTCTTTTTTGAATGCCTATTTTATCAGATAGGTAATCTTTACGGTAATCTGCATCTGTCAGCCTAGGTTTTGGTGCTGACTCATGTCTCATGTTTGGATCTTGGTTATAATATTTTTTTAAAATTGGTCTATAGCATAAATATTCGAACCATCTACATCTATAGCTCATTGTTGCCTCTAATATCTCATTGCCGACTGTCAATAAAACATCTCTTGGGGGCATGCAGCCAAACATAGTTTTTGACTCCCAATCAGGTGTTGAAGTTTTTTGATTAAAGTTAATTGGTGTGGGCCTATCTACTTTTATGCCTCTTTTCATTAGAATATTTGAAAAATCATCTAATAATTGGTTTGCTTTATCAACAGTATCTTTGGTCCTAGGTCCAAACTTTCCTCTCATATCTGAATCCTCTGGTACTTTAGCATCTAATGCTGGCTCTGGAGCTGGTATACAAGTTCCATCAGCTCTGCCTACAATTACGTGTTTGAGCGGATCCCACTCGTTCCAACTATTAACAATTAACTTATTTATACTCATTCAATTTTTGAATTAATTTAGCGCGATGTGTCTTTTATTCCATCTCATTATTAAACTATAATAAACAATCGACACAAAAAGAAAAAAACCTCCAACTATTGTATTAGTGGTTGGAATTTCATTTATCCCAAATATAGGTAACCAGACCCAAAAAATACCACCAATAACTTCTGTTAGTGATAATAAAGTTAGCTCAGCCGCCTGAATAGCTTTAGAACCTATAGAATATAGAATTAGCCCAAAACAAACGAGTAAACCATGCAAAGAAAACATTGAACTATTATAACTAGATGAAAAAAAAGATTGCTGGGTAGCTAAAATAACTATCGAGGCGAATAAAAAACAAAATAATCCTGCAATTGCTACTGTCGTAAATTTAGGTGTTTCTTTTCTCCATCTAAGGGTAACTGAAAATATGGAAAAACCTATAGAGGACAAGATGCCAAAAAAGAAACCTAATAAAGAATTTTTTTCAGTATTCCCAACTGCCATAATAATGATACCAATTGAGGCAAGAATTATTGACACCCACACATTTATTGAAATCTTTTCTTTAAGAAATAAGAAAGCTAAAATTGCTGTAAAAAAAGGCATTGCAGCTAAGCATAACAAGGTAATTGCTGCTGTTGTATTTGTAATTGAGTATATAAAAGAAACCATAGCTACACCTAGTCCACAGCCTCCAATTAACCCTGATCTACCTACTTTTTTGTAATTTTTATAGAAATTTATTCCTTCCTCAAAATAAAGATATAAATTTAATATGATAAATATTGTTAACCCACGACCAAAAATATATTGCCAGGGAACCATGTTGGGATCGTCCATGTATCTAACAACTAAAGGGCCGAAAGACCATAAAATTCCTGCAAATAAAACTATCGGAATAGCAATCTTTTCATTTTTAAGTTCAACCATTATGCCATATTTAATTCTAAATGGTTTTAACTACAACTAAATAATATATAACTTAAACATTTAATTGATATGAATTTAGATATACTAAAAATTGCATCAGCAACCAAATATAATAAAAATATTGAAGAACCTACCCATTATTCGAAATTGAAGAATCCTTTATGTGGGGATGAAATACAAATAAAATTGATTGTGAATAAAGATAAAATAGTAGATTTTGGTTATGAGGGTAAATATTGTATTTACTGCCAGGCATCAGTAAGTTTGTTGTCAGAAATGTCAATTAATAAAAAAATAGTAAAGGTAGATCAATTGTGCCAAAGCGCGGAGAGATATTTTGAAGGTAAAAACGAAATCTCTGAAAAAAAAACCAGTAGCTTGAAAAAACTATTTAATAAAAAAAACCTATCACGAAAAGAGTGTATCTTATTACCTTTTAAAACTTTTAAAAAGATAAAAAAAAAAATTTTTAAGTAATTTCTTATCAATTAAAGAAAAATTATATTTGTGATTATGATAAAATGAAATTATTTTCAACAAGTAAACCTATTATGATACCTATAAGTAAAGCAAAAATAATTTTCTTTTTTTTCACTTTTAATTTTTTTCCTTTACAGATTTTAAGCTTCTAATATTTGAGGATGATAATTTAGATTTTATTATTTGTTTTAGGTTTTCCCACAATTTTGCCATTCCTAGTGGTTCATAGATCATAAATATAATCATTAAACCACCAAATATTACCTGTTCAATAGATGAAATAATTGTAGCATCAATAGCTCCGTGAAATACATTATTTCCTATAGCATTTAAAAGAACTGGAAAAAGTAAAATAAACGCTGCTCCAATAAAAGCACCATTAATAGTTCCAAGTCCTCCAAGAATGCACATAAATAAAATTTTAAAAGATAATTTAATATCAAAAGCAACTGGCTCTAAAGATTTAAGGTAACAGAATGCGAAAAGAGCACCTGCCACTCCACAATAAAATGCACTAATAGCAAATGCTTGCACTTTTGTTCTTAATAATGAAACTCCCATGGACTCAGCAGCAATATCCATGTCTCTAACTGCCATCCAATTCCTCCCGGTGCTACCTCTAGCCATATTCATCGCTAATAACGTTAAAACTGTGGTAACAGCTAAACATACAAAATACATCGCTAAAGGAGTTGTAAATGGTTTTCCTAAGATAACTATATCTTGAGCAGTTATAATTCCTGATGAGTCGTAGTTTTTAAACCATCCAAATTTATCTATCATCCATATAATGAAGAACTGCGAAGCTAATGTTGCTACCATTAGATAAATACCTCTTACTTTTAAACTCGGAAGACCAAACAAAATTCCGAAAGCCGCAGCAATTAAACCTGACACAATTAGTGAGCCTACGAAACCAAGATCAGGCACTCGTAAAATAAGATTAAACATGGCAAATGCCCCTGCAGCCATAAAACCAGCTGCACCCAAAGCTAATTGTCCCGTATAACCCATAACAATTTGTTGTCCGATTGTAGCTAAAGCCAGGCATAGCCAAGGAATTAATATAGAGGTGTACCAATATTCTGTTTTAATAAATGTCGGTATTATTAATACACTCAAAAACATACAAACAGCTAAGTTGATTAGGTCTTTTTTTGTGTAAGTCATAAAAACTGGTTTCATAAATTAAACTCTCCTAATAATTTTTTCTCCAAATAAACCTTCCGGTCTATATAGTAAAAAGAATATTGCTAATACGTAAGGAGCCCAACCCTCAATAGCTCCACCAAAAAACGGTCCAATGTATACTTCTAACACCTTCTCCACCGCGCCAATAATTAGACCACCTATAATGGCTCCAGGAATGGATGAGAAACCACCTATAATTAAGACTGGCAGAGCTTTTAATGCAAGATCAACAAGAGCAAATTGAACACCAGCTCTTGCACCCCACATACATCCTGCAACTAATGCTACAACCCCCGCGGCAGACCAAACTAATAACATTATATGTTTTAAAGGTATACCAATTGAACTAGCAGCACCTGCATCATCTGCTACGGCCCTCAATCCGAGACCGATTTTTGTATATTTAAATAAAAGGAATAAACCAATTATCATTATAGCTGCAACTAATCCAGCTGTGATATCAAGAGCACTAATAAATAGTTTTAAATTATCTGCGATCCACGGTACTGGAAAATCTCCTATACCTAAATCTAATCTTCTTACTTCTACTCCCCATGCAGCTTGAGCCAAACCCTCTAAAACATATCCAAGACCGATTGTAGCCATTAGCACTGTGTCTTCGCTAGCATTCATCAAAGGTCTTAAAACAAATCTTTCAGTGCATAAACCAACTACAACCATTAAGAGGGCAGCCAAAATAAATGCTAGCACAAAAGGTATGTTAAAATCTTGCATGAAACCACAAAAAGCAAGCACTGAGAAAAAAACCATAGCTCCTTGAGAGAAGTTAAATGTTGCCGAAGCTTTAAAAATTAGAACGAAACCTAAAGCAACTAGAGAGTACATCGTACCAGCAAGCAAACCGCCAACCAAAACTTCCATGAAAAATAATAATTCATCAACCATATTTATCCTAGTGTTCTACTCCTAAATAAGCGTCTATTACTTTTTGATTTGATCTAACTTCATCAGGTGTACCATCGCCAATAACTTTACCATAATCAAGTACAACAACTCTGTCTGATATATCCATAACTACTCCCATATCATGCTCAATAAGAACCATAGTCGTGCCTAGCTCATCATTTACTTTTAAAATAAATCTACACATATCTCTTTTTTCCTCAACATTCATTCCTGCCATAGGCTCATCTAATAAAATTATTGTAGAGTCTGTTGCAAGAGCTCGACCTAACTCAACTTTTTTTTGAAGTCCATAAGGTAGTTTTCCAACTGGTGTATCTTTGATATCTTCAATCTCTAAAAAACTAATTATCTCCTCAGATCTATCCCTATTTAGTTTTTCCTCTTTTTTTACTTTAGGAAGTTGTAAAGCGACCTCAAGAAAATTCGTTTTTGTGTGAAGTTTTCTGCCAACTAAAATGTTATCTAAAACTGACATTCTTTTAAAAAGGGCTAAGTTTTGAAAAGTCCTGGATAAACCCATTTGAGCCATAATGTTTGGAGTTATATTGGGTATTACTTGTCCTCTAAAAGAAACAGTTCCTTTTTGAGGTTTATAAATCCCATTAATACAATTTAACATTGAGCTTTTTCCAGCTCCATTGGGTCCAATTATTGCTCTAACCTCGTGCTCAAGTACATTGAAAGAAGTATCTGTTATTGCCTTAACACCACCAAAAGAGAGAGAAATATTATTTACCTCTAAAATTGGTTTTCCTATTTTAAATTTTCTTTCGTATGCCATCTTCAATTACTTTTTTTTGTTAAACTTTCCTCTTTAAGAACATCTCTAAAGTTTTTTCTACCTTTCTTTGAAATACCTAAATACAATTCTTTTACTTTATCATCATTTAATAAACTTTGTGCACTACCGTCTAGCATAACTCTTCCCGTTTCGATGATATAACCATAATCTGAATTTTTTAGTGCAACGTTGGTATTTTGTTCAGCAAGTAAAATACTAACTCCCTCTTTGGTATTTAATTCTTTTACAATATTAAAAATCTCAGCAACTAACTGAGGTGCAAGTCCCATTGTTGGCTCATCCAATAATAGCATTTTAGGTTTAGCCATCATTGCTCTTGCAACTGCTATCATTTGTTGTTCTCCACCCGAGGTGAATGCTGCTTGACTTTTTCTTCTTTCTTTCAGTCTTATGAAATAAGTGTAAATTTTCTCTAATTCTTGATTAATATCACCTTTAGATAATTTTCTTGAATATGCTCCTGAAATTATATTTTCTTCTACAGTAAGGTGACCAAAACATCTTCTACCTTCTAACACTTGGACCATTCCTAGTCCGACCATTTGCGAAGGAGTTTGTTTATCTATTGTGTTTCCATCATATTCAATTGAACCATTAGTAACTTTACCTCTTTCTGAAGCTAACATGGTTGAAACTGCTTTTAATGTAGTGCTTTTACCTGCACCGTTTGCTCCTAATAATGCAACTACTTTTCCTTTAGGAACTTTTAAAGACACATCGTGCAAAGCTAAAATAACATTATCATATCTGACTTCGATATTTTTTATGTCTAGAATGTTTGCTGAAGTGTTACTCATTAAGCTCTCTTTTTATATTAAATTAAATTTTATTAAAGGGGGAGTTTAAAATAGTTTAATTATTTAAACTCCCCCTTCGATTGGTATTAATTTATCTCTAAATTAATTAACCGCATTTTTTCGGTGTAATGTTGTTCTCCTTAGCAAACTTAGCCGCAGATGCCTCAACTAGACCTCTAATAAATGCAGGATCGCCTGGAGCTTCCCAACCAGTTACCTGATTGAATTTATCTCCATCCCACTGCATGACAGCAAATTTACCAGCACCTTCATGATTCGCACATGAAATAGCGAATGGTGCAAGCATACCACCAACACCAAGCTCTTCAAGTTTAGCTTCAGTCATGTTTAAAGCTTCGTAACCATCTCTAAACTCAGCACCAGTTACTGCTTTACCAACTTTGTTATGCATCTTTTGAGCATTTTTTAATGCCTCAATCCACATAACAGCAGCACCTAGTCCTCTATTCCAGTAAACTGAACCAATCCTGTTTGGATCAGCTAAGTTACCTTTTCCAGAACCATATACTTTATCTTTGATGGCTTTAACTAATGGATATTCTCCAGGTAAAGCATTTGCAACAGCATAAGTTCCCTTAGCTGCATCACCTGCTGGATACATATCCTCTTCGGCAGCACCAAATGTTACATACATCATTCTATCTCTTGGGAAATTAATTCTAGCAGCATTAGTCATTGCTGTTGAATTCATTCCAGAACCTGCTCCCCAGAAAGTTACCCAATCAGGTTTTTCTTTTCTAATTTGCAACCACTGAGATTGTTGTTCTAGACCTGGAGGTGGAATTGAAATTTCAACTAATTTCATCCCCCAGTCAGAAGTTATTTTTCTCATTGCTGGTAATGGCTCTCTTCCGTAAGCAGAGTCGATGTGTAAGTGAACGATTTTTTTACCTTTCATCTTATCAATTCCGCCCTCGATCTGTGCCATAAATTTTAATTTAACAGCTATTTGTGACCAGTAGTGACTTGCAGCATTAAATACCCATGGCCATACTCTTCCATCAGCACCGTCAGTTCTTCCATAACCATATTGAGCTAAAACAACATTGTCTTTTGCCATACGGTTAATAACTGCATATGCTCCAGGAGTTCCTAAAGTATCAAATACAACTATTCTTTGACCATCTTTTTCAAGTAGTCTTTGGTAACACTCAACTGTTTTCACAGCGTTGTACTCTGTTTCACATTCTTGCCATGTAAGCATGACTCCGTTCACTCCACCTGTCATATTGACATAATTCAAATAATCAATTTGTGCACCGTAATAACCAGTTCCCATTGCTGAATAAGGGCCGACCCGGCTACTTGCTATTGGAAAGTATTGAGTTTCAGCTCCAAACACTTTCTGAGGTAAAACGAGTGAAGAAAATAAAGCTACAACTACTGTTAAAGTAGCAGTTAGCCTTTTAAACATTTTTGCTAACATCTCTCCTCCTTTTAAGTTTTTATGTTAAACACCATATTTATTGATAATAATTAACCATAAGGCTTACACTTATGCAATTGATAATCATTCTAAAAAGTCTATATTTTTAGTAAATTAATGAAATCTTTAACAACTTTAGATTGAACAATAAAATTAAAATTTCAATTTTTATTTTTACACTGTGATACATATTCTCTTACTTACTTATGAAAAATTTTGAATTTAAAAAATCATTATCTGCAGGAATATTTTCGTTAATTACAATTGGAGTTTTAACTTTTTTAACTTACAAAACTGAACTTGGAATATTTTTATTAGCTTCATTCGGTTCATCTATGGTTTTGCTTTATGGTTATCCCGAAAGTCCTTTTGCTCAACCTAAAAATGTATTTTTTGGTCACCTGATAACAGCTGCGGTTGGTTTATTTTTTTTAAACCTAATACCATTGCCTCTGTTTATAAATATTCCTCTAGCAGTTGGGTTTGGTGTAGGCTTAATGATATTATTCAATGTAACTCATCCCCCAGCAGGCGGAAATCCAATAATTGTAATAATAGGCAGCGTTTCATTAGATTATATTTTGACGCCAGTAATAACTGGCGCAATAATAATTATAATTTTTGCGGTAATAATTAATCGTTTTATTCTAAAAAAAACTTACCCCAACCAAAAATAATTCATTTGCTAGCAGTCTCAAAATGATGTTAGATTAGTTATAAAAAATATACAGGAGATTAAATGAAAGTACTATGCATTTTATACGATGATCCAAAAGGAGGAATGCCAAAATCTTATCCCCTTGGGCAATTACCAAAAATTGAGAAATACCCCGATGGAATGAGTTTACCTACGCCAAAAGGTAGAGATTATACTCCAGGACAGCTACTTGGTTGTGTGTCAGGTGAACTAGGTTTAAGAAAATTTTTAGAAAGCAACGGTCATGAATTAGTTGTGACTAACAGTAAAGATGGAGATGGGTGTGAAGCCGATAAACATATAGTTGATGCTGATATAGTCATTTCTCAGCCATTCTTCCCCTACTATTTAACTAAAGAAAGAATTGCAAAAGCTAAGAATCTTAAAATGGCTATCACCGCAGGTATAGGTTCAGACCATGTTGATTTACAGGCTGCGATGGATAATAAAATTGATGTGGTTGAGGTTACTTTTTGTAATTCAAGATCAGTTGCAGAGCACATTGTTATGATGATAGTTTCAATGGTAAGAGATTATCATAATCAACACAGAATTGTTAATGAAGGTGGTTGGAATATTGCAGATGCTGTTCAACGATCGTACGACGTTGAGGGAATGCATATAGGAACTGTTGCAGCTGGAAGAATAGGTCTTGATGCTTTGAGAAAGATGAAACCATTTGATGTTCATCTTCACTATTTTGATAGACATAAATTACCTGATAGTGTTGAAAAAGAACTAAATTTAACATTTCATGAGTCTGTAGAGTCTATGGTTAAAGTTTGTGATGTTGTTACGATTAATTGCCCACTACATCCAGAAACAGAAAATTTATTCGATGACGCTATGATAAGTAAAATGAAAAAAGGTGCTTACATCGTAAATACTGCAAGAGGGAAAATATGTAATCGAGAGGCAATAGCAAAAGCACTTAAGAGTGGTCAACTGAGTGGATACGCTGGAGATGTATGGTTTCCTCAACCTGCACCAAACGATCATATTTGGAGAACTATGCCAAATCATGGAATGACCCCTCATACTTCAGGAACATCATTAACTGCTCAATCAAGGTACTCTGATGGTGTAAGAGAGATCTTGGAGTGTTTCTTTGAAGGTAAAGAAATTAGAAATCAATATCTAATAGTAAAAGATGGACAGTTAGCTGGTATGGGCGCTCACTCATATAGTAAAGGGTCAGCAACTGGTGGTTCAGAGGAAGCAGCAAAATATAAAAAAAAATAAGTTTATTAAATCATTAAAGGTAAGTTACAGAAGTAGCTACCTTTAATGACATGGACTAATTTCTTTATTTTTGTATATGATGAATAATGAGTAGATTATTCATAATTATTTTAGTTTGTTTATTAACACAAACAGCTAATACCAGTGAGAAAGATAAAGCTTACTTTGCGGGTGGTTGTTTTTGGTGCGTGGAAGAATCCTTTGAAAAACTAAATGGAGTTATAGAAGTAATTTCAGGATATGCAGGAGGTACAACTGAAAATCCAACTTATAAAGAAGTTACATATGGAAAAACAGGACATTTTGAAGTTGTCGAAGTTATTTACGATAACAAGAAAATATCTTATGAGGAATTACTTAAAAATTTTTGGATTAATATTGATCCTTTCGATGCTTATGGGCAATTTTGTGACAAAGGATATAGCTATAGATCTGTAGCTTTTTATAAAAATTTAAATCAAAAAAAATTGATTTTAAGAGATATAAAAAATTTAGAAAAAAAATTTGATAAGAAAGTTGTCACCTATATTAGAGAATTTAAAAAATTCTTTAAAGCAGAGGATTATCATCAAGATTTTTATAAAATTAAATTTCAAAAATATATTAAATACAAAAAAGCATGTCGAAGAGAAGAAATTTTAAAAAATATTTGGCAATAATAATTTATTTTAAAAATGGACATAAACTGGAACTTTGATAATAGTTACGCTAGACTTCCCAGCTCATTTAAAGAAAATATAAAACCAGTAATTGTAAAAAAACCTGAATTGTTATTACTGAATGAAAAATTAGCAGATGATCTAGATTTAGACTTTTCAAATATTGAGAGAAAAAAATTAGCTGAATTGTTTGCTGGAAATATACTACCAAATGGAAGTGATACAATAGCACAAGCTTATGCTGGCCATCAATTTGGTCACTTTACAATGCTTGGTGATGGAAGAGCTGTATTAATTGGAGAACATATAAACAAGAAACAAGAGAGATACGATATTCAATTTAAAGGTTCAGGAAGAACTAGTTTTTCTAGAAACGGTGACGGAAGGGCCGTTTTAGGTCCAATGTTAAGAGAATATCTAATTAGTGAAGCTATAAATGCATTAAACATTCCAACTACGAGAAGTTTGGCTGTAGTCAAAACTGGTGAACAGGTTGTAAGAGAAAACTTACTGCCAGGAGCCATTCTTACTAGAGTAGCTTCAAGCCATTTAAGAGTTGGAACTTTTCAATATGTTGCTGCTAGACAAAATAAAGATGAATTAAAGATATTATTTGATTATGTGGTTAATAGGCACTATCCAGAGATAATAGGCTCTAAAAATCGACCTATTGAACTATTAAAGATTGTTTTAGATAAACAAATTAATCTTGTAATAGACTGGATGAGAATAGGCTTTATTCATGGTGTAATGAATACTGATAATATGAGTATTTCAGGTGAAACAATTGATTATGGTCCATGTGCTTTTATGGATATTTATGATCCCAAAACTGTATTTAGTTCAATTGATAAAATGGGCAGATATGCGTACTGTAATCAGCCAATGATCACAAAATGGAACTTAGCAAGATTTGCTGAATGCTTAATACCATTAATAGATTCAGATCAAAACAAAGCTATTAATTTAGCCACCAAAGAAATCAATTCTTTTGATAAAAAATATGAAGAGAAATGGCTTAAAATGATGGGAAATAAACTTGGCCTGTCAGTTATCAAAGACCAAGATAAATCTTTAATTTTGGATTTATTGACTTGGATGCATCAAAAAAAAGCTGATTATACAAATACATTTTGTTACTTAATGGATGAAGAAGTGCAAAAAGAAAAAATTTATGATGATAATAATTTTATTACTTGGAAAAAAAGATGGAAAGAGAGATTAAAAAAGAGCGATAAATCTTCAATAAATTATTTAAGGTTAATGAAAAAATTTAATCCTATTGTGATACCAAGAAATAACAAAGTAGAGGAAGCATTACGAGCTGCGGAAGAGAATAATATTGATCCATTCAATAAGTTATTAAAAATTCTAAAAAATCCTTATGTAAATCAAAAAGAAATTAAAGAATATCAAATACCATCAAACACAAATGAAAATTATCAGACATTTTGCGGCACATAGCTTAAAGAACGTAAGGTTCTGGTCTTGCTTTTTTTCCAAGAACTCTCTCAACAGCCATATTAGAAATATCGATTGACTGATAATTTCCAGTAGTAATCAGTTCAGTTAATGCTCTTCCAATTCCAGGAGCTTGCATTAAACCTCGTCCTGTAAAACCTGTTGCTAAGTAAACATTTTCAAACTTTGGGTGCTTGCCAACAACCGCATTATTATCAAGTCTATTACAATCGTAATAACCTGCCCAGCCTCCTGTCAATTTAAGTTCTTCCATCGCAGGTATTCTATTTGCTAAAGCTGGCCAAACAAGTTCTTCAAAATCATTCCAAGCCGGCTCAAGATCTTCTGCATCAAAAACTGACTTTGGTGACCCTGCCAAATATTCCTTTCCTTCAGGTCTCCAATAAACTCCTGTTGTCAAATCACCTGTTAAAGGCATTTCAGGTATATGTTTTGGACATTTAACTCTAAACACAGTATGTTTTTGTGGTTCTACAGGAATATCCTCTAAAAGTTCTTTCGTCCAACAACCTGCTGCAGAAATAATAGTTTTCGCCTTAATTTCTGAAAGAGATTTTACCTCTCCTTTCACAAATTCAGCTCCGAGTTCCATAGCTTTACTTTTTAGTGCTCCATGAAACATGAAAGGATCAATCCAGCCCTCACTTTGATTATCTGTGAATGTTGCTGTCTCTATACCAGCCGAGTTTATATAAGGAAAAAAATCTTTTAATTCTGACCCTTTTATGTTTTTAGTACCTGCATCACAAGCTCTATGATTTTCCAAAGCTTTATATTGTTCATGAGCATGTTCTGGCCCAAACATTAATAGATATCCGTTTGTAACCATACTTGCGGTTGGTTTGGGATTTTTTTTTGTTTTAAGTAACTCAGGTATTTGGAAAATAAACTCTCTTGCGAATTTACCAAGTAGAATATTTTCTGTCTGGAAAAATTGCCTTCTAAACCCACCTAATGATAATGGGAAAGAAGCTGATTTGTATGTTGGGTCCCTCTCTATTACTTTAACTTTTCTACCTTCTTTAGACAAAAAATACGCCGTAGCTGTGCCAATTATACCCCCTCCAACTATTACAACATCATCCATTTTTTTAATTTAATAAAAATAAGTTAAGATTCAGAAATAGAGCATAGCAACTCCAAAGTAAATAGGGAATCATTAA